>CAZXBB010000225.1:0-9872 GCA_964638815.1 uncultured Isosphaeraceae bacterium
GCACCTTCGGTGCGCTGCGGTTGTTGATCCACAGGTCGAGGTCGCCGTCGCCGTCCCAGTCAACCGGGGCCGCGCCGCGGGCGTCGTCGACGAAGCCGACGCCGCTGAGGTAGGAGATGTCGGCGTACGTGCCGTCGCCGAGGTTCACGTAGACGTTGTTTTGCTCAAGACCGCTCCAGGAGTGGCCGCTCCGCATCAGGTAGTTGACGGCCGCCCAGCTCGTCGTCTGCTGCTTCCGCCCGCTCACATCTTGGCCCTGTTGCGGCGCCACGCGCCGCCAGAAGAAGCTTCACAAGTCGTGGGTGAGATGGTTGGTGACGAAGCCGTTCGGCACGACGATGTCCGGCCAGCAGTCGTTGTTGAAGTCAACGAACTCGCCGCCCCACGACCACCGGCCCATCGTGACGCCCGCGTTGAAGCTGACGTCCTTGAACGTCCCGTCGCCCTGGTTCTCGAGCAGCGTGTTGCCCTTCGCGAATCGCTGGAGCGGCTCCACGGCCTCCTTCCCGGCCATCGTCGCGATCATCGGCTTGTCCACGATCCGCCCGCCCGCGGACGAGAACATGTTGCTCACGTAGAGGTCGATCTTCCCGTCGAGGTTGTAGTCGCCCCACGTCGCGCCCATGCCCGCGGCCATGTCCTCGACGCCCGCCGGGGCGGCCACGTCGCGGAAGTGGCCGCCGTCGTTGCGGTAGAGATTGTTGCGCCCGAAGTCGTTCGCGACGTAGAGGTCCAGGTCGCCGTCGTCGTCGTAGTCCTCCCAGACGCCGGCGAAGCTGAACTTGCGGTTGTTGTGGTCGATGCCCGATTCCACCGTGACGTCGCGGAACGTGAACCCGCCCTCGTTGCGGAGCAGGACGTTCGGCTTGCCGTCGTCGGAGTCGTAGACCGACGCGCCCGACACGGTCGCGCGGTTGGAGGTGCTGTACCGGCAGACGTAGATGTCCAGCAGGCCGTCGCCGTCGTAGTCGGACGAGCTGAGCGAGACGGCGTTGTCGGTGGGATCGACGCCCGCCAGCGCAAACTTCCCGGTCCCGTCGCCCTGCATGAAGTTGAGCGTCAGCAGCGTCGCGACGACGAGGTCCTGGTTGCCGTCGTTGTCGAGATCGACGAGCAGCGCGCTCGGCGTGTCGTCGAGGAGATCCGCGCCGGATCCCCGCGAGATGTCGGTCAGCGTGCCGTCGGGCTCGTGGCGGAACAGCATGTTCGGCAGGCTTCCGGGCTGGCACATGTAGATGTCGTCGAGCCCGTCGTTGTCAACGTCACCGAGGACGACCGCGTAGTCGCCGTAGAAGCTGAAGCCCATGCCCGTGTCGATGCGCCCCCACCAGCCGTGAATGCCGCGGCGGACGCGTTCGAGCGGCTCGTCGGGGATCACTGACTCGGTGCAGTCGCTGTAGAGCTGACGCGGAACCCGGTTCTCCTGGAACTCGTCCACGACGATGCCGAGGCAGCGCGGCTGGTCGAAGCCCTCGCTGACGTCCCAGTACACGCGCCAGCTCCCGTTCTGCTGGGTGTAACCGCCTTCGCCCGTTCCCATCGCGAGGTAGATCACGCCCGTCTCCGCCTCGGTCGGCGAGAGCACGGTCACCTTGACGATCTTGAACTTGACATTGAGATGGTGGTCGCCGCCGCTCCCGAACGGCCGGCCCAGCTCGCGCATCGCGTCCGCGAGGCCCGAGCGGCCGGTGTAGCGCTTCTTCTTTCCCCCGCGCGTGTCATAGACCTCGAGACCGTCGGCGGCGAAGGCCGGCGATGCGTCCAGCGCGCGGAGGTCGAGGCATTCGAACCGCGGCGAAACGTACGCCTCGAGCTCGCTCGCCGGAAGCTCCTCCGTCAGCCCCACGGCGAGGTGCTTGAGCGCCGTACCGCCGGTGGAGTTGAGCACCTCGGTGTCGAAGCCGTCGAGCGTCGGGTCAACGAACTCGAGCTCCTCGTCGAGCCGGGCGCGGTCCTCCGACCGCGCTCCCGCCGGCGGCGGCGCCGCGAGGCGGGAGATCTCCGGCCCGTCCGCCGGAGCGGTGGTCGGCGGATCCGACGGGGCCGCAGTCGCGGCCGGGCCCGGCGTCAGGCCGCAGAGACCCGCCGCCAGCACCGTGGTGATCCCGAACCGAAGACAGCGCAGTTTCCTCATCATCGCGGTCGCTCCCAGGACGCTGAGTATAGACATCGGCGCGACGCGGCAGGCCGTGAAGGGATAGCATGCGCACGATGTCCGGACGACAGAAGAGGCTGATGGATTACGGGAGCTGTGCCGGCTGAGCGGGGAAGCTGCCTCTCGAGGCGGTTGCACGGGTCGTGCAGCATCTTCCCGCGTTCGACGACGAGAATCTCCTGGTCGGCCCCGAGCACTTCAGCGACGCCGGGGTCTACAGGATCGACGCGCGCACCGCGATGGTGCAGTCGGTCGATTTCTTCCCGCCGATCGTGGACGACCCGTACGTCTTCGGACGCATCGCCGCGGCCAACGCGCTGAGCGATCTCTACGCGATGGGGGCACGGCCGACGACGGCGCTCAACATCGTGGGCTTCCCCGACGACGAGCTTTCGCTTGACGTGCTCCAGGAGATCCTGCGCGGCGGGGCCGAGCGCGTGCTCGCGGCCGGGGCGGTTGTGCTCGGCGGGCACTCCGTCCGCGACGCCGAGATCAAGTACGGTCTTTGCGTGACGGGGCTCGTGGACCCCGAGCGGATGCTCACCAACCGCGGCGCCCGCCCCGGTGACGCGCTGGTGCTGACCAAGGCCCTCGGCACGGGCTTCGTCACCACCGCCAACCGCGCCGGCCGCTGCCCCGCCGACACGCTGGCGGCCGCGTGCGCGAGCATGATCCAGCTCAACCGCGCGGCGAGCGAGGCGGCGGTCGCGCTCGGGGCGAGCGCCGCGACGGACGTCACAGGCTACGGCCTCGGCGGCCACGCAACGGAGCTGGCCTCGGCCAGCGTCGTGACCGTCGAGATCGAGCTCGAGGCACTGCCGCTGCTCCCCGGCTCCGAGCCGCTCGCGGCCGCCGGGAACCTGACGCGCGCCAACCGCGCGACGCAGTCGTACCTCGGGAAGCGCGTTCGCGGCGAGGTCGATCCGGACACGCCCCGCATGGAGTACGTCTTCGACCCCCAGACCTCCGGCGGGCTGCTGATCGCCATCGCGCCCGGGCGCGCCGACGAACTCGTCGAACGCTGCCGGGCGGCGGAGCTGCCCTACGCGACGCGTATCGGCACCGTGCGCGAACGCGAGGAGGCGGACGTCGTCATCCGGTAGCGCCGGTATCCGCTCCCGCCGCTCCGGCCGCTCCGGCCGCTCCGGCCGCTCCTGTACTACGGGGGCGATGCCGTGGTCGATTCCGATCTCTATTCGCGTCATGTCCCTCGTGCCCGGGGTCATCTCGTGTTCCGCCGGCCGCGTTCAACGAACGAAGCCCCACTCACGCACCTCGCGCGCGGGTGGGGCTTCATTGCCCTTGGACGAGCCTCGACCGATGCCGGCTCGAGGCCCGAGGCGATGGATTGTCGCGCCGATCGCACGGTGAAGTCAAGGGCGGAATAAGGAGATCGCGGTCGATGTCGCCCCGGCGGTGCCCGGTGGCACCCGGTGGTGCCCGGTGGGTCCGGGGTCGGCACGCCGCACCGGGCCACTCCGGAGATCAGCGCAGCCGTCGCGGCCGGCCGTTCGGTCGTGCGAAGGCCGCGCACTACTCCTGATCCATGCGCACGATCACGCGGGCCACCTCCACGATCTTCTTCCGTTCCTCCATTGCGACCGTGCGCAGGCGGCCGAACGCCTGCTCCTCGTTCAGGCCCATCCGTTTGGCGAGGACGCCCTTCGCGCGCTCGATCACCTTACGGTCCTCGAGCGCCTGCCGGAGGTCGCCGGCCTCGTCCTTGAGGGCCCGGATCTGCTCGAACCGTGTGCGGGCGATCGCGATGGCGGTCTCCAGCGACGGCCGCTTGATCGGCTTGACGAGATAGGCCAGCACCGTGGTGCGCTCGGCGCGGGCGATGAGGTCCGGGTCGTGGAGTGCCGACACCAGGATGATCGGCGCCTCGTGGAACGCGGCGATCCGCTCGGCCGCCTCGATGCCGTCGGTGTCCGGCATGCGGATGTCGGCGATGATGAGGTCGGGCTTCGTCTCGCGGCAGCGCTCGATCAGCTCCGCCCCGTTGGCCGCGGTCGCGACGACCTCGTGGCCCATTTCGGTCAGGACCTCGCCGAAGTACTCGCGCATGATCGGCTCGTCGTCGGCGACCAGGATACGCAGGGAAACAGCTTCGCTCATGGGACCTCGCGCGGGAGCGTGATCACGACCTCGGCTCCCGATGACGATGATCGTATCTCGATCGTGCCGCCGTGCGCGCCGACGATGCGACGGGCGATGGCGAGCCCGAGGCCCGTGCCGCGGGTCCGGGTCGTGAAGAACGGCTCGAAGGCCCGGCGCGCGTCATCCCCGTTGAACCCCGGCCCGGTGTCCCGGATCGAGATCGCCAGGGCGCGGCGGTGAGCGAGCCGCGCTTCGGAGAGCCCGAGCGTGAGCTTCGCCGGTGCGTCGCCGACCTCCCCGCACGCGATGATGGCGTTCTCGAGCACGTTGCGGAGCACGTGCCGCAACGCGAACCGATCGGCGCTGACGGTCGCGTTCACGGTCGCGTCGGGCTCCTCCAGCGTCACGCGGTGATCCAGGGCGGACCCGAGGTGCGTCCACGACTCGCGGACCAGGGCGTGCACGTCGCAGGGCTCGTGACGCAGCGTCATCGGCGCGGCCCACTCGCGCACGCCCTCGTAGAGCCGGTGCAGGTCGTCCTGCGCACGCTGAAGCTCTTCGATGAGCTGCGGCGCGCCGGGCTTGTCCGCGACGCGGCTCGAGAGCATCTCGAGACACGCCTGGCTGCGCTGGATTGCGTTGCGGCTCTCGTGGGCGAGCCCGGCCATCGCCTCGCCGATCGCCGCGAGCCGCGCCGCCCGCAGCGTGCGGTCCTGCGCCGCCTCGCGGTCGGCGCGGGCCCGCGCGAGCATCCGCGTCCCGAAGCCGGCGACGACCGCGAGCGTGAACCACGCGGCGACGAGCCACCGTGCGCGGGTTCGCCCGGTCGCGCCCATGACGTTCGCGGCGACGTGGGAGACCGCCTTCCAGCGGCGCGTGCCCTGCCGGTCGATCGGCGCGAGCGTGCGGAAGGTGAACAGCCCGGCCGGCGTCAGGACCTGGCCCGCGTCGGCGGCGCTCACCTGCTCCCACGCGTCGGGGAAGCGGCGTTCGAACGTCCGGCCGTGTCGATGCCGGTACATGAACGCCCACGCGTCGTCCGGCTGCCCGCCGTGCAGGAAGTAACCCTCCTCGTTGAGCAGCATGACCCGTCCCGTGGCGTTGACCGACACGCGGTCGAGCTGCTCGAGCATGATGCGCCCGAGGTAATTCAGGATCACGAAGCCGCTGCGCCGGCCCGCGCTGTCGAACACGGGCGTGCCGAACCGGATCGTGGGCTTCTCCGGCACCTCGACAACGCCGTGCTCCACGTTGAGGTCGAACGGCGACATGAAGACGTCCTCGGGCCCGAGCACGCTGATCTCTTCGAAGTAATACCGGTTGGCCTTGTTCTGGAGCAGCGCTGCGGGCGCCCGCAGGACCCGCCCTTCCACGAGATCCACGCGAACGACCTCCCGCCCGTTCGCGTCGATGTAGCGCACCTGGTCATAGATCCGCCGGTGCCGGCAGAAGTCCGCGAGGCGAGCGACCACGGCCTCGCGCCCGGCCTCGGCGTCGGCGGCGCCGGGGCCCGCGTCGATGAAGCTGAGGAGCGCCCGATCGCCGGCGAGGATCCGCAGGTCGGAGAGGATGCTCCGGAAGTCCCGCTGGGCCGTCTCGCACAGGATGAGGACGTGGTTCTCCTCGTCGGTCCGGAGGAGCTGGATTTCGTGGCGCGACTGCCGGTCGTGCAGCCACGCGAGCGCGATCGCGCCGGCGACGCAGATCGCGGCGAACAGCACTCCCTCGCGCGACACGCGTCGTTGCGGCGACGATCGCTCCTCCGCCATGACGGCGTTCCTTTGACCGGGCTGACGTTCCGCGTGGATCATACCGGGGACCGCGAACGGGGACGGGACGGGTTCGTATCATGCCCGAATGCCGCCGCGCACGCTCATCCTCGGCACCGCCGGGCACATCGATCACGGCAAGACCGCGCTCGTTCACGCGCTCACCGGCATCGACACCGATCGGCTCCCGCAGGAGAAGGAGCGCGGCATCACCATCGACATCGGCTTTGCCCACCTCGAACTCGAGAATGCTTACCTCGGTATCGTGGACGTGCCAGGTCACGAGCGGTTCATCCGGAACATGCTGGCCGGCGCGGCCGGGATCGACCTCGCCCTGCTCGTGGTCGCCGCCGACGACTCGGTGATGCCGCAGACCCGCGAGCACCTGGCGATCCTCGAGCTGCTCGGTGTGCCCCGCGGCGTGATCGCCCTGACGAAGTGCGACCTCGTGGAGCCGGACTGGCTCGGGATCGTCGAAGAGGACGTGCGCGATCTCGTGCGGGGAACGCTCCTCGCCGACGCCGCGATCGTGCGCACGTCCGCGACCACCGGCGCGGGCATCGACGATCTGAAGGAGGCGCTCGCCGCCGCGTGCGGCCAGGCCGCCGAAGCGGAGACCGACGTTCCCTTCCGCCTCGCCGTGGACCGCTCGTTCGTTCAGCGCGGGGTCGGGACGGTCGTGACCGGAACGGTCTACTCGGGCGCGATCGCGAAGG
Source organism: uncultured Isosphaeraceae bacterium (assembly GCA_964638815.1). Classification (GTDB taxonomy): domain Bacteria; phylum Planctomycetota; class Phycisphaerae; order Phycisphaerales; family SM1A02; genus CAZXBB01. The sequence continues at coordinate 6,741 of CAZXBB010000225.1, forward strand.
GCGACACGGTGGACTGGCTGCCCGCCGGCAGGCTGGTGCGCGTACGGGGGCTCCAGTCGCACGGCCGGGTCGTCGAGCGGGTGTCGCGCGGGCAGCGGGCGGCGGTCAATCTCTCCGACGTCCACCACACCGAGATCGTGCGCGGCCACGAGATCGCGGCGCCGGGCTACCTCGTGCCGAGCCGCGTGCTCACGGTGCGATTGAGGGTCCTCCCCGAGAGCCCGTGGCCGGTCCGCCACCGCGCCCGCCTGCGACTTCACGCCGGGACGCAGGAAGTGATGGTGCGCGTCGGGCTGCTCGCAGGTACGACGATCGAGCCCGGCGCCGTCGCGGACGCGCAGCTCTTCGCCGACGGTCCGGCGGTCACGGTGGCCGGGCAGCCGTTCGTCGTGCGCGCGGAGTCGCCGCTGGTCACGCTCGGCGGCGGGCACGTGCTCCAGCCCGTCGCGCGCCGCATCGGCCGGCGCGACGCAACCGCGCGCGAGCACGTCGCGCGCCTCGGCGACCGCGACCCGCTCGCGCGCGTCGCCGCCGCCCTCCGCCTGAACCGCGCCGGCGCGTTCACGGAGCTGGAGGCGATGCGTCTCACCGGTCTCGGCCGCGAGGCGGTTGCCCGCGCCCTCAGTGAGCTCGCCGCGGACGGGACGATGGTGACGCTCGAAGCGGGCCGCACGATCCGCCTGCACCGCGACGAGCTCGCTGCGATCGAGTCGCGCGTGCTCGCCGTGCTCGGGCGGCTGCACGAGGCCGCGCCACTCGAACCGGTCGTCTCGCGGTCGCGCGTGGCCGCGGCGTTCGCACGGCGCGACGAGCCGGCGCTCATCGACGCGGTGATCGACCGGCTCGTCGCGGCCGGCCGCGTGAGGGGCGACGATCGCGGCATCGCTCGTGCGGACTTCGCCCCCCGGCTCAGCGAGAGCCAGACGCGACTGCGGGCCGGCGTGGTCGAGTCGTTCCGCGCGGCCGGGTTCAGCCCGCCGGACCTCGCAGGGTTGTCGGCGGAGACCGGTGCGGACGAGGGCGAGCTGCGCGCGATCCTCGACCTCGTCACGCACGCCGGCGAGCTGGTTCACCTCGGCGGCGGCCTGTATGTGCACGCCGAGACCGAGCGCGAGCTGAGGCGCCGTCTCGTGGGCGGCCTCGGCGCCGAGGGCGGCATGACGATGTCGGCGATCCGCGACATCCTCGGCACATCGCGCAAGTACGCGCTGCCGATGTGCGAGTATCTCGACCGGATCGGCCTGACGAAACGCGTGGACGATCGGCGCGTGCTGCGGGGGTGAGCGCCGCGCCCGGGTCGTCCGGGTATCGCCCGGTTATCGTCACGGTGGTCGAGACATCGCCTGTGTATCGCCCGCGTACCGCCCGGGTAGAATCACTCCGTGCCCGGCAAACGACGATCCTCGTCTCCTGAACCCGGCGCGTCCGGCGCCGCCGGCGCCTACCGGCGCATCCCGAGCGTGAACGACCTCGCCGACGCGGCGCCCCTGGCCGCATGGCGCGAGCGTGTTCCCCGCTCGCTCGTCGTGACCGCCGCCCAGGCCGTGCTCGCCGAGCACCGCGGACGCCTCGCGCAGTCGCCGCATGTCGAGACGCCGACGCTCGAGGCCTTCGCCGCGCGGGTCGCCGCGCGTCTCGACGCCGCCGGGCGTGCCCCGCTCGCGCCGGTGATCAATGCCACGGGCATCCTCATTCACACCGGTCTCGGGCGCGCGCCCCTGCCTGCGTCCGCCGTTGATGCGCTCGCCGCCGTCGCCCGCGGCTACGCGCCGGTCGAGCTGGATCTCGCCACCGGCGAGCGCGGGCGGCGCGCGGATCTCGTGCAGGGTCTGCTGTGCGAGCTCACCGGGGCGGAGGCGGCGACGGCGGTGAACAACGGTGCGGCGGCCCTCATGCTCGCGCTCGCGGCGATCGCGCGCGGGAAGTCCGTCATCGTGTCGCGCGGGGAGCTGATCGAGATCGGCGGCAGCTTCCGTCTGCCGGAGCTGATGGAGGCCGGCGGCGCGCATCTGCGCGAGGTCGGCACGACGAACAAGACGCGGCGTCAGGACTACGAGCGGGCGATCGACGAGACGACGGCGGCGATCCTCAAGGTGCACCCGTCGAACTACCGCATCGAGGGCTTCACCCAGGACGTGACGCTGGACGAGCTCGTGCGTCTCGGTCGCGAGCACGAGGTCCCGGTGATCCACGACATCGGCTCCGGCGCGTTGCGACCGATGACCGACTACGGCCTGGCCGACGAGCCGGACGCGCGCTCGTCCGTCGCCGCCGGCGCCGACCTCGTGATGTTCAGCGGCGACAAGCTCCTGGGCGGCCCGCAGGCGGGGATCATCGTCGGTCGCACGGCGTGGGTGCAGCGGTTGGACCGTCACCCGATGATGCGCGCGTTGCGTCTCGACAAGATCGCGCTGTCGGCGCTCGCGGCGACCCTCCAGCTTCACCGCGACCCGGAGCTCGCCGCGCGGCGCGTGCCGGTGCTCGCGATGCTGAGGACGCCGGTAAGCGACCTCGAAGACCGCGGACGCCGGATCGTCGAGACGCTCCGCGTCGTGGCCGGTGTCGCGACGGTCGAGATGACGCCGGCGGAGGTCTTCCTCGGCGGCGGCGCGCTTCCCACGCGCGGCCTCGAGAGCCGCGCGATCCGCGTGACGGCGAGGAGCATGTCGGAGGAGGAGCTCGCGAAGCGTCTGCGCACCGGAGCGCATCCCGTGGTCCCGCGCGTGCACGCCGGTGCGGTGTGCTTCGACCTGCGGTCGGTGCGGCCCGAGGAAGACGAAGCGCTGACAGCGGCGATCGAAGCGGTCCTGGGCAGGGATGACGGGTTGACGGGGTGAGGGCGTGACGGGTTGAGCGGTGGAGCGGTTGAGCGGGCTGAGCGGGCTGAGCGGTTGAGCGGGCTGAGCGGTTGAGCGAACGGGATCGAGGGGCTGGCGGCGCTTTCGGCGCGCGACTCGGTCCCTGGTTCTTCGGGCTTCCGTCCCTCAGTCCCGCCCACCTTTGCGCACCTGTTACCATTTGACGTTCACAAAGGGGAGTGTCAGCACGCCTGGTGGCGGCCGCGGGCTTCAAACCCGTCGTGGGGCTGGTCACACCGGTCCCAGGTGGGTTCGATTCCCATCCACTCCCGTT
>CAZXBB010000226.1:0-8732 GCA_964638815.1 uncultured Isosphaeraceae bacterium
CACAGCCCGGTGTGGGTGCGATACGAAGATGCGCCACCCGTTCCGCGACCTGGGTTTGATGTTCACGGATTCGCTAGCGACGCGTCGTGGCGATTGAGCGGCACGGTGTTGTCGGTGTCCTGTCGGGCGGATGTGGACGGCAACAGCACCGTGGATCTCCAGGATTTGGTGTCCGTCCTCTCGGCTTGGGGAGCCACTGAACCATGTCCGCCATTCCTCCCGCAAGACGTCGATAGAGACTGCCAAGTCGGGTTTGGTGACCTACTCGGCGTATTGTCGGCATGGGGCCCGTGCCTCGATTCAGCGGGCTAGCACGCGGAATCCGCATCAGTGAGCTGCAGGATGCAGCGTCGCCGCGCGTGGCGGGCAAAGGTGTGGACAGCGCGTCACGCGCGAAGGGGGCTGCACGACGCAGCCCCCCGAACGTTCGAGAGATCCCCGCACCACGTGTTACACCCCCATCGCGCGACGGCCCCAAACGTCGCAAACCAAGGCGGCATGGACGCCGGTCGCCGCGCGACTCCTGCAGACCCGGAGGGTCTGCGAAAACCAGCCCGACCCACGCCCGGACTTCCCACGCGCAGGCGGCAGGATGCCGCCGTCGCATTGGCATGTCGGGACTTCAAAGTGTGAGCTGCAGGAGGCCGCGTCGCCGCGCGTGACGGGCAAAGGTGTGAACACTACGTCACGCCAACGACGCCGACCCTCCCCCTGCCCCCTCCCTGGAAGGGAGGGGGTCCTGAACGACGCAGCCCCCCGGACGTTCGAACGACCCGCGCACCACGTGTTACGCCCCGATTGCGCACCCCCCCGACCCTCCGTCACACCGCATCGCGCACCCCCCCCGAACGTCCGTCAGACTCCCATCGCGCACCCCGCCCCGGAACGTCCGTCACACCCCTGCCCCTAACTCAGCGCCTGCCGCACAACCGTCGCCCGCGCCTCGCGCAGCTCGTCCGGATTAAGATCGCGCTTTGCGTGCAGACGCAGATGCGCGGGCTGGACGAGCAGGAACAGGCGGTTCACCACGCTGACGTCGATCTCCTCCATGCGCCCGAGATGCGCCGCGAGACGGAGGCGGCTGAGGAGCTTCATGGCCTCTTCCGCGCCGAGCAGGCGCGCTGAACGCAGGATGCCGAGGGCGCGCTGGGTGCGATCGTCCAGCAGCGTCCGGTTGCGATCGACCAGCATGCGCCGGGCGTGATGCTCGTACTCGATGATGCGGGGGATGATCTTCGCGTCGAGCTCGGCCAGGAGTTCGGCCTCGTCGAGGCCCAGCGTGACCTGGTTGCTGATCTGGTAGAAGTCGCCGGCGGACTCGGAGCCCTCGCCGTAGTAGCCGCGGACCGCGAGGTGCAGATCCTTCGCCGAGCGGCGCACCCGCTCGATCTCGTTCGTGATCTTGAGGGCCGGCAGGTGCATCATCACCGAGAATCGGATGCCGGTCCCGACGTTGGTCGGGCACGCCGTGAGGTACCCCCAGCGCTTGCTGAACGCGTAATCGACGCGCGCCTCCACCGCGTCGTCCACCGCGTTGATGCGGTCGTGAACGTCCGCGAGACGCAGCCCCGAGGCCAGGTACTGCATCCGCAGGTGGTCCTCCTCGTTGACCATGATGCTGAGCGACTCGTCGGCGGAGATGGCGACGGCCCGCTCGATCTCGGCGTCGGCGAGGTTCTTGGAGATCAGGTGACGCTCGACGAGCAGGCGGCGGTCGTGCTCGGTCGCGCGGGAGAGATCGACCCACATCATCTCGGGCGCGAGATCGCTCGAGAGCAGCACCTGCTCCGCCACGCGAAGGACCTCGTGCCGCTGCACGGCCGAGGCCCTGTTCGTGAACGGGAAGCCGGCGATGTTGCGGGCCAGCCGCGCGCGGCAGCTCATGACGACGTCGGCGTGCGGCCCGTCACTGCTGATCCACGGACCTTGGAGAGGGTTGATGTTCATGGCGGACCGCCGCGCGTCGCGTCGGCGGGCATCAGGGCGTCTTGTGGCCGGCGCCGGGGCGCCTGGCCCGCGACTTCTTCGGGTCCGGCTCGAGCTCGCGCAGGCGGTCCCTCAGCTCCGCGGCGCGCTCGTACTGCTCCGCGGCGACCGCGTCCTCGAGCTCGCGGAAGAGCCGCTGGATGTGGAGCGTGCGATCGATCGAGGCTCCGCCTCGCTTCGGGCACTTGCCCGCGTGGCTCACGCCGCCGTTCTGCGCGCGCTCGATCATGGGGCCGAGCTGCTCCTCGAACGCCTCGTAGCAGTCGGGGCATCCGAGCAGGCCCGTCTGCTTGAACGCCATGAAGCTCGCCCGGCAGGTGCGGCACGTCCGGCGCCCTGCGCTGCCCGACCGGGCGGCCTTGCCGACGACGAAGCTGGTCAAAAGCTGGTTGAGCGGTTGCTGTCCCGGAAGGGCGATCCCCGCGGCCGTCGCGTGCTCCTCGCAGAGGTGCACTTCCTTCTTGGCGCCGTTTCTCACGGTCACCTCGTGCACCACCGCCGGCCTCTCGCACAGGTCGCATTTCATCTGCGATCGATCCTAGCCGCTCGCCGGGCGGGAAACCAGAGCAAAGCCATTCGGCCGCGGACGCGCGGGCATGGGTGGCGGCAGGGCCCGTCTTCCCTCAATCGCCCGGCACGCCCGTCTCCTCAGAACTCACGCCCAGGCTCTCCGCGAGGTGCGCGACCTGTCGCTCGAGACGCTCGACCCGGGCGAGGAGGTCCGCCGCCGCCGCGGCGCTCACGACCGGCGTCCGGGCGGCCTCCGGCGTGTCCACGGGCGCGGCGTCGAGCGGATGGAGATCCGGGCAAAGGAGCTGCGCGTACCGGGGTGCGCGGCTGCCCGGCGCGGGAGCGCACTTCCGGACGTACGGCTCCTCGCGCTCCATCAGGTGCGCGAGGATCGCGCTGACCACCTCGATCGACTCGATCGGGTGCATGCGCGTCGCGCGACCGCGCAGCTCTCCGACGGTCTGTGGCCCCCGCAGGAGAAGCTCGGCCAGGATCACGAGCTCGCTGGTGTCGACGCCGAGCCCTTCGCGCGCGATGTGCCGGTGCTTCTGGACGCGACTCCCGGTCATCATGACCTCGCGCGCGAGCCCCCTCGAGCGCAGTCCGTCGAGCGCGTGCAGCGCGTCGTCCTCCGACAGATTCACGACGGGGCTGCGGTTGTTCTTCTGGTTCGCGCCCGTGGTGACGGCGTTCAGCGTGAGCGGATACTGACCCGGCGTGGTCTGGGCCTTCTCGATCAGGACGCCGAGGACGCGGCATTCGTCGGGAGTGAGCTGGATCATGGTGCGTGAGTCTATAACCGGGGCGCCGATTGGGCCGCGCGAGGCCGACCGGCCGATAGGCTCAGAGGGCCCCGGAGGGACACCGCCATCGCCCGCCACGCCAACGTCTCCTCCGGCCCCGCGCCCGGCCCCGGCCCCGGCCCCGCCGCGTCCGGCGTCCCCGTCGTCATCGATCTCGACGCGGTGCCGCCGCCGTCCGCCGACCGCTACCGTGAGAACCGCACCGCGCTGCTCGAGCGGCACCCGCACCTGCGTCCGGTCCTCCCCGCCGATCTCCTCGCTGACCCCGCCGCCGATCTCCTCGCTGACCCCGCCACCGATCTCTCCACCGACCCCTGCGCCGACCCCTGCGCCGACCCGGCGCCGCCCGATGCGTACGTCCTGCGTCGCGACGGGGGCGCGCCCGTCCCCGTGGCGCTGCCGGACATCGGGGGCGCCGCCCGCGGCGGCTTCCTCGTCTACGGCGTTCCCGCGCCGCGACTGCTCGCACACCTCCTGGCGCTCGCGGGACCGCACGGCTACCGGCCGCCCGTGGACGTCATCGAGCCCGATGGCGCCGCCCTCGGGACGTGGCTGCGGCTCGTCGAACCGCACCTCCTCCGCGACGGACGCGTGACGATCTTCGCCGGACCTCGCGCCGGCGCCGACTACGCCGACTTCCGCGTGGCGCATCTCGGCCGCCGCGATCCGACCCACATCCTGCGCTGCGCCCGGCCCGGGTGGGCGCCGCCGCGCGGCGCCGACGATCCGGGGCGACGCGCGAGCGCCGCGGCCGAGTCGCGGCGCCGGGAGCTCCGCGTCGCCCAGGACGCATACTACGACGACGCGACGCCCGCGCGCTGTGCCGCGCGATTCCGACGTTTTCGCGACGAAGGCGCGCCGCTGAGCATCCTCGGCATCACGACCGTGTACTCGACCGTCGTTGAGCGCAGCCTGCGCGACCTCGCCGCCGCGTTCCGGCGTCGCGGGTGCGTGTTCGACGTGGTGACCGAGCAGGACCGAAGCTCGAACGACGTTGACACGTGGTCCGCCCTCGCGCGGCGGCCGTACGACCTCGTCGTGCTCGTCAACACGCTGCGCGGGCAGATCGCCGACCGGTTGCACGAGCGCGTCCCGTGCGCGGCCTGGATCCAGGATCACGTCGCACCGCTCGCGACGCGGGCGGCGGGGCGGGCGGTCGGCCCGTTCGATCGCGTGCTGTGTCAGCGTCCGTGGAATCTCGCGACGCGGTTCGAGTACCCGGTCGAGCGGCTCGTCGCGACGAGCCCCGTGGCCGGGGCCGATCCGTTCGACGGGACGCCGCCGACCGCCCGGGAGCTCGCCGCGTTCCGGTGCGACGTGTCGTACGCGAGCCACGCATCCGCGCCGGTCGAACGCCTCGTCGCGGAGCTGGCGGCGCCGAAGGGAGCCGACTTCCGCGCGTTCCTCGTGCGGATCGTGGATGGCTTGCGGGCGGAGGGCGCCGCGCACCGGCGAGGCATTCCTTTCGACGTGAAGCTCGAGATCGCGCTGCGGGCGGAACAGGCGACGCCCGCGCTGCGGCTCGCGCCGGCCGAACGCGCCGCCGGCGTCGTCCCGCTCGTCGAGTGCCTGGCCGACCGGCTCTTCCGGCACGAGGCGCTCGCGTGGACCGCGCGGTGGGCGCGCCGGCGCGGTCGCGAGTTCCGGATATACGGCAACGGCTGGGAGACGCACCCGACCCTCGCGTCGCATGCCCGCGGCGCGGTCGAGAACGGCCGGCCGCTGGCGTGCCTCGCGCGGGCGTCCGCCGTCAACCTCCAGATCAACGGCTACGGCTCGCTGCACCCGCGTCTGCTCGACGCGCTGGCGGCGGGCGGGTTCGTCCTCTCCCGCGCGAACGACGCGGACTTTGCGCGCCCGCCGATGACGGCGCTCGCCGCGTACGTCGAACGCGAGGGCATCGGCGACCTCGCCGCGCTGCTCGCCCGGGCCGGGCGCGACCCGGAGCTCGACGGCCTCCTTGCGCGATTCCGCGCGCTCGGTCTCTTCAACGTCGCGCCCGCGTCCGACCCGGCCCGCCGCCGCGAGGAGCGTCTGCTGCGCGAGGTCTACGACTTCCCGGCGGGGCTCCTGACCGACGAGGCGCGCTTCGAGGCCATCCGGACGGCCGCGCCCGCGCCGCCGCGCGGCGCCGGCGACCTGCCGGGCTTCGAGACGCTTGCGTTCGACGACGAGGCGACGCTGCACGCGCTGCTCGACGCCTTCATGGACGACCCGGTCGCGCGGGCGGCGCACGCCGCGCCGCAGCGGGCGGCTGTGCTCGCGCAGGACACGTCCGATGCGGTGGCAGACCGGATCGTCGCCGCCTTCTGCGAGACGGCGTGAAGCTGGCGTGACCCTGCGGGTCGCGGCGGGGAGAGAAGCCCGGGCGACCCGAGGCCGGGCGACCCGAGGCCGGGGGGTCGGGCGCCGCCGCGAGTGGCGGGGGGGCGCCGACCCCGCCGATACTCCTGACGCGTGCACATCGTCCTCGTCAGCGCCGACCACCACCCCGACCACGGCGGCATCGGTGCGGCCACCGCGCTCGTCGCCCGGGCCGCAGTCGAGGCCGGGTGGCGCGTCGATCTCGTGACGCGCGACGGCGGCGCGCCGCCCGCGGGGGTTCGCGTACACGCCGTCCGCACCGGCGACGAGACGCCCGGCTTCGCGGAGCGCGTCGAGGCGCTGCGCCGAATCGATCGCATCCGGCCCTGGCGGTACGGCGGCTTCGCCCTCGCCGCGGCCGGCGCGCTGCTGCGGCTTGACGGCCGGCCGGACGCGATTGCGTTCGCGGACGCGCGCGGCACGGGCTACGCGGCGCTGCGGAGCGCGCGGGTGCGCGGGCGCTTCCCCGGCGTGCCCATGATCGTGCACGCGCACACGCCGATGTTCATCGAGGAGACCGTGAACGGCGCCGACCCGCGGCGGTTCGGGCGGCACGTCTACCACGGCTGGGAGCGGCGCGCGATCGCCGCCGCCGACGCGGTCGTCACGACGAGCCGGTGGCTCGCGCACGCGATCGGGCGTCCGGACGCGGAGGTGATCCCGTATCCGCTCTTCCCGCCCTCCGAGCCCGCGGCGCCGCGCCCGCCATCGACGACGGCCGGGACGCTGCTGCTCGTCGGCACGATGCAGCCGCGCAAGGGCGTCGATGTCTGGGTGCGGTCGCTCAACCGCGTGCTCGCGCACCGCCCGCACGCCCGCGCCGAGATCATCGGTCCCGACACGCTCACCGCGCCGGGCGGCCGCTCGATGGCCGCGCATCTCCTCACGCTGCTCGCGCCTGCGTTACGGTCGCGTCTTCGGGTGCGCGGGAGGGTCGGTCACGCCGAGACGCTCGCCGCCATCGCCGCCGCGGACGTCGTCGTCGCGCCGAGCCGCTTCGACAGCTTCGGCCTGTCCGCGGCGGAGGCGGCGCTGCTCGGACGCCCGCTCGTCGTGTCGGATCGCGTCGGGATGGCGGAGCACGTCGCGGGCCTGAGCGTCGTGCCGGACGAGGATGAGGAGGCGCTGGCCGCCGCGCAGCTCGCCGTGCTCGCGCGACCCGGCGAAGCCGCCCGGCGCGCGGCGGTCGTCCGGGAGGCGTTGATCGCCGCGTGCGCGCCGGCCGGCGTGATCCGGCGTCACGAGGCCCTCCTGAAGCGCACGCGTCCCGGCCATGACCGGTCCGCGGTTCCGGTGCCGGAGGGGACGGCGGCACGACGAGGCCCCGATGCGATGGACCGTCTCGCCCGCCACCTGCGGGCGATCGAGCACAGGGAACGAGAAGCCTCCCGGAGACAGATCGCGTGAGCAACGACCGCACCCCCATGTTCAGCGTCGTCATCCCCACGGTGGACCGCGCGCATCTGCTGCCCGGGGCGATCGCCAGCGCGCTGGCGCAGACCGAGACCGATCTCGAGGTCGTGGTCGTGGACAACGGGAGCGTCGATGACACGCCGAGCGTCGTGCGCGAGTTCGACGACGCTCGCATCCGCTATGTGCGCCGCGGCGCGCGTCACCCGATGCACGAGAGCTGGCGATACGCGCTCGACCAGGCGCGCGGCCGCTCCGTCACCGTGCTGTGCGACGACGACGCGCTGCACCCGCGCGCCCTCGCGTGCGCGCACCGCGCCGCGACGCGTCACCGGGCCGACGTCGTCTGCTGGCGCGCGTGCACGCATTACGCGGCGGACTGGCCGGGACCGGAGCGCGGCACCGTGCGGTTCGGCCCGCCGTACGCCGACCGGCCGTTCCGCATCGACGGGCGCCGGCTGGTCGACCTCGTGTACGAGCTTCGCGTGACGTTCACCGATCTCGTGCCGAAGCTCCTGAACACGCTCGTGTCACGCGAGCTCCTCGACCGCATCGCCGCGGTGCGCGGGCAGCTCTTTCCGCCGTCGGCGTGCCCGGACTACTCCGCGATGCTCGGCCTGGCGGCGCGGGCGGAGGGGGTCGTCCTGCTCGACGCGCCGCTCACCGTGACGGGCGCGTCTCCCGAGTCCATCGGGGCGTCGGCGCCGCGGCGGGGGGAGGCGGCGCGGGCGTTCCTGGCCGACCTCACGACACGCGAAAAGAGCCTCCTGCTGCCGGCTGCGGTCGGGCCACCGGTCACCTGGCTCGCGCAGACGCTCATGCAGTGCGCCGACGCGGACTACGCGTTCGCGGGACGCACCGTCGATCCCGTCAACCTCTACGGTCTCGCGGGGCTCGACCTCGCCGAGGCCGAGCGCAACGGGATCGACGTCGAGCGCGAGCGCGCGGACTACGAAGCGGCGCTCGCCGGCCCGCTCGCGCCGCATGCCGGGGACGTTCGCGCGTTCGTGGCGGAGGGCCGCGTGATCGCGTGCGAATCGTTCCTGTCACCGGTCGCGGACGGCGAGACCGTGCTCGGACTCGGGGCGTTCCGCGCGGACGAGGTCGAAGCGACGCAGGCGGGCGGACCGCGCGCCGCCGACGTCGCCGCCGGCCTCGACGCGTGGCTCTCCCGCGCATCGGGCCGCCTCGCCCCGACGCTGGAAGCGATGCGCATGCGCGCCGGCGACCGCGCGATGGTCCTCTTCGGTCTCGGACGCAACGGCCGGGCCCTGCGACGCGCCTGGCGGGACGCGCGCTCCGCCGCCGTCGTAGACGATCGGATCGACCGCGCGCCGCCGGACGTGGTGCGTCTGCGACCGGAGGATCTCGACCCGCGCCGTCACTTCGTGGTCGTGACGCCCACCGACGCGGAGGCGATCGTGCAGCGGCTCGAGAAGAGCGGGTTCGCGCGGGAGGTGGACGCGGCGACCGTGGCGTGCCCCGTGCGCGGGATCCGGACGGCATCGACGAGGCTGGAGTCGGGTTGATCCGGCGGGACGGGGAACGGGGAACGGGGAACGGGGAATCGGGAACCTCGTGAATGGTCAATTGAACAACGGGAGACGGGAAACGGGAAACGGGAAACGCCAGACGCGGGAAACGCCAGACACGGGAAAC
>CAZXBB010000227.1:0-21355 GCA_964638815.1 uncultured Isosphaeraceae bacterium
GTCCGTGTGCGCGGGCGCGGGCGCGTCCGTGTGCGCGGGCGCTGGCGCGTGCGCGTGCGCGTGCGCGTGCGTGTGCGTGTGCGCGTGCGTGTGCGTGTGCGAGTCCGCGTCCGCGTGCGCGTCCGCGTCCGTGGGCGCGACTGACGCCCGCGCCCACAACCGCGCTCGCTCAACTCCAGTTCGCCAGCACCGGCCGGTGGAACCCGTCGACCGGCGGCGCGCGGCCGACGATCACGGCCGCCCTGTCCGAGGTCTACTACGGCCGGTCGTTCGACGTCGCGACGCCCGACGCGGGGTCGATCACGTCGGCGGTGCTCATCCGCCTTCTACATGCTGTTCATCCTCGACGTCGCCGCCTCCCGGGCAGGCGTAGTGCAGGACCTCGCCGGTCGGCAGCACCGCCGCGTGAATCGCGATCACCTCCCACGGCAGCGGCGCGAGCCACGCGCCGTCGGCACCGGGGTTGCCGCTCTGCGCCGGGTCTTGCGTGGGCGCCGCGCACCGGTTTCCGCGCGAACGCGCGACGACCCAGGAGCGTTCCATCTGCACGCCGAAACGCCCGTCCCCGAGCGTCCCGTCCGAGGAGGGCGGGCAGAGCGCGACGCCGGCGGCGCCCACCGGCGGAGCCGGGGCGAGGGCAGGGAGCGTCGTCATGCCGATCTTCCTTTGGCTCCGCCGGCCGTTCCCAGCGGCGGACGGCGCACCGCGACGATAAAAACCCGTGCGACGCGATACTTGCAAGCGGATTGTGCCGACGTTGCCTGAGTATCGGACACGGAGATAGGATGCAGGCTCCCCGGGGCGACGCTCCGGCGTCAGCCTCACGCCCCCGGCCCCCGGCCCCACGCCTCAAGCCCCAGGAACCCCAGAGAATGCTCAAGCGCACCCACACGTGCGGCGAGCTCGGCAGCGAGCACATCGGCGAAACCGTCAACCTGACCGGCTGGGTCAACACGTATCGCGACCAGGGCAAGGGGCTTCTGTTCATCGACCTCCGCGACCGTTACGGACTGACGCAGATCGTGTTCGACCTCGAGGACGCGCCCGCAGCCGTCGTCGAGCAGTCGCGTGCGCTGCGACGCGAGGACGTCATCGCTGTGCGCGGCCTCGTGCGGGTCCGCGGCGGCGACCCGAACCCGAAGCTGCGCACCGGCACCATCGAGGTCATGGGCACCGAGCTCGAGGTGCTGAACAAGACGGCCACGCCGCCGATCCTCCCCGACGACTACGACGCGGGGAAGATCGCGGAGGAGAAGCGGCTCCAGTACCGCTACATCGATCTGCGACGCCCGCGCATGCAGGAGATCCTCGGCACCCGGTACAGGGTGACCCGGGTCGTCCGCGACTACTTCGCCGAGAACGGCTTCATCGAGGTGGAGACTCCGTTCCTGATCAAGACGACGCCCGAGGGCGCCCGCGACTTCGTCGCGCCGTCGCGGATGTACCCCGGCCTGTGGTTTGCCCTGCCGCAGAGCCCGCAGATCTTCAAGCAGATCCTGATGGTCTCGGGATGCGATCGCTACATGCAGATCGTCAAGTGCTTCCGCGACGAGGACCCCCGCGCCGACCGGCAGGCGGAGTTCACCCAGGTGGACCTCGAGATGAGCTTCGTCGACCGCGACGACGTCATGACGATGATGGGCGGCCTCGCCCGCCGGCTGTGGAAGGACATCCTCGGCGTGGACATCGGCGAGATCCCCGTGCTCTCGTATGAGGACGCGATGGAGCGCTACGGCATCGACCGGCCCGATCTCCGCTTCGGGCTCGAGCTGACCGATGTCTCCGACCTCGCGGGCCGGATGGACTTCCGCGTCTTCACGGAGGCGCTCGCGAAGCCGACCGGCGTCGTCAAGGCGATGCGCGTGCCCGGCGGCGCTGAGCAGATGAGCCGCAAGGTCACCGACGGCTACGCGGAGTTCGTCAAGACGTTCCGCGCCGGCGGCTGCCCGAGCGTCAAGTACACCGCGAGCGGATACGAGACGGGCATCGCGAAGTTCCTCGAGCCCGTCGGCGACGAGCTGAAGGAGCGTCTCGGGCTCGAGCCCGGAGACATCGTGTTGTTCACCTCCGACACGTGGGCGATCGCGACCAAGGCGCTGGGCGAGCTGCGCAACAGGGTGGCGCGCGACCTCGATCTGATCGATCGCACCGCGTGGAAGTTCGCGTGGGTCGTGGATTTCCCGATGTTCGAGCGCGACGAGGAGGCGGAGCGCTGGAACGCGATCCATCATCCGTTCACGAGCCCGAAGCCCGCGGAGCTCGCGAGTGGGCGGCTCGAGCGCGACCCGGGCGGGTGCATCTCGGACGCGTACGACCTCGTCTGCAACGGCTCCGAGATCGGCGGCGGGTCGATCCGCATCCACTCGCCGGAGGTGCAGCAGAAGGTCTTCTCGCTGCTCGGCATCGGCGACGAGGAGCAGAAGCAGAAGTTCGGCTTCCTGCTCGAGGCGCTCCGGTACGGCGCGCCGCCGCACGGCGGCATCGCGTTCGGTCTCGACCGGCTCGTCATGCTGCTCGTCGGCACGGAGAACATCCGCGACGTCATCGCGTTCCCCAAGACCCAGACCGGGCAGGATCTCATGACCGGAGCCCCGGGTCCTGTGGATCCCGCCCAGCTGGAGGAGCTGCACGTGCGCATCAACATGCCCGAGGGCGTCGTGGGGTAACTGGCTAACCTTCCCCGGGACAGCCGGTTAGGGCATAACGGGAGCCGCGCAGCCGCCGGGAGCGCGCAAATCTCCTCTTTTGACGTGCAAGCAGCCGGGTCGGCGTGTTATCATCCTGGCGTCCGAGGTGGCGAGCCCGCCCCCGGGGACCCCCTTCAGAAGAGAGAGAGACAGCCGCGTCCCCTGACGAGGTGTCTCCAGTGTCTCTTCTTTCGCACAACAGAGGTTCGACGAAACGGCCGGAAGCCGCGCGCTGTCGTCGCGCGACCGGGCCGGGAGGGTTTGCCATGAGGATGGGAACGATGTTCGGGGCCGTGGCCGCGCTGGCGATGACGACGGCGGCGAGCGCCGACGTGGTCTTCAACAACTTCGGGCCGGGTGACACGTACACCACGGGACAGGGCTGGACGATCTCGGACGGCGCGCCGATCAACACCGACAACGATCAGGGTGACGCGTTCACCGTGACCGGCGGCAACTTCCTCCTGACGTCCATCGAGATCGCCCTGGGCTACGTGACGGGCACGAACCGGGCATTCATCAGCCTCTACAACGATGACGACGGGATGCCGGGGGCGATCCTCGAGACCGCGACCGTCGAGAACATGGGCCCGTTCGGCAACCAGAACGACCCCGAGGTCGCCCTGTTCACCGGAACCACGGCGCTCCTCGAGGGCGAGCAGTACTGGGTCATCGCCTCGAGCGACAACAACAGCTGGCTGGCGTGGAACCTGAACAGCATCGGCGACACGGGGCCGCACGCCTTCCGCGCCAACGGCGGTCCGTGGAACATCAGCGACGGAGCCCCGTTCGAGGGACCGCCCGGAGCGGCGGGAACCCGCGGCGCGTTCCGCGTCAACGGCGTGCCCGGTCCGGGCGCGATCGCACTGCTGGGCCTGGCCGGCCTGTGCGGCCGGCGACGCCGTCGCTGAGCGCGGCGACGCCGCGTGCAATTCACCGCGCATCGACAGGGCCCGTAAGCCTCTGCTTCCGGGCCCTTTCTTACGTTCAGTCAGCCTCCGTCACCGGCGGCGACCGGGAGCGCCCCGACGCCCGGTACGACCAGTACGCGAGGTTCCCGGCGATGAACGCGTCATAGTGCGCCGGATCCGCGGCGTCCGTCGGCTCCCACAGCTTCACGGTGCCCGTGTCGTCGCCTGAGACGACCCACCGCGCGTCCGGCCCCACCGCAACGGCCGTCACCGCGCCGGAGTGCCCGACGCCGATGGTGACGGGAGCGCCGTCGTCGCCGGGCGTCGATATACGCACGCGGCCGGAAGCGCCGCCGGTGGCGAGGACTCGCCCCGCGGGGTCGAGGCCGGCGACGGCGACCGCATCCTCGTGGTGCGCCACGCCGATCGCGCGTCCGTCCGCCGCGAACACGTGCACGGCCGTTCCGGCCACGGCCGCGAGACGCTCCCCGTCGGCGCTCATCGCGAGCAGCGTCGGCCGGCCCTCGAGCGACACCGTGGCGACCTCGCGGACCGCCGACTCGTCGAAGAACTTCAGAACGCCACCCTCGGCCGTCACGACGCGGCGGCCCTCGTGTCCGGCGGCGACGGCGTGGACGGCACGGGGACGGCGCTGGATCTGGATCTCGCGGATGTGCTCGCCGCCGGCCGACCAGAGCGAGACAAACCGATCATGCGCCGCCACGACGTGCTCGCCGCTCCGACTGATCGAGAGCGTCACGCGTTCCACGTCGAACGCGTCAACCCGCCCGATCCAGTCACCGTTCGCGAGATCGAACACCTCGATGAAGTCGTTGTTCCAGCGCGCCGCGCGGCTCCCGTCGCCGGCCAGGGCGACGTTGGTCTCCGCCGGTCCCATCCGGACGCGCGCGGTGTCCCCGGTATCGGGCAGCCACTTCGTGACCATCCCGTCCGCGCCGGCCGTGACGACCACGCCGGCGTCGCTGATCGCCAGGGCCGTGACGGGACCGTCATGCAGGCGGGCCGTCGCGCGGCACGGGTTCCGCGCGGAGAGCTCGCGGAGGGCCGCCCGGGTCAGCGCGGTCGGCGCGGTGGTCGGGGCAGCGGCCAGCGCGTCGAGGTGCGCGCGCCAGAGGATCTCCTCCGCCCCCGCGAGGTCGCCCGCATCCATCAGCGCCCGCCCGCGATCGACGTCCGTGACCGGGGGCGCCACCGGCGCGGGCGGCGCGGGGGCGTCCTGCGACTGCGCCGGCGGCGCGGGACGGCCGCACCCCGTCGTCGTCAACGCGAGAGCGCCCACGATGAGCCTCGTCGCGGCGACTTTCGGAGTGGTCGGCCTGGTGCGCATGCGGGGGTGGATCCTGGTGGTGCGAGCTGGAGATCCGGTGACAGACCGGCACGTGACCGTCGTCGCTCGCATGGCGACGGGACGAAGGCATATCCACACGATACGTCGAGGAACGGCAACGCCGCCAGCCGCGACGGGGACCGGCGGGATGGTGCCGGACTCCCGACTCACGCTACCAGCGCGCGCACAGCGCGCGCAAAGCGAGACCGGAAGCCGCTGGCCTCCGGTCCCGCCTGTCTCTCCGAGGTTGGAGATGCGCGGTCAGTGAGTCATGGACGGAATCGACGGAATCACGGGCACGGGCCCCAGCCGCCGAGCGTGCCGATGAGGTCGGCGAAGTCGACCGTGCCGTCGCGGTCGAGGTCCTCGGGGCAGCCCGAGCAGACGCCCCAGCCGGCGAGGAGGTTCACCACGTCGCCGAAGTCGACGGTGCCGCTGCCGTTGTAGTCGGCGGGACACGGGGCGTCCTGGAATTCGTAGGCGCCGATGTCGACGCGCGGACCGACCACACGCGGATCGCCGCCGGCGTCCGTCTCGCCGTCCTCCGCGACGAAGGCGGGATCACCGCGGTCGATCATCGGCGAGTTCGCGGCGAGCCGGTAGTCGCCGTTGTCGGGGTCCACGAAGATCGCGTCGGTATCGACGTTGCCTACTCCCGCGTAATCGACGTTGCTGTAACGCATCGTCGGCACGCCCTGCACGTCGAGCGACCCCGTGTTGCCCCGGATGATCGAGTTGACGAACGTGGTCATCGAGTTCGAGTAGACCCCCGCTCCGAAGACAGCCTCGTTACCGACGATTGTGGTGTTGATGAACGTGGCGTCTCCGCCGAACGTCGTGACGCCGCCGCCGGTAACGCGCGAGACGTTGTTCGCGATCACCGTGTTGCGGACGACGGGGCTGCTGCCCGCCCACGCAAAGAGGCCGCCGCCGTCGTCGTCGGTGTAGTTGCCGACTAACCGGCAGTTCTCGATGAGCGGGTTGGACTGGAAGCTGCAGCAGACCGCCCCGCCCCAGCAACCGGCGCGGCTCGAGCTGATCACCATGTTGCGGATCGTCGGGCTGCTCTGCTGCGTGACGAGGATGCCGGCCCCGTTGAAGACGTCCGCGATCGCGCCCGGCAGCGTCGCACCGTTCGTGATCCGGAAGCCGTCGAGCACGGAATCGCGTCCCTCGCCGTTCTCGAAGCTGAAGCCGCGGTACGGCACCTCCGGCGTCCCCTGGCAATTGATCGTCGTGTGCTCGGGCCCGTTCGCGCTGCGGACGGTGATCGCCTTCCCGCCGAAGCTGATGTCGCGGTTCCCGTCACCCGTGTAGACGCCGTTGGCCACGATCACCGTGTCCCCCGGCTTCGCCGCGTCGATCGCTGCCTGGATCGTGCTGTACTCGATCGGCACGTGAAGGTCCGCCCCGTTCGCCGCGGCCGAAAGACAGGTGCATGCGGCCACTATCGTGATTGCTCGCCTCATCGCCTCATCCTTTCCTGGGTCCTGATTCTGGTCCTGGTCCTGGACCTGGTTCTGGTCCTGGTCCGGGTCCTGGTCCTGGTTCGATCCGGCGAGAGCACCCCGCCGGCGCTCGTCTTATGTCACCCGTCCGCCGGGCGATTGCGGGAGTCGGGCAAACGCCCGCAGGATTCACGGCGCGCCCGCCACGCCGTCGGCCATGCGGCCGGTCGGCCGGTCGTCCACGACGACCCCTCCCTCCCCGAGCGTGATGATGCGATCGGCGAGCTGCGCCAGCTCCGGGTCGTGCGTGATCATGATGACCGTGCGCCCGTGCATGACGTCGAGCACGCGCTGCATCACCGCGGCGCCGGCGCGCGGGTCGAGGGACGCCGTGGCCTCGTCGAGGATCAGGATGCGGGGGTCGTTGAGGAGCGCACGGGCGAGGGTGATGCGCTGCTTCTCGCCCCGCGAGAACTTGCCGCCCAGCTCGTTCGGCGTCGCGCCGTAGCCGACCGGGAGCTTGTCGATGAAGTCGTGCGCACCGGTCACCTTGCACGCCTCGATGATCTCCTGCACGGTCGCCTCGTACCGCCCGTAAAGCACGTTCTCCAGAATCGAGGTGTCAAACAGGAAGACCTCCTGGAAGGCGATCCCGATCGCTCGCCGCAGCTCCGACAGCCGCCACTCGGTGACGTCGCGACCGTCGATGAGGATCCGCCCCGCGCTCGCGAAGTGGAACGCCGGGATGAGCCCCGCCAGCGTCGTCTTCCCGACGCCGCTCGGACCGATGAACGCGACGTGCTCGCCCGCGCGGATCTCGAAGCTCAGCCCGCGCAGGATCTCGCGGCTGTCGTCGTGCGCGAAGTGCACGTTGTCGAAGACGATGTCGCCGCGCATGGCCGGCGGCCCCTGCGACTTGGGCTCGCGCACCCCCAGTTCCCGCCCCTCGACGTGAAGGAGATCGAACACGCGGTCCGTGCTCGCGCCGGCCCGCGTCAGGTGCGAGCTTCCGCTGAGCACCTCCTGCACGGCCGGGTACAGCATCATCACGTAGCCGAAGAACATCAGGAAGTCGCCCGTCGTCATCACGCCCTCGATGACGTGCCACGCGCCGAGACCGAGCAGCACGACGATCCCGACGCCGATGAGCAGGTCGGCCACGACCTTCTGGCCGAAGTGATACTGCCTGGTCCGGATGCTGCTGCGCTGCGCGTCCGCGATCGTGCGGCTGAACCGGGCGCTCTCTCGCTCCTCGGCGGAGAAGCTCTTGACGACCTCGGCGCCGAGGATGTGCTCGAGGAGCGACCCGTGCGCGACGGCGAGTTTCTCCTGCGCGCGCCCGTGGCTGTACCGGATCGACCCGATGAAGTAGCGGTAGGCGAGGAAGTGCAGCGGCAGCACGAGGCTGCTCACGATCGCCAGGATCCAGTTCACCGAGTAGATGACGACGAGCAGCGTCACGAGCAGGACCATGCTCAGGATGAGCTTCGGCAGCTTGTCCGCGATGAAGAGGCGGATCTCCTGCGTGTCGTCCATGAGCCGCGAGCTGATCTCGCCCATCCGGCTCGAGCGGTGGAAGCTCAGGCTCATCTCCTGGAGGTGATCGAAGAGACGGCGACGCAGCCACGCGCACACGTCCTCGCCGATGCGCACCGCGAGGATGCGGCTCGCGTAGAACACGACGTTCCTGAAGACGTAGACGAGCGCGAGGCCGGGGAGGATGATCCAGATCAGTCCGGGACGCCCCGGGCCGGAGGGCCCGGGCAGCACGTCGTCGATCAGCAGCTTCAGGCAGAACGGAAGCGCCATGTTGGCGAACGCGAGGACGATCTGGAGCCCCACGACCCCGGCGACCCGACCCGCGTGCGGGCGCAGCAGCGCGGCGACGCTCCACGCCCCTCCCCGCCGGTGGGTTGCCCTTTCGTCCATCCCTGCGATTCTAACCCGCATTATGCATGAACCGGGTCGTCCAGCGGGCGATCCAATCGCGTGAGCGCTCGTTCGAGCCTCGACGTATCGCTAGGGTCGCTTCACCATGGCATCGATGATGAAGTCCGAGAGTTCCATGGCCTCGTCGGCGAAGTCCCGGAAGTAGCGATTCACTTCGGCGAAGCGCGCGAGGAAGCCCTCCCGATCGGCAGCGTCGACGGCGGCATCCATCGTGCGGGCCGCCGCGAGAAAGCGACGCCGGAACTCGGCGGAGTACGGGTTGGTGCGGATGATCTCGCTGTACAGGTCGGGATCCTGCGCGAAGAGACGCCCCACGAAGGCAAGCTCGAGACGGTAGATGGGGCTCGTGAAACGCAGGCTGTCCTCGACGGTCACGCCGGAGTCGCGGAGCGCCTCTCCCATGACGAGAGTCGAGAAGTGCACGAGCACCTGCACGACCGCCATCATCCGGTCGTGCGATTCCGGGTCGGACTCGACGATCTCGGCCCCCATGCGTCCCAGCTCGTCCCGCAGCCACGCGGCGCGGGGACCCGGCCTGATCGGGCACGCGACGATCTTCTGACGCCGCAGCGAGTGCACCGTGGGGCCGAACATCGGGTGGAGCCCGAGCACCTCGCCGCGGCACGTGTGGGCCATCGCCTCGCACACTTCGCGCTTGAGGCTGTTGATGTCGCAGAGGAGCGCGTCCGGCGCGACGTGCGGACCGATCGCGGCGGCGGTGGCGACCGCGACCTCCATCGGGACGGCGATCATCACGATGCCCGCGGGCCCGACGGCGTCGGCGACCGGGCGCTCGTCGTCCACGTCGCGCACGTCGACGACGTGCCCGCGCTCCACCAGGGCGCGCCCGAGCCGCTGTCCCATGCGCCCCCGCCCGCCGACGACGAGGAACCGGACCGGGTCGCTCGCCGGCGCCGTCACGGCTTCCCGCCGTGACCGCTCCTCCTGGAGCTGATGCGAGGACTCGACGATCACCTGCATGAGCTGCTGCGCGACCGCCGGCGAGAGGCCGACCTCCCGGGCGACGGTCTTCGCCCGCTCGTAGACCGCACGCTCGCGCTCCCGGTCGAAGAGGGGCCGCCCCCCCTTTGCCCCGGCGATCGCGCCCACCACCTCCGCGCGGCGCGCTGCGGTCTCGACCAGGCTCCGGTCGATGCGGTCGAGCTCCGCGCGCAGCCGGTCGAGTTCGTCCATGCCGGTATTGTGGCGAGGGCGTCCCGCCGGCACAAACGCTAGCCCGTTGAAGAACTGGAACGCCGCCGGAGCACGATCATTTCCGCCGTGGACGGCGTCGCCAAACCTCGCTGCAAGCGTCAAATACGGCGTCGGTTCGGCGCCTTGCCACGACGAAAAGCATCGCACTCGGGCAACGCCCCAGTTCTTCAACGGGCTGCTACGCTCCCCTCATGTGCGGCATCGCCGGCATCCTGCGCAACGACGGCGAGCCGATCGGCGACGACGCGCTCGATCGTCTCGACGCCGCGATCGCCGCGCGCGGGCCCGACGGGCACGGCCGGTTCCGCGATCGCGTCGAGGTCGATACGCCGGACGGGACGGTGACGGTGGAGGTCGCGCTCGTGCACCGCCGGCTGTCGATCATCGATCACGCCGGCGGCGGGCAGCCGATGGTGTCCGGGCGCGGCCGCACCGACGCCGAGGGTCTCGTGGCCGTCGTCTTCAACGGCTGCATCTACAACCACCGCGCACTGCGGGCGGAGCTCGAGGCCGCCGGACACCGCTTCACGACGGATCACAGCGACACCGAGGTGCTCGTGCACGGCCACCGCGCGTGGGGCGCCGGGCTCGCCGCGCGGCTCGAGGGCATGTACGCGTACGCGATCTGGGACCGGGCCGCGGCGACGCTGACGCTCGCCCGCGACCGGTTCGGAGAGAAGCCGCTCTTCTGCACGCACGCCGTCGCCGACCGCCGCACGTCGCGACGGGCGACGTGCTTCGGCAGCGCCCGCGGCGGCCTGCGCGATGCGCGCCGCGAACTCGCGAGCGGCGCGGACGCCGTCCGAGGCTGGACACGCGACTATCTCGACCGCGGCTACGGCTGGGCCGGACCGGACGGCGACGCGACGCCCGTCCTGATCGAGCGAATCGCGCCCGGCTCGTCGCTGCGGCTGGGACCCGCGGCCGGCGCGCCCACGCCCGCCGCGCCGTTCGAAGAGACCGGCGCGCCGCTCACCGTCGATCGCCTCGAGACACTGCTCGACGCCGCCGTCGCCGCCCGCCTCGAGGCCGACGTGCCGCTCGGCTGCTTCCTGAGCGGCGGCGTCGACTCGTCGCTCGTCGCACACTTCGCGCGGCGTCACCGGCCCGATCTCCGCACGTTCAGCGTGCGCATGCCCGACGGCCGCTACGACGAATCGATGCACGCCGAGCGCGTCGCGAAGCACCTCGGCACCGATCACGCGACGCTCGACATCGCGATGGATCCCGCCGCGGACCTCGCGCATCTCGTCAGGCGCCTCGGACAGCCGTTCGCCGACAGCTCGATCCTTCCGACCTACTGGGTGAGCCGGGCGGCGCGCGCGCACGTCAAGGTCGCCCTCTCCGGCGACGGCGGCGACGAGCTGTTCGTCGGCTACGAGCGCTACATGGCAGCGCGCACGCTGGGCCGGTTCTGGCCGTGGCTGCGTCTGCTGCCCGCCGAGCGGCTTCAGCGCGCGCACCCGAAGAGCCGGCTGCACAAGCTGGGGCGTCTCGGCGTCATGGCGCGCGACTACCCGTTCGCGGGCGTTCGGGCGATGGAGTCGATCTTCGCACGTCGCGACGCCGCCCGGCTGCTCGGCGCCGGGGCCGGGGCCGGGCGCCGCAGGGTCGCGCTCCCCGCGGACCCGCGCGCCGCGCTGCGCCGGTACGACGTCGGTCACTACCTGCCCGACGATCTCCTCTGCAAGGTGGACACCGCATCGATGGCCGTCGCGCTCGAGGTCCGCTGCCCGTTCCTCGATCGTGCGCTCGCGGGCGCGGCGCTCGCGGCGCCGATCGACACGCTCACGCCGGGCGGACGACGCAAGGGCCTGCTGCGCGAGCTCGCCCGCCGCCACCTTCCCGCGGACGCCGTGGATCGACCGAAGATGGGCTTCGCGATCCCGATCGGCGAGTGGTTCCGCTCCGACTACGGCGGAATGAAGACGCTCCTGATGGAGCACCTCATGCGCGCCGAGCCATTCGGTCCGATCGGGATCGACCGCGCCGCCGTCGCCGCGATGACGGACGAGCACATGGACGGGCGACGCGACCACGGGCAGCGATTGTTCTGCCTGCTGACGCTCGCGATGTGGGCGGGCAGTCGCGAGTCCTGAGTCGCGCGTCCTGGGTCGCGCGTCCTGAGTCGCGCGTCGCGAGACCCGGGTCCAAAGTCGCCCGCTCGGGACTTGGGACTTTCTGATAATCTGCCACGATGGGCAAAGGCAACCTGCTCACCCTGCTCATCGTCGTCGGTCTCGTCGGCGGCTGCCTGTTCGGTCAGTTCGTGCTGTACGATCCGGCAAGCCCCATCGGCGCCGATCACTGGTCGAAGCAGGCCGGTGACCTGCTGCTCATCCGGCCGCTGATGCTCATGATCATCCCGCTCGTGTTCGTCAGCGTGGTGGCGGGCGTGACGTCGATCGGCGACCCCAGCCGTCTCGGGCTCGTGGGCGGCTCCACGATCCTCTATTACGTGACGACGATGCTGCTCGCGGTCGCGATCGGCGCAGCGCTGGTTTCGGCCGTCAAGCCGGGCGTGCTGCCGCCGGAGACCCAGCAGCGGATGGTCTCGGACGCCGAGCGCGAGTACATGGCGAGCAGCGGCGTCGCCGCGAACATCGAGCGGGCCCGGGCCGAGAACCAGGACAACCTCGGCGGCGCGTGGATGAACATCCTCCGCCAGCTCATACCGACCAACGTCGTCAGCGAGATGGCGCAGGGGCGAACGCTCGGCGTCATCGTCGCCGGCCTGCTGCTCGGCCTCGCGCTGGCCGCGGGTCGCGAGAAGACGCGTCTGGTCGTCGAGGTCTTCGAGGGCCTGTTCGCGGCACTCATGTGGCTCGTGCAGTGGATCATCTGGATGACGCCCGTCGGGGTCTTTTTCCTGGTCGCGTGGACGGTGGGCCGGATCGGCTTCGACGCGCTGGTCGGGCCGCTCGCGAAGTACATCGCCACGGTCCTCGTCGGGCTCGCGATCCACGGCATCATCGTGCTTCCCGCCGTGCTGTTCGTGTTCACCCGTCGCAACCCTTTCCGCTTCATGTGGCAGATGCGGCGCGCGCTCATGACCGCCTTCGGCACCGATTCGAGCTCCGCGACGCTGCCGGTGACCATCGAGAGCGCCGAGAACGAAGGCGGGTGCTCGAAGCGATCGGCCAACTTCGTGCTGCCCCTCGGCTCGACGATCAACATGGACGGAACCGCGATCTACGAGGCAGTCGCGGTCGTCTTCCTGTTCCAGCTCTACGGCATCGACCTCACGTTCACCGAGCTGCTGATCGTGATGATCACCGCGACGCTCGCCGCGATCGGGGCCGCCGGGATTCCCTCGGCCGGCCTCGTAACCATGGTCATCGTCATCGCCGCGGTCAACACGAGTCTCGCGGGTCGCGGCGTGTCGTCGCTGCCCGTCAGCGCGATCGGCGTGATCATCGGCGTCGATCGCGTCATCGACATGTGCCGCACGACGATCAACGTGTGGGGCGACGCGGTCGGGGCGAAGATCATCACGAAGATCGCGCCGGATACGCTGGAGGAACTCGAGGCGGCGCGGGGGTGAGCGTCTGCGCCCTTCGGGTCGGGCTCGGGTCGCGCTCGGGTCGGGCTCGGGTCGGGCTCGGGTCGGGCTCAGTACTCCGTCCGGCTCGCGTCGGGCTCAGTATCGGGCTCGGTGTCCCGCTCAGTGTCCCTCCAGCCAGCGCTCCGCATCGAGCGCCGCCTGGCACCCCATCCCCGCCGCCGTGACCGCCTGCCGGTAGATCGCGTCCGCAAGATCGCCGGCCGCGAAGACGCCTTCGATGTTCGTGCGGCTCGTGCGGTCCTTCATGACGACGTAGCCCTTGTCGTTTAGCTCGACGCCGGAGCCGCGGAGGAACTTCGTCGCGGGGGTGTGACCGATGGCGACGAAGAGACCCGACACCTCCAGCGTGGACGTGCCGCCTTCGACCGTGTCCGTCAACTCGACCCCGGTGATCCTGTCGTCGCCGTTGACCTCCGTGACGACCTTGTTCCAGAGCACCTCCGCGTTGTCGGCGTTCAGGATCCGCTCCTGCATCGCCTTCGACGCCCGGAGCTCGTCGCGGCGATGGATCACGTAGACCTTCGACGCGAACTTCGTGAGGTAGCTCGCCTCCTCCATGGCGCTGTCGCCGCCGCCGACCACCGCCAGCGGCTGGTCGCGGAACATCGGGAGCGCTCCGTCGCACACAGCGCACGCGCTCACGCCGCCGCCGGCCTGAGCGAGCCTCAGCTCATTCTCGAGCCCCATCCAGTTCGCGGTTGCCCCGGTCGCGAGGATGACCGCGCGCGTCTCCACCGTGTCGCCGCCGGACGTCTCGAGCGTGAACGGACGTTTCGAGAAGTCGCACGAGACGATGTCCTCGCCGACGACCCGCGTGCCGAATCGCTCCGCCTGCTTCTGAAACATCGCCATCATGTCGGGGCCGGTGACGCCATCGGGGAACCCGGGGTAGTTCTCGACCTCGGTCGTCAGCATGAGCTGCCCGCCCGGCAGCACAGGCGCCGGGTTCGATCGCGGCACGCCGATGTAGCACACCGGCTCGAGGCGGGCCCGGGCGGCATAGATTCCGGCGGTCCAGCCCGCCGGGCCGGAGCCGACGATGACGAGTTGTTCAGCCATGGGCGGAGTCTCGAGCCTTGCGTTCTGGGTCCTGCGTCCTGCGTCTACTGACGGATGACACGGATGACCGGAGATGCGGCGGATGTTAGCACATCCGCCAGCGCCGACCCAATGCGCCTCGGGCTCGATACGTCACTATCAGCGACGCACGGGACGCGACGCACGGGACGGGACGCGACGCACGGGACGCGACCCGGACCTCAAGACCCGGACCTCGAGGCTACTCGATCAGCCCCGCCCGGCGCGCGAGCACCTTCATCGGGGGCCAGAAGATCAGGTCGTCGGCGGCGCCGTTGTCGGTGTGCGCACTGGCGCGGTCGTCCTCGTGATCGAGGCCCTTCGAGTAGAGCAGCCCCTCCCCCTCCGGGACCTCGACCCTCCCGACCGGGGTGTTCACCGGCCAATCCGCGTCGAGCACGCGGTACTTGAACGGCGCGAGCTCGAGGTCGAACGGATCCCGGTCCGACCGCTTGCGACAGAACTGCGCGTACATCTTGTCCGTCGAGGACGGGTACGTCTTGTAGGCGACCGTGTAGCCGCAAAGGCCCGCGGCCATCGCCGTGCCGTTGACGGCCGCGATCAGCTCGTTGCGCACCTCGAAGAGCTTCTCGACGTTCTGCATCGAGTAGATCACCGCCGCGTACCGCACGGGGTTGGTGCGATCGAACTGCGTCTTGATGTCGAGGATCGGATCGTACGTCTCCACACGCCAGCGTCGCCACCAGTCGTTGTAGACGAGCACGAGGCGGTCGAGCGAATCCTCCTTGCTGTCGTGCACCTCCGCGATCATCCGCCACCGGCGGGCGGCGCCGAAGCGGGTGAGCTGGCTGTCCTTCGACTGGATCTCCGCGAAGGTGTCGGCGAACTTCTCCCGGTCGGCCTGGCCTCGGTCGTCGAAGACCTCCTTGATGAGCGCCGCGGACACGACGCGGTCGCCCTCCGGCAGGAGCAGGCGGCTGCGGTCGGGACGCAGGAACGGGAGCTTCCTGATGCCGAGATCGGCGCACGTGTCCGCGGAGAGCTTGTCGCGGTACGCGTAGAAAATGTCGCGGAGGTTCTCGAGCATCTCGATGTGCAGCGAGATCGCGTACATCTGCTCGAACTGGAACTCCCGGTCGCAGCACTGGCGCACCAGGAAGATGCTCGCCATCATGAGATCGAGACCGTCGTCGATCCGGCCGGCCTCGAGCAGCCGGTAGCTCTCGGCGGTGGCGAACGTGACGATGACCTCGATCGCGTCGAGGTACGGGAACCGGTTGTCGCGCAGGCTGCCGCCCACGCCGAGGTCGGCGACGAGCTCGGCGTTGCGGTACTCCGACGCAACCTGGTCGCGACCGTAGGGCAGACCGAACAGCGTCTTGCTCTCGCACGCGAGGATCGCCCGGGCCATCTCCGGATTGCTCTCGGCCCAGCCCGACACGACGTCCCAATCCGGCATTTCGGGGTGGATCGTCATGTTGTTGAACACGTCGCTGAGAGGGATCGGGGGCTCGTCCAGCTCGAGGAACGCGTCGAAGATGACGGGGTAGCTCTTGATGTCGTGCGTGCCGACGACCGATCGCGTCTTGTTGAGCTCCACGAGGACCTCGTTGATCGGATCCGCGGCGCTGACCGGCCCCCCCCCGGCGGTCACGACGAGGGCCGTCAGCAAGCTCAGCAAGGTCCCGAGTCGGCTGTTCATAACGTGCTTCCCTGGCTGGAATTCGGAGTTCGACCGGGGCGGGCGACCGCGGCCGGGAACGGGTGATCGTAGCACAATTCGCGGTCCCGGCCAGCGCACGAAGACCTCGCCGGCGGCGCGCAGCACGAGCCGGCGCCGACGGGGTCAGACGCGGCAGCGGCACACCGGTTCCCGTCCGCCGGGTTCCCGGCCTTCCCGTCCGTCGCAGCCGCGAACCCCGGACCCGTTCGCGGCCGCGCGCAGCGGGACTCGGTGACGGTCGCCGCATCGCGGACACGGACGCCGTCGCCGCCGGCCCGCCCTGCCCCGAACGCGGTCGCCCGCGCGGGCCCTGCTACGATCCCATGATGACCATTTCCACTTCCCGCGCGATCGTGCCGGCCCGACGCACACGCGACATCAGGTACGCCGTGCGCGACGTGCTGCTCGTCGCCGACGAGGCCGCCCGGGCCGGTCGGGAGATGCTCTACCTCAACGTCGGCGATCCCAACGTCTTCGACTTCGGCCCGCCGGCGCACCTCGTCGACGCGACCGTGGAGGCCATGCGCGCGAACCACAACGGGTACGCGCCGTCCTCCGGCGTCCCCACGGCGATCGAGGCGATCAACCGCCAGGCGGAGCGCAACGGCATCGGTTCGATCTGCCACACCTGCGTGACGTCGGGGGCGAGCGAGGCGATCGAGATGGCGATCGCGGCTCTCGTGAATCCGGGCGAAAACGTCCTGACCCCGTCGCCCGGCTATCCCCTCTACACGGCGGTGCTCGCCAAGTTCGAGCTCGAGAATCGCGGCTACTACCTCGACGAGTCGAACGGGTGGCAGCCGGACGTCGAGGACATCGCGTCGAAGATCGACGACCGCACCCGCGCGATCGTCCTGATCAACCCGAACAACCCCACGGGTTCCGTCTGCTCGCGCGAGACGCTCGAAGCCATCCTGGATCTCGCCGTCGAGCACAACATCGTGGTCTTCAGCGACGAGATCTACGACAAGCTGCTCTACGACGATCGAACGCACGTCTCGACCGCGGCGCTCTCGCGCGAGGCGAAGATCATCACGTTCAACGGGCTGTCGAAGGCGTTCGTGGTGCCGGGCTTCCGCATCGGCTGGGGCGTGATCAGCGGGCCGCCCGACGAGCTTGAGGAGTACTGCGAGGCGATACGGAAGCTGGAGCGATCGCGTCTCAGCGCGAACCACCCCGAGCAGTACGCCATCGCGCCGTGTCTCGACGGCGACCAGTCGTTCATCGCGGAGATGATGGGGCGCATGACGCGGCGCCGCGACCTGACGGTCGAGCGGCTCAACGCGATCGACGGCATCACCTGCGTGAGCCCCGGCGGCGCGTTCTACGCGTTCCCGCGGATCGATCTCGGCGTCGACGACGAGACGTTCTGCACACGGGTCATCCGCGAAACCGGCGTCGTGATTGTCCCCGGCAGCGGCTTCGGCCAGCGCCCCGGCACGCAGCACTTCCGCGTCGTGTTCCTGCCGCCGGAGGACGTGCTGGAGAAGGCGTACGACCGCATCGGGGCGATCGCACAGACGTGTCGCGCGAAGCGTTGACGCGGCGACCTGGAGGCCACGGACGATCGGCCCGCGGGGCCGCGTCTGACGCGACCTCGCTCGGCACGCGGAGCCGGGGCCCGGCCTTCACTTCCGTGGCCCCGTGCGGGCCGAAGACGCCACGCGACGCCCGGAGACGACGGCAATGAAGGCCCGCGAGCTCCAGAATCTCGGCATCCCCCGCGGCCCGCTCCTCCGCGTCGCGCAGGAGAGCGCCGGCGACGCGCTCCGGGACGGGCACGCCAAGCGGGTCGTGCGCGGGATGATCGCCGACGTCGTCGCGGATCCCGCCGGCCACACCGGCGACCGGTACTTCGCAGCGCTCGCCGAGGGGCTGCGCGGTGTCGCGGCGCGCCCGACCTTCGCGGAGCGCGCCGAGCCGGCCGCGTGGGCGCAGTGGGGCGACGATTTCGACGCCGAAGCCGTGCAGCAGATGGAGGACGCGTGCCGGCTTCCCGTCGCCGTGCGCGGCGCGCTCATGCCCGACGCCCACGTCGGCTACGGGCTGCCGATCGGGGGCGTGCTCGCGACCGACGACGCGGTGATTCCCTATGCCGTCGGCGTGGACATCGCGTGCCGGATGAAGCTCACGGTGCTCGACCTGCCCGTCACCGCGATCGAGGGGCAGAGCGACCGGCTGGCCGCAGCGATCGAGAGCGAGACGCGCTTCGGTATCGGCGCGCAGTTCCGCGACCGGCGATCGCACCCGGTGCTCGACGCGGACTGGTCGGTCTCGCCGGTCACCGCGCGGCACAAGGACAAGGCGTGGGCGCAGCTCGGCACCAGCGGCTCGGGCAACCACTTCGTCGAGTTCGGCACGCTGCGCGTCGAGCGGGGCGCCGCGGGATTCGACATCGCGCCCGGCACGTACGTCGCGCTCCTGAGCCACAGCGGCAGCCGCGGCGTCGGCGCGCAGGTGGCCGACCACTACTCCCGGCTCGCGATGGACCTGCACCCTGAGCTGCCGCCGCGGCTGCGGCGGCTCGCATGGCTGTCGCTGTCCACCGCGGAGGGGCGCGAGTACTGGGACGCGATGACGCTGATGGGCGCGTACGCGGCCGCCAACCACTCGATCATCCACCGGTCGATCGCCCGCCACCTCAAGGCCGGCGTCCTCGCCGACGTCGAGAATCACCACAACTTCGCCTGGAAGGAGAAGCACGACGGACGCGAGGTCGTCGTGCACCGCAAGGGCGCGACGCCGGCGGGGGCGGACGTGCTCGGGATCATCCCCGGCTCGATGGCGAGCCCCGGCTACGTCGTGCGCGGCCTCGGCGCCGACGCGGCGATGCACTCGGCGAGCCACGGGGCCGGGCGGGTCATGTCGCGCAGGAAGGCGAAGCTCTCCTTCACCTGGTCCGACGTGCGCAGACAGCTCGCCGACCGCGGCGTGCGTCTCCTCAGTGCGGGCCTCGACGAGTCGCCCGGCGTCTACAGGGACATCGAGACGGTGATGGCGAGGCAACGCGATCTCGTCGAGGTGCTCGCCCGGTTCGATCCGCGCATCGTCAAGATGGCGCCGGCCGGGGAGCGACCCGAGGACTGACGCGAACGCCCGCCGTGCGCCGCCCTCAACAGGCGAACGGCACGGACGTCGCGCGCTCAACGGCGCTTCGTACGCCGATCCGGGTCCGTCGCCTCGCGCGACGTCTATTCGCGATGTCTGAACACGGGCTGTTCGCCGCTGCTTCGACGAGCGTTCCTGCCTTCCGGCGGCTTCCTGCCCGGCTCGCGGTCGCGGAGTCGCGCGATTATCCTTAGGGACTCCATGGGCACCGCCCCGGTCACTCCTGAGTCCGAAGACGACATCGCCCGCGTCGAGATCATCACGCTCGCGCGCGGCACGGCTGCCGTCTATTGCGCACGGAGCCCGCTCAAGTCCCGCGAGGAGCCCAACGAAGACGGCGCCGTCCTGATCCCGATCGGCTCCGGGCGCACGATCCTGGCCGTCGCGGACGGTATGGGAGGACACGCTTCGGGCGCCCAGGCCTCCGACGTCGCGCTGCGCGCCCTGGGGACGAGCGTGCAGGCGGCGGAGGCGGGCGACTCGACCCTGCGCGGTGCGGTCCTGAACGGGTTCGAGGCGGCGAACACACGCGTGATCGAGGAGACCAGCGGAGCCGGGACGACGCTGGCGGTCGTCGAAGTGGACGGCACGACGATCCGCCCGTACCACGCCGGCGACTCGGTGATCCTGGTGGTGGGCCAGCGGGGGAAGGTGAAGCTCCAGACCGTCGCGCACTCCCCCGTCGGCTACGCGGTGGAAGCCGGGCTGCTCGACGAGTCCGACGCGATGCACCACGCGGAGCGGCACGTCATCTCGAACTTCGTCGGTTCGCCCGACATGCGCATCGAGATCGGCACCACGCTCGCGCTCTCGCCGCGGGACACCGTCGTGCTCGGGAGCGACGGGCTGTTCGACAACCTGCACGTCGAGGAGGTCGTCGGGCGGGTCCGCAAGGGACCGCTGGAATGCGTCGCGCGGGCGCTGGCGACTCTTTCCCGCGACCGGATGCTCAACCCCGTTTCCGGTCACCCGTCGAAGCCGGACGACCTGACGTTCATCATCTACCGCCCGGGCGATCCCGGTTCCGAGGGCTGATCCGGTGCCGCGCGCGAAGCAGAACAACCACAGCCGCATCGACGCGTTCGACCTGCCGGAAGGACGCGTCATCGGCGGGAAGTACGTCGTGGACCGGAAGCTCGGTGCCGGCTGGGAAGGCGAGGTCTACAAGGTGATCGAGACCCGCACCGGCGTGCACCGCGCGGCGAAGCTCTTCTATCCGCACCGGAACGTCCGCGACCGGGCCGTGATGTTCTACGCGAAGAAGCTCGAGCGTCTGCGGAACTGCTCGATCGTCATCCAGTACGTGCACACGGAGACGATCCGAACGCAGAACCAGCCCGTGACCTGCCTGATCAGCGAATACGTTGACGGCGAGCTCATGCGCGACTTCGTCCGCCGGCAGCCGGGCAAGCGCCTCGATCCCTTCGAAGCGCTGCACCTCCTGCACGCCCTGACGCGCGGGCTCGAGGAGATCCACCGGGTGAAGGAGTACCACGGCGATCTCCACGACGCGAACGTGCTCGTCAATCGCCGCGGCATCTTCTTCGACGTGAAGCTGCTCGACTTCTACCACTGGGGCGCGCCGACCGCGGCGCACCTGCGCGAGGACGTGGCCGATCTCATCCGGATGCTGTACGACGCGGTGGGCGGCAAGACGAAGTACGCGACGCAGCCGGCCGAGATCAAATCCATCTGCCGCGGGCTGCGTCGCGACCTGATCGCGCGCGCCTTCCCGACGGCGCAGCACCTCCGCTCGTACCTGGAGACCTTCGCGTGGGACTGACGCCGGACGACCTCGAGCGCCGGATCGAGGGATCCATCCGGGCCGTCGGCGGGCTCGCGCAACGCGCCGCCGGCATCCATGCCGCGGGCGTCGCGATCGCGACGTGCCTGAAGTCGGGCGGAACCATCTATACGTGCGGCAACGGCGGCTCCGCCGCCGAGGCGATGCATCTCGCCGAGGAGCTGATCGGTCGCTACCGGAAGGGTGATCGCCCGGCGTGCCGCGCGATCTGCCTCAACGCGGACGCCACGGCACTCACGTGCATCGCGAACGACTTCGGCTACGAGCAGGTCTTCTCGCGGCAGTGCGAAGCGCTCCTGACGGGCCGTGACGTGCTCGTCGCGCTATCGACGTCCGGGGACAGCGCGAACGTGGTCGGCGCGCTCCGCGTGGCCCGGGCGCGAGAGACGACGACGATCGGCCTGCTCGGACGCACGGGCGGACGGTGCCGCGAGCACTGCGACCACGCGATCCTCGTGGACGCGGACGACTCGGCACACGTGCAGGAGGCGCACCTGGTCGTGATTCATCTCGTCTGCGAGATGCTGGAATAGCGCCGACGCGAGTCCACTGAGCGGG
>CAZXBB010000228.1:0-1652 GCA_964638815.1 uncultured Isosphaeraceae bacterium
CGCTGCGCGTCGATCTCGACGCGTCGCTGTCGGGCGATCGACTCGAGGTCCCGCGGATCATCGCAGAGTCGGAGGCGACGCGGCTCGAGGCGCAGGGCACGATGTCGAGTCTCGCGAGAGGCGAGGGGCGGTTCGGGGCGCGTGCGAACGATCTGAACCTCGATCAGCTGCTCGCGTTCCTGTTTGAGGTGTCGAGTGGATGGAGCCCGCGGTCTTCAGACCGCGGGTCTGAAGACCCGCGGCTCCGTTCACCCGTCGCGCTCAAGCTCGAGGTGGGGGTGAGCGCGCCCGACGGCGAGCTCGGCGGCTACCGGTTCGAGTCGCTGTCGTCGCTCGTCCGCATCAGCCCCTCGCAGGTCACCGTGCAGCCGCTGCAGTTCCGGATGTTCGACGGCGGATTCGAGGGTCAGCTGCGCGTGGCGCTGACGGGCGCCTCGCCGCAGCTCACGCTCCACGGCGAAGTGAGCGGGATGGACGTGGCGACGATTCTGCGCGAGACGCGAGGATCGAAGGCGATGTCGGGCCAGCTCGGCGGCACGGTGTCCGTGACGTCGAGCGGCTCTTCGAGTGCAGAGATCCTGCGACGCACGCGCGGCACCAGCCGGATCGCGATCACCGACGGCGTGATGCCCGGACTCGAGATGGTGCGCTCGATCGTGCTCGCGTTCGGCAAGCCGTCAAGCGTGCCGCCGGCCGGATCGGGCTCGGCGTTCACGCGCATGGGCGGCGCGTTCACCCTGGACGATCAGACGCTGCGATCGACCGGCTTCACGTTTGCGTCGCGCGATTTCGACATGGCGGGCGAGGTGGCGATCGGCCTGCCGGCGGGGACGATCGACATGCGGGCCGACGTCGTCCTGTCGCGCGAGCTCACCGCGCAGGCGGGCACCGATCTCCGCCGCGTCGCTCAGGAGGACGGCCGCGTCGTCGTCCCCGCGCGCATCACGGGCACGATCGCGTCGCCGCGCGTGACGATCGATCCGGCCGCCGCGCTCAGCCGGGCCGTGCAGAACGAGATTCGGCGGAAGCTGCAAGGGCTGATCAAGCGCATCATTCGGTGACTCAACACGGTGCGAAGGGTGTGATTGATGAGAGCACGTTTCAAAACTGTAGCGGCGGGCCTTCAGGCCCGCCGTGGCCGGGCTAAAGCCCCGGCGCCACGTCGTTTGAAACCTGCTCTAAGATGGTCCCCTAACCATGTCTCGCCTCGTTCGGCTGGCTGCGATCGCGTCAGCGGTCGCCTTCCTGGCGCTGACGGTCCGCGCCGGGGCGCAGGTCATCGACCCGCGTCAAGGCGCTCCGCAAGGCCCACGCACCGGGATGATCCTCGGCCAGGTCGTCGATGCGACTACCGGCGCACCAGTACCCGAGGCGATCGTCAGATTGTCCATGCCGAGATTCGCCATGGATCCAGCGGCGCCGGGGGGGCGAGTGATGGCGGACGGCGAAGGCCGGTTCTTCTTCGCCGACCTTCCCGCCGGCGAGTACTACCTGGACGCCACGAAAGAAGGCTATGCCCCGGGCCGCTACGGCCAGAGGCGCATCCTGAGCCAGGGCCAGCTGCTGTCGCTCCGCGAGGGGGAACGGCGGACGGATGTCACGCTCCGCGTGTGGAAGTACGCCGTAATCGGCGGCACTGTCCTCGATGAAGC
>CAZXBB010000229.1:0-17678 GCA_964638815.1 uncultured Isosphaeraceae bacterium
TGCGAGTGCGCGACCGCGTGCGCGTGCGCGTGCGCGTGCGCGTGCGCGTGCGCGTGCGCGTGCGCGACCGTGTGCGCGTGCGCGACCGTGTGCGCGTGCGCGACCGTGTGCGCGTGCGCGACCGTGTGCGCGTATGCGTCCGCGTGCGTGTGCGCGTCCGCGTCCGCGTCCGCGCCCGCGTGCGCGTCCATCGTCGTCACGCCGCCCGCTTCCGGTTGGCGGCGGGAGCGTCCGCCGGCGGGGCGAACGGGATCGTCCGGACCGGGTGCCCCGTGCCGGGGCGCGCGCCGCACCGGATGAATTCGCGCAGCGTGTCGATCAGCCCGATCGAGGGATGGGAACCGAGGCGGGGCGGCGCCGGCAGGCGGTCCACGTTGTGCAGCAGATCGACCAGCTCGCCCTCGTTCCACGCGACCGTCACACGTCCCCCTTCGGTGAAGATGCGGGCCGTGCCTTGCTGGTGGTCGTTGCGCGTCTCCCGCCGGCGGGCGCATCGCGGCATGACGATGACCGGCTTGCCGAACTCCAGCGCGGTCAGGATCGTCCCCATGCCGGCGTGCGTGACGACGGCCCGGGCGGCGGCGAGACGCTCGCGGAACTCCAGCGGATCCAGCGCGGCGGTCCATTCCATGTGCACCGGCTTCCAGCCGGTCGTGCCGATCTGCGCGAAGACGTCCCGTCGTTGCTGCGCGCCGGCCCACGCGTCTACGCAGCGGGTCAGGCGATCGAAGGGCATATGGGCGCCCACGGTGACGAAGATCATGGGACGTTACCTCCGTAGCCCGAGCCCCCGGCGACCGCGAAGGCGGGCCATTGCGTGAGCCAGAGATCCGCTCGGACGCCCGCGCGCTCACCGAAAGGCGAGCGGCCCTCGACGTGGGTCATGCTGTCGGCCGGATCGCGTCGGCCTTTCCGCACCCACGGCGATACCGAGTGCTATCGACGCTCTTATGGGGCCGGTTGAGCGCCGGTGGAGGAACCGTTGCGACCGCCACATGCAGTCCGGCGGGCGCGGTCCCCGGTCCGGTAATCGTCGCAGTCGTGCCGCCGCGCGCTCCGTGGCCGCCGCCCCCGCCAGCCGCGCCTTGTGCCGCGCGAGGTCGCGGCCGCCGACCGCGGCGCGGATGTCGCCGAACGCCCGCATCGATTCGCCGCGCGTCGCGCCGCCCGCCCTCGCCGGGGACCGGGGCACACGAATCGGTCCGGTATCCCTGGCGTTACGTGAAGATCTTCGCCTTCGGGAACGCGCGTCCGAGCACCGTCGTCGCCGGCGCGCCCATCCAGTCCTCGAGGACGGCGGCGTAGATGCTGCGGAAGTCCACGTTGAAGCGGAGATCGCCGTTGTCGAGGTTCGTCAGCGACGGGTGCTCGCCGAGGAGCCCCGGACGCACCATGTCGCCCACGAGGTACATCGGGGCGGCGGTGCCGTGGTCGGTGCCGCCGGAGGCGTTCTGCCGGACGCGGCGGCCGAACTCGCTGAAGACCATCGTCAGGACGCGGCCCGCGTTGTCCTGCTTCCTCAGGTCCGCGTGGAACGCGTTGAGCGCGTCGCCGAGCTGACGCATCAGGTTGCCGTGGGCGCCGGGCTGGTTGGCGTGCGTGTCGAAGCCGCCGAGCGAGACGTAATAGACCCGCGTCTTCATCCCGTCGCGGATCATCGCGCCGACGATCTTCAATTGGTCGGCGAGCGGGCCGCGCGGGTAACGCACGAGCGTGTCCTTCGCGACGGCGCGGCGGATGCGGTCGGACGACACCTGCGCGTCGAGCGCGGTGCGCATCAGGAACGCCGCCTGCCCGCCGTCGTCGTCCGCGCCGGGGAGGCCGGCGCGGTTGATCGCGTCGTACGGCGCTTCGAGCTTCTCGTGCAGGTCCTTCCCGACCCATCGGAAGAGATCGGCCGACTCGAAGCTCACCGGCTTCTGGAGGTCGCCGATCATCGCGAGCGGCGCGGTGCGGCCGATCGAGACGGCGCCGTCCGGACGCGGAACGCCCCGGCACTCGTGGTCGAAGAAACGCCCGATCCACCCGTTGCCCTTCGCGTCGGTGTCGGCGGTGTGCCAGATGTCCATCGACGTGAAGTGCGACCGGTTCGGGTTCGGGTAGCCGACGCCCTGCACGACGGACGCCACGCCCTCGTCGAGCAGCGACTTGAAGCCCGCGAGGTTCGGGTGCAGCCCGATGCCGGCGACGTCGTCGATCGGCAGCGCCGCGTCGTTGCGGGGGCCGGCGCCGGCGCGTCCGGGCGCGGGCACCGCGATCCGTGGGCGCGCCTCGTAGTAGGTCCGGTCGCCGTAGGGGACGACGGTGTTGAGCCCGTCGTTGCCGCCGCCGAGCTGTACGACGACGAGCACGCGCTCGTCGGGCACGCCCGCACGGCTCGACATGCCGAACGGCGCCGCCATCGCGAACGCGGAGCGCTCGAGGAACACCGGCGCGGTCGCCGCCAGCGACGCGAACGTGAGTCCGCGCTGCATGAAGAGGCGGCGTGTGAAGGTCTCGCTGGTTCCGGTGGTGTCGTGCATGTCATGGATCCTGGAGGCACGCCGGGTCGGTCGCCGGGTCGGTCGCCGGGTCGGT
Source organism: uncultured Isosphaeraceae bacterium (assembly GCA_964638815.1). Classification (GTDB taxonomy): domain Bacteria; phylum Planctomycetota; class Phycisphaerae; order Phycisphaerales; family SM1A02; genus CAZXBB01. Next base: position 2,578 of record CAZXBB010000229.1, read on the forward strand.
CGCAGGGCCGCGCACCGACCGCCGTTCGTGACACGGCCCCGTCGTCCTTTCGCGCCCGTGCCTCAGCACAACTGGTACTCCGGCATCGCCCCGATGAGACTCAGCAGTCCGATCAGCACGGCGTTGTCGATGCGGCCGCCGGCGTCCTCGACGAACCGGAGGAGCGTCTCGACGCGTTGCGGGCGCGGGTCCACGCCGAGGTTGAAACGCAGGAGGTACAGGACGACGTCGCGCGGGTCGGGGCTTCCCGCCGTGTGCAGATGCTCGACGAGGTGCGTCGCGTCGTAGCTCGCGCCGTCGGTCTGCCACGCGTACGCGTGCGGGCGCCGGCCGGTGAGCAGGTAGACGAGGACATTCTGCCGCACGAACAGCGTCGATGTGTTGATCCACGCGCGGCCGCCGTCCCAGCCCTTGACGGACGGAGGGTAACCGATGTTCTGGCCCATGAGGTCCGCGGCCTCGATGAGGGCGCGCACGCTGCGCACGGGGGTGTGCAGCCCGCGGATCGCCTGCACGATGAGCTGCACCGGGCTCTTGATCTGCGCAGCGACGTTCGCGTCGTCGTAGAAGTGCTCGGAGCGGAAGAGTGTCTTCAGGACCGGCCTGAGCTCGTACTTGCCGGTGCGGAACCGCTGCGAGAGCTTCTGGAGGAAGAGCCGCCGATCCCGGTCGGGGCCGTCCGGCAGATCGTTGACGAAGAACCGGTACAGCTTCAGCGTGATGAACTCGGCCGTGTAGTCATTCGCGAGGATGATGTCGACGAAGTCGTCGCCGTCCCACGTGCCCGCGTGCCCGAGGATGCGCTTCTCGCCGCCGTCGTGGAGCCGCGGTCGGAAGACGAAGGCGTCGTCCTCGAACGTGTAGCCCGTCAGCGCGCGGGCGCCCTCCCTGATGTCCTGCTCGGTGTAGCCGTTGCCCTCGCCCATCATGAAGAGCTCCAGGAGCTCGCGGGCGAGGTTCTCGTTCGGCCGCTGGCGGCGGTTCTGGTCGTTGTTCAGGTAGCGCAGCATCGCCGGATCGTGGATGATCGCGTGCACGAGCGCGCCGAAGTTGCCCACGGCGTTCACGCGGAACGTCTGGTTCTGCCGGAACATGTGGTAGCTGTCCTCGATGGCGCGGTAGCCGGTCGCGAAGTGCCCGTGCCAGAAGAGCGTCATCTTTTCCTCGAGGGGACGCGGCGACTCGATCAGACGCTCGAGCCACCACTCCTGGAACGCCGCCATCTGCCGGCGATCGGCGCGTTGCCGCTGCTGCCGTTCGGCCCGGAACGCGCTCAGCGTGTCCTCGTCGCCGTCGCGCTGCGCCTCGCGCTGCCGCCGGCGGTCCTGCTCGGACAGTGGACGCATGATGCCCGCGTCGAACGCGTCGGCTCGCACCGGCGGCACGTCGATCGTGGCGTAGTCGACGATGTAGTCCACGGCGTCGTCGAGGCCCATGTTCGCCAGCGCGCGGACCTGGCCCGGCGTCCCGCCGAAGCCGGCGCGGTTCAGAAGATGATGCGCCCTCCAGTAATCGAACCGGGCGGCGGGCAGCGGCTTCAGCGTCGGGTTCGCCATGAACGGTGCTCGACCGGTGATACGCGACCCCGGGGCGTTACATCCCCCACGGATCGTGCGGTTCCCGACGCGGCGGCTCGTCCGCCGCCAGGGCGCGCTTCAGCCGCAGCGCGTTGCCGACCACGGTGATGTCGCTCAGGCCCATCGCGGCGGCCGCGATGAGCGGCCCGTGCTCACCGAGCAGGCCGAAAGCCGCCGCGGGGATCATCGTCACGTTGTAGGCGAAGGCGAAGAAGAGATTCTGGCGAATCGTGCGAAGCGTGCGGCGGGCCAGGTCGAGCGTGGCGGGCACGGCCGTGACGTGCGCCCCGGGAATCACGATGTCGGCGGACTCGAGCGCGATGTTCGTCCCCGACGCCATCGCGATGCCGAGGTCCGCCTGCGCGAGCGCCGCGGCGTCGTTGATGCCGTCGCCCACCATCGCCGTTCCCGGACCCAGGCCGCGCACGTGCTGCTGCTTCGATTCCGGCGTGGCCGAGTCGTGCACGTTCGCCTCGGCGATGCCGAGCTGCTTCCCGACGGCCTGCGCCGTCGCGGGCCGGTCGCCGGAGAGCATCGACACCTCGACTCCCATCGCCCGCAGCCTCGCGATCGCCTCGGCCGCGTCGTCCCGCACGCGATCCGCGACGCGGAACGTGCCGAACTGCTCGCCGTCCACCGTCAGGCGGCAGGAGTCGACGTCGTCACGCATCACCTCGACGAGACGGCCGTCGACGACCCCCCGCACGCCGTGCCCGGGCAGGGCGCGGAAGTCCGTGACCGGGCGAAGCTCGACGCCGCGCTCGCGCGCGCCGCGGATGATCGCCCGGGCGATCGGGTGCTCGCTGACCGCCTCGACGGATGCCGCGTACCGGAGCATCTCGTGCTCCTGCTCGGCGCGGCTGACGACGCCGGGCCGGGCGCGTTTCGAATCCACGGCGACCGCAGTGAGCACCGCGTCGCCGGCGGTCAGCGTACCCGTCTTGTCGAAGACGACGCGCACGACGGCCCCGGCCCGCTCGAGCGCCGCCGCCGACTTGACGAGGATGCCGAGCCGGCTCGCGGCGCCGGTCCCCACCATCACCGCCATCGGCGTCGCGAGCCCGAGCGCGCACGGGCACGAGATGATGAGCACGGTGACGCCGGCGATGATTCCCGTCGCCGGAGCGCCGAAGATCCACCAGCCGGCGACCGTGAGGGCCGCGACGCCGAGCACGGTCGGCACGAACACGGCACACACGCGGTCCGCGAGCCGCTGGATGCCGGCCTTGCTCGTCTGTGCCTTCTGGACGAGCACCGCGATGCGCGCCACGGTTGTGTCGCGCCCGTCCACGCTCGACTGGACGATGAGCCGGCCCTCGCGGTTGAGCGAGCCTGCCACGACGGCGTCGCCTGCCTCGCGGAAGACTGGGAGCGGCTCGCCGGTGACGATCGATTCGTCCACCTCGGACCCGCCGTCGATCACGACGCCGTCCACCGGCACGCGGTCGCCGGGCCGGATGAGGATGCGATCGCCGGGGCGCACGTCGGCGCTTGGAATGCGCTCCATGCGTCCGTTCGGCGTGAGCCGGCGCGCCTCGTCCGGCTGGAGCTCAAGGAGATCGCGCACCGCGGAACCGGCGCGCGCCGTCGCCCGTGCTTCGAGCCAGTGACCGAGGCTGATGATCGCGAGCAGGGCCGCGGCCTCGCCGAAGTAGAGCGGCTGCGTCGTCTCCGCGCCGGCGAGCCGCGCGACGAATACGACGAGCGAGAACACGTACGCGGTCGTCGCGCCGACCGCGATGAGCGTGTCCATGTTCGTGGTGAGGCGGCGCGCCGCGCGGAACGCCGACCGGTAGAAGCCGGCCCCGGCCGTGGCGAGCACGATCGTCGCGCCCGCGAGCATGAACCACGGCATCCATCCGGCTCCGGCTGCGGCGGGCAGCCCCCAGTGCACGATCGCCATCGGGATCCAGACCGCGAACCCGACGACGGTGCGGAAACGCCATTGCCGCTCGTTGCGGGTCTGGAGCGTCTCGATGTCGCTGCGAAGCGCCGCGGCGCCGCGGATTCGGGCGATCGGCTCGGCGCCGAAGCCGCGCCGCTCGATGGCCGCGACGACCTTCTGCGGATCGAGATCGCGGCCGGTCACGGTCGCCGTGCCGCTCGTCACGCTGACCGACGCCGACGCGACGCCGGCCTCGGCTTCGACGGCCTGCTGGACGCTGGCCGCGCACCCGGCGCACGACATCCCGGTCACCCGGAGCCGCAGCTCTTCAACACTGTCGGCGGCGCTCCCGATCGAGCCGTTCTCGGCCGGTTCCGCCTTTCCGGGCCCGTGGCCGGGGGCGCCGGCGGGGTCGGAGCCGGCGCCGGCGGGGTCGGAGCCGGGGGGGCCGGCGGGGCCGGGGCCGGGGGGGCCGGGAAGGGGCGAGCCGGGCATGCGGAGGGCCGACATGGCGGAATCGTATCGGGCCGGGCGCTGAGAGGACTTGCCGGGAGACGGCGCGACCGGGAGGCGTATACCCAGGTGACTCGCCGTGGGTCCCATCACATCGGGCTTGTCCTCGCCGTCCGGTGTGACGATATGATTGATCGTCCCATGTCCCGAGCCATATCCCGAGCCATGTCCCGAGCCGCGTCCGGATCTACTGCCCCGACGCACCGCATGACCCGCACCGCATGACCCGACCCGAGGCTCCAGCCCGCCCGACCGCGCTCGCCGCGGCCGCCACCACGCTCATGGCCCTCATGGCCGTCGTGGCGACTGCGCAGTCCGCGCCCGCGTACGTGGTGGGGGCGGTCACGACGGAGGCGGTGCTCGCCTCGGAGTCGAAGGCGGTCCGGGCCGTCGCCGCGGCGGTCGCGGCCGTGGCCCGCGAGATCCTCAAGGGCGGGCAGACGTCAACGGCATGGGCGACGCCCGACACGCCCGATCCTGTTCCCGGGCGGCACGGCACGTGGCGCGCCGACATCGCGGACGATGAAGTCCGCGCAGCGACACGGCTCGCCGAGCGTCTCCTCGATCTCCCGCCGCCCACGGCCTGAATCCACCGGCGCCCTGCTCCGGCAGGCAGACGCCGACGCTCCGTTCCGGTGCGCGCCGCGATGCGCGGACCGGCGGCTCCCGGATTCAGCGACCGACGCTCAGACAGTTTATGACAACGACGAGGTGACTCATGGCCGTCAAGGCTTTCAGCGCCGTTTTGAAGAAGGTGTTCGGCACCCGCAACGAACGCCTGGTGAAGCGCTACCTGCGGATCGTGGACCAGGTGTCCGCGCGCGAGCCCGAGGTGCGGGCGCTCACGGATGCCGGGCTGCGCAGCCGCACCGACGAGTACAAGAAACGCATCGCCGACGGCGAGAAACCGAAGGACATGATCCCCGAGGTGTTCGCGGTCGCCCGCGAAGCGATGGACCGGGCGGTCGGTATCCGGAACATCTTCAACCCGGAGCACCGCTTCGACCCGTCGCGTCTGCCCGACGCGGCGCGCAGGCTCTACGACGAGACGAAGGCGAAGATGGACGCCACCGAGGCCCGGCCGCCGGAGGGCGACCTCCTCGGCTGCGAGGGGCCTTTGCCCGCCTGGATGTTCGTGGACATCCCGAACGAGCTCTACGAGGCGGTGCGCGAGCTGTACCCGGAGTCCCGCCCGCCGTTCAGGGCGCGGCCGTTCGACGTGCAGATCATCGGCGCGGTCGTCCTCTACGAGGGCCGGATCGCGGAGATGAAGACCGGCGAGGGCAAGACCATCGTGGCGCCGCTCTCCACCTACCTCGCCGTGCTGGCGGCGGAGCAGGTGCACGTCATCACGGTCAACGACTACCTCGTGCAGCGTGACCGCGACTGGACGTTCCCGTTCTTCCGGAGCCTCGGGCTGACGGTCGGGGCGATCCACCCCATGCACATGCAGGGTCCGCAGGGCAAGCTGGCGGCATACGGCTGCGACGTCGTGTACGGCACGACGTCGGAGTTCGGCTTCGACTACCTGCGCGACAACATGAAGCTGAGCGCGGCCGAGCAGGTGCAGAAGCACCGCAACTTCGCGATCGTGGACGAGGTGGACTCGACGCTGATCGACGAGGCGCGGACGCCGCTCATCATCTCCGGTCCGGCGCACCAGAGCACGCCGCGCTACGAGCTGGCCGACCGTCTCGCCCGCGAGCTGGTCGAGGCCCAGCGCGGCTGGAACGAGGCCGACCGCAAGGTGCAGTCGTGCAACGTCGAGATGTCCGGTCTCGAGGGCGACATCCGCAACGCCCGCGACAAGGACAAGGTCGTCGAGATGAAGCACCGGCTCGAAGCAGCGCAGAAGCGACTGCCCGAGCTCGAGGGGGCGCGCGACCTGCACACGCAGTACTACGAGGTCGAGCTGGACAAGAAGAAGGCGACGCTCACGCACGAGGGCATCGACGAGGCCCAGAAGAGGGCCGGGCTCGGATCGTTCTACGTCGGCGACAACATCGACCTGCCGCACCTGCTCGAGCAGTCGATCCGCGCGCACACCGTGTACCAGCGCGACCGGGACTACGTCGTCGCGCAGGACGAGGACGGGGGCCTCGGCGTCGTGATCGTCGACCAGAACACGGGCCGCAAGATGGTCGGGCGGCAGTGGTCGGACGGGCTGCACCAGGCGGTGGAGGCGAAGGAGGGCGTCACCATCAAGCAGGAAACGCAGACGATGGCGACGATCACGATCCAGAACTTCTTCAAGCTCTACGACCGGCTCGCCGGCATGACCGGCACCGCCGACACCGAGGCGACGGAGTTCTACGAGATCTACGGTCTCGACGTCGTGGTGATCCCGACGAACGTGCCCGTCGTGCGCAACGACCACAACGACCGCGTCTTCATGTCGGAGAAGGACAAGTGGGACGCGATCGTCGAGGAGATCAAGCGATTCAACGACGCCGGGCGTCCGGTGCTCGTGGGCACGACGAGCGTCGAGAAGTCCGACACGCTCAGCAAGATGCTGACGCGCAAGCACAAGGTCGAGCACGAGGTGCTGAACGCCAAGCACCATGAGCGCGAATCGGAGATCATCATGGGCGCCGGCGAACTGGGCGCGGTGATGGTCGCCACGAACATGGCCGGCCGCGGCACGGACATCCGGCTCGGCGCCGTCACGCGCGAGTCGCTCGTGGACTACTGGAAGCGACGCGGTATCGCACCGCGCGACGTCACGCCCGACATGAACGACGACGCGATCGTCGCCGCGGTCCACCGGCACATCGCCGCGAAGGATCTGGGCCTGACGAAGGCCGATCTCGCGGCGAAGTCCGACGAGGACGTGCGTCTCGCGCTCCTTCGGCACTGGGCGCGGGAGCTCACGTGGGTGGACGAAGGCAAGATCGACTCGATGTCGGCGGATGCGATCTGCAAGGAGCTGGACGCGACGGGCGCCTCGCAGCTCCACCGCCTGCACATGTACCGGAGCGTCGAGGACATGGGCGGCCTGCACGTGATCGGCACGGAGCGGCACGAGTCGCGCCGGATCGACAACCAGCTCCGGGGCCGCTGCGGCCGCCAGGGCGACAAGGGCTCGAGCCGCTTCTATCTCAGTCTCGAAGACGACCTGATGAAGATGTTCGCGGGTCCGACCACGCTGAAGGTCCTCAGCCGTCTCGGCATGAAGGAAGGGGACGCGATCGAGCACCCGATGCTCAGCAAGTCCGTCGGTCGCGCGCAGCGCAAGGTCGAGGAGCGCAACTTCCTCATCCGCAAGAACATCCTCGAGTACGACGAGGTCATGGACCACCAGCGGCACGAGTTCTACGGCATGCGTCAGAACGTGCTGGAGGGACACGGCGTCAAGCAGCTCATCTTCGAGCACATCGACGAGTCCGTCGCCGACGCCGCGTACCGGTTCCTCGACAAGAACTACGTCGCGAACTGCATCGGCGAGTGGGTTCGCGAGCACCTCAACGTCTCGATCGACCCGGAGCGCATCCGCCGCAAGGACCGCGAGGACCTGCACAACCTTCTGCACGTGGACGCGAAGGAGGAGGCGGCGAACGCGATCCGTCTCACGATGAACGAGTACCTGCCGGAGGAGGGCGATCCCGACCAGTGGGACTACAGCAGCCTCGCGGACTGGGCGAACGCGAACTTCAAGGCCGGGGTGAAGCTGTCCACGCTGCGCGAGATGAGCCGGCGCGAGATCGGGCGGTTCATCGAGGCCGCGGCGGACAAGGCCATCGACGACGCCGACCTCGCGCCGCTCGACCAGTACCTCGTCGAGCAGTACCCCGCGAAGGAGCTCGCGAAGTGGGCAGTGAACAAGTTCGCGGGCGGGTTCACGGCCGAGGACTTCGTCGGCATCGATGATCCGCAGGTCGCCGTCGGGAAGATCATGGCGCACGCCCGCGCCCAGTACGAGCGACGCGAGGTGACCTACCCGGTCGAGTTCGCGATCGAGATGACGACGGCGGGGATGGCCCACAATCCGCAGCAGGCGATCCAGCAGTTCTGCAACTGGGTGCGCGCGCGGTACGAGCTCGAGTGGAGCCCGACCGCGCTGCCGACGCCGGATCCCGCCGAGCTGGGCCGGATCCTCGTCAAGGAGGCGGAGAGCTGGGACGAGAACCGGATCGCCGATCGCGCCGAGCGCGCCGTCGCCGCCGGCTCGTCACCGGACGAGCTGGACGAGTGGTTGCGCAAGCACGTCGGCGTGATGCTCACCAAGGAGGAGAAGGAACGCGCGGTCGACGATCCGAAGACCGTCGCCGAGGAGAAGATCGCCGCGACGCTGCGTGCGGAGCTGACGCAGTTCGAGCGTTGGGTGCTGCTCCAGATTCTCGACCAGGCGTGGAAGGACCACCTCTACGCGATCGACCAGCTCAAGGAGTCGATCGGCCTGCGCTCGTTCAGCCAGCGCGACCCGCGCATCGAGTTCAAGCGGGAGGGTGCGCGGCTCTTCGAGGAGATGCAGGAGTCGATCCGCGACAAGGTGACCGACCTGATCTTCAAGGCGAAGCTCACGCCGCAGGTCGTCCCGCGGCGCCCCGCGCCGCAGCGGGCCGCGCCCGCGTCCGGACCGGCGAACGGCGGCGGTGCCGCCCACGATCGGCGCCCGGCGCAGGTCGCGCAGCCGGCGACCGCCGCCGCGGCCGCCGCTGTCGCCGGTACCGCGGCCCAGCGTCGTGATATCGAGGCCGCGGAGCGCGCGGGCGCGCCGTCCGGCGCGGAGGGTCGCCCGCAACGCCAGCCGGCCCGGGCGGCCCCGACCATCGGCCGCAACGAGCCGTGCCCGTGTGGGTCGGGCAAGAAGTTCAAGCAGTGCTGCATGAAGCGGGCGTAGGCTCTGTCTGACGGACCCTGGGCGCCACCGGCGATCAGGCCGCGCGGAGGTGCGTCTCCGCGCGGTGTGCCAGAGGGCACGAGTGGCCGCCCCCGGTGGAGAGCAGCGGCTCGTCGAGCTGATACCAGTCGATGCGGAGCGGACCCGCGAGCCGTGTCTTCACGATCACCTCGTGGGGCCCTACGAGCAGACGCACGCCGGCGTGAATCACGACGCCGACCTCGAGCCCCACCGCGATCGCGTCCCGGCCGGCCTCGAGCGCCGCCTGCTGGTCCCGGCACCATGCGATTCGCTGTCGAAGCTCCCGGAACCGGTCGTCAACTCCGCGCAGACGCCGCGGCGCCCGGCCGGCGCAATGATCGCGCTCGAGTGGCGGCGGCTCGCCGTGACGCGCCACGAGCTCCACATCCTGGGCGAGCAGCCGCGCGAGCAGCCGCTCGACCCGTCCAAGCAGCGCGATGCGACCGACGACGAGCGTGGTCTCGATTTCGGACGGGCTGCCGATCCGCCCGATGGAGGCGGAGTACCGAACCGTCGAGTCACCCCCGATGACGGCGGCGCGCTCGGCCCGGAGCTCCCCACCGACGTCGAGCCGACAATGCATGATCTCCCGGGCGACCACCAGGTCGCCGGCGATCGTGCCGCGGGCGCGATCAAGGTAGCCGGCCTCCAGTGTTCCGGCGACGGTGATCCGTCCGCGCTCGCGTCCGGCGATGCCGCAGTGTGCGATCAGGTTGCCCCCGCACTCCAGGCGGGCGGACTGGATCAGCCCATGGACGACGATGGATTCGGTCGCGCGAACGGCGAAATGATCCTGGATGCCCTCCTGCACGACGACCGTGCCGTCGAAGTCGATGTTGCCGGTGCTGAAGTCCACCGAGCCGTCAACCTCGAGCAGCCTCGAGACGCGAAGCGTGCGGTCGGCGAACTCGAGGACGCCACGGTCGCGTGCGAGCACCCTGCCAGCCCGGACGTCGAGCGTGCGATCGACCCGTACGTCGCAGGGCTTTCCGGGCGCGGGCGCGATCGCGCGACCGCCCACGTCGAGACCCGGCTCACCGGGAGTCGGAGGGTGGATGGTGGCGACGTGCGCGCCGGCGGCGACCTGCATGTAGTGGACTCTGCTGTAGTGATCGACGCGCCCGGAATCGGCGGTCCCGGATTCCGTCGTGCCTGCGCTCGGTTCATAGCCCTCCATCCACTCGATCCGGCCGTCCGTTCCGTCAACGGGATCGCGGCGCTCCGCGATCACGCACTCGATGGTCTCCGCGCGAGCGCGGAACGCCTCGGCGGCGGAGGCGATCCGCGACTCGACGGTCGGATTGATCGCGACCTGGTTCCGGCGCGCGAGGCGGATGAGCGCCGCGACGTCGAGTCGCGTCGGGTCGAGCGCGCCGGGGATGCGAAGGCGCGCCACGCCCTGCTCCTCGTCGATCGTCACCTGCGCGACGGGGCACGGGTCGGCGCCCGGGTCGTGCGGGTGGTCGTGCGAGCGGCTGGTCGTGGGCTCGGTCATGGAGGCGTTCTCCTCCCGGGTCATCGGCGTTCCCCGGGGCAGGGGTCAACGCCGCGTCCCGATCGCCGCGAGGAGCCCGCCCGGTCGCGCGTCCGGCGCCGGGTGGGAGTGAACCCCGGACCGCCCGGATCGTCGTGACCGCCCGGATCGTCGTGATCGCCCGGATCGTCCGGACCGCCCGGATCGTCCGACCCGCCGGTCGCGACCCGCCCGGACCGCGCGACGACCCATGGGACGCCTGCGCGCGACGCCCCGCCGGCCCCGCGCGGCCGGGACCCGCAACGGTGCGCCTGGCAGCGACGCCGCTGGTGCAGCAACCCGGTCCGGACGGCGGGTCCTGCTACGATCGGGCCCACACCCACGGAGGACCGGAACGATGCACACGCGGACCGCCGCCCTCGTCTTCACGCTGCTCTTCGCCCCGGCCGCGACGGCGGGGACGGTCGGGTACTACCGGGAGCCCGCGATCCACGGTGACACGATCGTGTTCGTGTCCGAGGGTGATCTGTGGCGGGTTCCGATCGACGGCGGCGCGGCCCGTCGCCTCACGTCGCACGCGTCGGAGGAGACGTCGCCCGCCTTCTCGCCGGACGGCGCGACGATCGCGTTCATCGGTCGTTACGAGGGACCGGCCGAGGTCTACACCATGCCGGCGGAAGGGGGGCGTCCGGTCCGGCGCACCTGGGCCGGCGCGCCGCGAGGGATCGCGGGCTGGACGCCGGACGGCGCGATCGTCTGCGCCACGCGAGCCTACGCGACGCTCCCGGATGATCAGCTCCTGCGGCTGGACGTCACGCGCGACGACGTCGCCGCGACGCCGACGCTGGTTCCGCTCGCGCAGGCGGCGGACGGGACCTGGGACGACGACGGGCGCACGCTCTATTTCACGCGTCTGCCGTTCCAGGGCAGCCACACCAAGCGCTACCGCGGGGGCACGGCGCAGCAGATCTGGCGGTTCACCGAAGGCGACGCCGAGGCCGCTCCGCTCACGTCCGACTACCCGGGCACGAGCCGGACGCCGATGTGGTGGGGCGGCCGGGTCTACTTCGCGTCCGACCGCGACGACACGATGAACCTCTGGTCGATGCGTCCCGACGGCACGGACCTTCGGCAGCACACGCGGCACGTCGGCTGGGAGGTCCGGTCGCCGCGGCAGCAGGGCGGCCGCATCGTGTACCAGCACGGCGCGGACCTGCGGATCTACGACGTCGCCGCCGACCGCGACGACGCGGTGCCGGTCACGCTCGTCTCGGACCTCGATCAGACGCGCGAGCTCTGGATCGACGAGCCCGCAGGGTGGGTGACGGCGGCGCATCCGTCGGCGGACGGCGAGCACGTGGTGCTCACCGCGCGCGGGCGCGTCTTCGTCGTGCCGCACCGGCAGGGGCGCATCGTCGAGGCGTCGCGACGCCAGGGCGTGCGCTACCGCGCCGCACGGTTCATGCCGGACGGCGAGCGGCTCGTGGTGCTCTCGGACGAGACGGGCGAGGTCGAGATCTGGACACTGCCCGCCAACGGCGTCGGCGACGGCGCGCAGGTCACGCGCGATGGCGCCGTCCTGCGCTGGCAGGCGGTCGCGTCCCCCGACGGACGCCTCATCGCGCACTGGGACAAGAACTTCCGGCTCTACGTGCTTGACGTCGAGACGGGCCGCGACCGCCTCGTCGAGGCTTCGGAGCTCGACGACTTCAGCGAGGTGACATGGTCGCCCGACGGCCGGTGGCTCGCCTACGTCGCGGCCGCGTCAAACCAGTTCAGGCAGATCCGCGTCTACGACGTGGAAGGCGAGCGGATCGTCAACGCGACGACAGACCGGTTCGACAGCTACAGCCCGTCGTGGGCGCCGGACGGCGACTGGCTGTACATGCTCTCCGATCGCAACCTGCGCTCGGTCGTCGGCAGCCCGTGGGGCAACTACCAGCCGGAGCCGTTCCTCGACAAGCGCACGCGAATCTACATGCTTGCGCTGCGCGATGGCCTGCGCTCGCCGTTCGCGCCGCGCGACGAGCTGCACGACGATGACGCTGACGCGGACCCGGACCCGGACCCAAACACGGACACGGACACAGACCCGGACCCGGACCCGGACCCGGACACGGACCCGGACCCGGACACGGATCCGGACCCGGCCAAGGACGCGGACGCGGACGCGGACACGGACACGGCCAAGGACGCGGACCCGGACGCGGACACGGACGCGATCACGCCCATCGAGATCGAGACCGAAGGCCTCACGACGCGTCTCTACGAAGTCCCCGTTCCCGCAGGCAACTACGGTGATCTCTTCGTCAACGACAAGGGCGTCTTCTGGCTGAGCCGCGACGCCGGCGCGTCAACCGCGACGCTCCAGGCCGTGCCCATCCGGCGCATCGACGTCGAGGTGACGACGGTGGTGGAGAAGGTGCGAAGCTACGAGGCGTCCGCGGACGGGAAGAAGCTGCTGATCCGCAAGGGAGACGACTTCCATCTCGTCGACGCCGCGCCGAAGGAGACGAAGCTCGAGAAGACGAAGGTGGACCTGTCGGGCTGGAAGCTGTCCATCGTCCCGCGCGAAGAATGGCGGCAGATGTTCCTCGAGGCGTGGCGGCTCGAGCGGGACTACTTCTACGATCGAGACATGCACGGCGTCGACTGGGACGGGATGCTCGAACGCTACTGGCCCCTGGTCGACCGTGTCACGTCGCGCGAGGAGCTGTCGGACCTCACCGCGCAGATGGTGTCGGAGCTCGCAGCGCTGCACATCTACGTCCGGAGCGGCGAGACGCGCTCCGGCCCAGACGACATCCGTGCGGCGACGCTGGGCGCCGTTCTGCGCCGCGACGAAGCGGCGGGCGGGTACCGCGTCGTCCACGTGTACCGGTCCGATCCCGACACGCCGGAGCGGCGCAGCCCGCTCGCGGCGCCCGGCGTGGACGTCGCCTCCGGCGACGTGATCGAGATGATCAACGGCACGCCGACGCTCGCGGTGCCCGACATCGGCGTCCTGCTCCGCGACCAGGCGGGCCGGCAGGTGCTGGCACGCGTGCGTTCCGGCGACGCCGCCGCGCCGCGCGATGTCATCGTGAATCCGATGACGACCGGGGACGACGCGGATCTGCGCTACCACGAGTGGGAGTACACGCGGCGGCTCGCGGTGGAGGAGGCGGGCGACGGAGACATCGGCTACGTCCACCTCCGGGCCATGGGCGGCGGCAACTTCACCGAGTGGGCGCGGGAGTATTACCCGGTGTTCACGCGCAGCGGGCTCATCATCGACGTGCGGCACAACCGGGGCGGCAACATCGACTCCTGGATCATCGGCCGTCTCCTGCGCAAGGCATGGTTCTACTGGAGCCAGCGCGTGGGGCAGTCGCCGACATGGAACATGCAGCAGGCGTTCCGCGGGCACGTCGCCGTGCTGTGCAACGAGTGGACGGCGTCCGACGGCGAGGCGTTCACGGAGGGCATCAAGCGGCTCGATCTCGGCCGCGTCTTCGGCACGCGCACCTGGGGGGGCGAGATCTGGCTGACGTCGAGCAACCGGCTCGTCGATCGCGGCATCGCCACCGCCGCGGAGTTCGGCGTCTACGGCCCCGAGGGCACATGGCTCATCGAGGGTCACGGCGTCGAGCCCGACGTCGTGGTCGACAACCTCCCGCACGCGACGTTCAACGGACGCGACGCGCAGCTCGAGGCGGCGATCGCGTATCTCAACAGGAAGATCCGCGAGGAGCCGGTACCGGCCCTTCCGCCGCCCGCGTACCCTGACAAGTCGGCGCCGGACAATCGGCAGCGTTGACGAGGGAAGGGCGCACGGCCTCTCGCGTGGAGAGCTCACGACCGATGATTTCATTCATCATCCCCGCACATAACGAAGAGAAGCTCATCGGTCGTACGATCCGGTCGATCCAGGACGCGGCGAGGCCGGGCGATGATCAGCAGTCTCGGCCGTTCGAGATCATCGTGGCTGACGACGCGTCAACGGACGCCACCGGACGCGTCGCCGAGCAGGCTGGGGCGCGAGTGATATCGATCGATCGCCGCCAGATAGCCGCGGCAAGGAATGCTGGTGCAGCAGCGGCAGGGGGCGATGTGTTCGTCTTCGTCGATGCGGACACGACGATCACGGCGGATGTCTACCGGGCTACTCTCGCGGCTCTGGACGATGGTGCCGACGGGGGCGGGGCCTCGGTGGAATTCGACCCGCCCGTTCCGCTTTACGTCCGTCTGATGCTGCCGCCGGCGCTGTGGGTCAACCGGACCTTCCGCCAGGCCGCCGGATGTTATGTCTACGCGACTCGTGACGCGTTCACCGCGGTCGGCGGGTTCGACGAGACACTCTTCGCGGCCGAAGAAGTGTACTTCAGCCGCGCGATGAAAAAGTTCGGCAGGTTCGACGTGATCGATGCACCGGTCAGAACCTCCGGCCGCAAGCTCCGGGCATACTCCGCGGCGACCATCCTCGGCACGATGCTCAAGGTCGCGGTGATGATGCTCCTCGGCCGCAGCGCGTTGGGCAGACGCGAACGCTTCGACCTGTGGTACGCGCATCGCAGCGAAGATCCCTGGGGGTAGCGCGCACGGCCCCAAACGTCCGTCCCACCCCCATCGCGCCCGGCCCCGAACGTCTCAAACCAAGGCGGCATGGATGCCGCCGGTCGCCGCGCGACTTCTGCAGACCCGGAGGGTCTGCGAAAACCAGCCCGACCCAGTCCCAAACGTCCCACGCGCAGGCGGCAGGATGCCGCCGTCGCACTAGCGGGTCGGAACGTCGAAGTGTGAGCTGCAGGA
>CAZXBB010000230.1:0-14268 GCA_964638815.1 uncultured Isosphaeraceae bacterium
TGACGGCTCGGTCTGACGGCTCGGTCTGACGGCTCGGCGTGACGGCTCGGTCTTGACGGCTCGGTCTTGACGGCTCGGTCTGAGTCGGGACGACCCTGGCGCCTCGTTCCTTGCATACACACCCGGCCCTGTCGCGGCACACCACCGGGGCACTCGGGAGGACGCGCGGATCTACGCCATCACCGCCGTCCCGCTGACCTTCGCCTGCGCTCCCTTCCAGTCGTCGAGGAACCGCTCGAGGCCGGCGTCCGTGAGCGGGTGCTTCAGGATCTGCCGAATGACGTTGAACGGCACCGTGGCGACGTCGGCGCCGAGAAGGGCGGACTGGACCATGTGCTGCGGGTGGCGGATCGAGGCGGCGAGGATCTTCGTGTCGAAGCCGTAGTTGTCGTAGATCTGGCGGATCTGCTGCACGAGCTCCATGCCGTCGTTCCCGATGTCATCGATCCGGCCGATGAAGGGGCTGATGAGGAACGCACCGGCCTTGGCCGCGAGCAGGGCCTGGAGCGGCTGGAAGCACAGCGTCATGTTGACGCGCACCCCGCGGTCCGAGAGCGTCTTGCAGGCGCGGAGACCCTCCTCGATGCAGGGGAGCTTGATGACGATGTTGTCCGCAATGGTGATGAGCTCGTCGGCCTCGGCGATCATGCCGTCGTGCCCGGTCGAGACCACCTCCGCGCTGACCGGTCCCGCGACGACCGCGCAGATCTCGCGCAGACGCGTGTGGAAGTCCACGCCCTCCTTCGCCACGAGGCTCGGGTTCGTGGTGACGCCGTCCAGCACGCCGAGGGCGGCGGCCTGGCGGATCTCGTCGATGTTCGCGGTGTCGATGTAGAGTTCCATGGCCGAATCCTATCGTGGCGCCGCGGGGCCGGCACGGCGGGGGGCGGAGCCAGACAGGATGTCCCATCCTGTAGCAGCCCGTTGAAGAACTGGGGCGTTGCCTGAGTGCGATGCTTTTCGTCGTGGCAAGGAGCCGAACCGACGCCGTATTTGGCGCTTGCAGCGAGGTTTGGCGACGCCGTCCACGGCGGAAATGATCGTGCTCCGGCGGCGTCGCAGTTCTTCAACGGGCTGCTAGCCACTGCTCATGATGGCGATGAGCACCGCGTTCACGATCAGGCTCATCACGAGCGCGACGACGATGGCGAGCACGAGGGGGTGCGAAAGCGGGTTCTTCGGACGCTCCGACTGCCGAACCGTCTCCGGGATCGCGGGAACGGTCGCGACGTCGGTGATCGCCTCGGTGATCGCCGCATGGTCGAGGGAGCGGTGAGCGAAGTGGGGCGGCTCTCCCCTGGCGATCAGCTCCAGGTCCTCGAGCAGGTCGGTCGCGTTCGGGTAGCGATCATCGACCTTCTTGGCCATCATCATCTCGATGACCTGCGCGCACCCGGCGCTCAGCTCGGGATTGATGTGGTCGGGCGGCTCGAGCGGCGACTTCAGGTGCTTGTGCATCACCGCGGACGGGTTCTTTCCCTCGTACGGCACCCGTCCCGTGACCATGTGATAGAAGGTCGCGCCCAGGCCGTAGATGTCGGCCGCGGGGCTGATGCTGATCTCGCCCTTGATCTGCTCGGGGCTGATGTAGTAGGGCGTCCCATACGCGCGGCCCGCCTCCGCCTTCGCGGCCTCGCGGTCGCTGATCGCGCGGGCCAGGCCGAGATCCGCGAGTTTGACGCGGCCCTTCCGCGTGATCATGACGTTCTTGGGCTTGATGTCGCGATGGACGAAGCCGCGGCTGTGCGCGTGTTCGAGCGCCGTGGCGACCTGGATCACCACGTTGATCGCGTCCTTTTCGCTGAAACGGCGGTGCTTCGTGATGTGATCGTGGATGGTCGTGCCCTCCACGTACTCCATCACGAAGTAATGATGCTCGCCCGCGCGACCGACATCGTACGCGCCGACGATGTTCGGATGGTTGAGCTGGGCGGCCGAGCGACCTTCCTTGTAGAAGCGCTCGATGAACTTCTCGTTGTCGGAGAACTTCTTGGGGAGGATCTTGATCGCGACCTTGCGGTCGAGGCTCAACTGCTTGGCCATGAAGACCGTGGCCATCGCGCCGGAGCCGAGCTTCCGGATGATCTTGTAGCCGGGAATGTGCTGGCCGGACTTCTTCGCCTCGAAGTCCTCGCGCAGCCGGTTGAGCTGATGCCGCGTGACGTAGTCCTTCGATATCAGCAGGTCATCCAGCGTCTGCGGCGATCCGACCGAGCTGTCTTCCTTCAACTGTGACCGGCACGCCGCGACCTCGTCGGTGGTAGCCAGCCCGGCCTGCACGACGATCTTGCCGAGCATCGTCTCGAAGCCGCCCGTGGTGCTGCCGCCGGGCTCGGACCTCTCCGATGCTGATTCCGAGCCGCCGGCGGAGCTGCTCGCGCCGGCGTCGCCGATCCGGATGCCGGATTCCGCGGCTCCCGAGGACTCGTCGGATGGCACGGGCTGCGTCGATCCTTCGCTTGAGTCGGCCAGCGTGAGCGGTCCTTCCTCCGGCTCCCGGTCGATCGGCTTGTCTGCTGAGGGGCCGTCGGTCACAGGTGCATCCCTCGATTGCCGCTCCGAGCACGAAACCGTGGCGCAACTATGGCGTCTGCGCCACGCCGCTGTCAACCCGTATGATATCCGTCCTCCGCCTCCTCTTTAAGGTTTAAGGCCGAACCGCGACGGCATGGCCGCAGACGCACCACCCAGACGCATCCTCCTGGTACGCCCAAGCGCCCTCGGCGACGTCTGCCGGACGGTGCCCGTGCTGGTCAGTCTGAAGCGGGCCTTCCCGCAATCGCGGATCGACTGGGTCGTGCGCGACGCGTTCCTCGCGGCCATCGAGGCGCACCCGGACCTGAACGAGGCGATCGCGTTCCCACGGACGCGCCTCGCCCGGTGGTGGCGCCGCCCGCCCGTCGCGCTGGAGGCGGCGCGGTGGTTCGGCTCGCTGCGGCGCCGGCGGTACGACCTCGCCATCGACTGCCAGGGCCTCGGTCGCAGCGCGCTGATCACCCGCGCGACGGGCGCCCGGCGCCGCGTCGGCCCGCGTCCCGCGCGCGAGTTTGCAGGTCTCGCGTACAACGTGCGGCACTGCGTAGACGGTTCCGCCCACGCGGTGGACGCGATGCTCGCGCTCGTGCGGGGCGAGGGCATCGAGCCCGTCTACGACATGCGGCTGTACGTCGCCGGCGAGGAACGGGCCTGGTGGGCCCGGGCGCGCGACGAATTCGGCGTCACCGGACGGTACGCGGTGTTCGCCCCGACCGCGCGGTGGATCACCAAGCGCTGGCCGGTCGAGCGCTGGCGGACCCTGGTCGGCCACGTTCTGGAGCGCGGCTTCGAGCGGGTCGTGATCATCGGCGCCCCGGACGAAGCGGCGCAGGTGGCGGGCATCGTGCCGTCCGAGCGGAACCTCGCCTCGCGCACGGTGGACCTTGTCGGGCGCACCGGGATCGGGGGCACGATGGCCGCCATCGCGGAGGCGGGGCTGCTCGTGGCCAACGATTCGGCCCCGCTGCACATGGCGATCGGATTCGATCGCCCCTGCGTGGGGCTCTTCGGTCCGACGGAGCCCGATCGCGTCGGCCCGTACGGCCGCCCTGACGCCGTCGTGCGCCGGTACGTCCCCGACGGGCCGCCCGTCAACTACCGCGATGCCTCGCGCGGGGACGCGCTCATGCGGCTCATCGAGGTCGAGGACGTGATCGAGCGGATCGATGCCGTCGCGCGCGATCCCCGATCCGACGAGGCGCCCAAGAGAGCGAGCGTCGAGTCATGAGCATCGAGTCGGCGCGGCCCCGTTCGTTCGTGTTCGATCCCCCCGCGCCGGGTCCGGTGTGGCTCGCGAGCCGCTCGCCGCGCCGAGCCCGCCTGCTGGCCGACGCCGGCGTGCCGGTTCGCACGCATACGCCGCCGGTCGACGACGGCCACCTCGTGCCCGGTCGCGTCACGCCGCGGCAGTGGGTGTCGTCGCTCGCGTGGTTCAAGGGCCGCGCCGTCGCCGATGTGCTCCGCGCGGGCGGTCCGCGCGCCGGCTCCGTGCTGGCGGCGGACACCATCTGCGTGCACCAGGGGCGCATACTCGGCCAGCCGCGCGACGCCGCCGACGCCCGCTCGATGCTCGAGCGATTCCAGGACGACGCACACGTCACGATGACGGGCGTGTGCGTGATCGCCCTGCGGGACTTGCGACGCTGGTTCGCGGTGGACGAAGCCGAGGTGCGCGTGGGGCGGCTCGGGGCGGACGCGATCGACGCGTATGTCGCGTCCGGCGAGTGGATGGGCAAGGCGGGCGCGTACAATCTCGAGGATCGGCGGGACGCCGGGTGGGACATCCGCTGCAACGGCGACCCCGCGACGGTGATGGGGCTGCCGATGACGCTGCTCGAGCCCTGGCTGCGTCGCCTGCGGGAGGTCAACCGGACGTGATCGCGGCCGTCCATCTCGATCCGCGTCTGACCGGGCCGATCGCGATCCTGATCGCCGGGTACCTCGTGTGGTACTGGATCCGCCTCGGCCGCGCCGACGTGCCGCCGGGCCGGCGCCGGCTGCGCCGGATCTCGATGGCGGTCATGCTGATCGCGCTCCCGAACTTCGTCGCCGGCCTCAGCTACCTCGACCCCCGCCTCGACCCGACGATGTACGTCGTGTCCTGGAGCGTGTCGATCCTCCTGATGATCGTCATCTTCTTCACGGCGTGCGCCGACTGGCTGCTCACGATGCACCTGCACCGGCAGGCGTATCTCGCGGACGTGATGCGCGACCGCGCGCGGCGAACGCCGCCTGCCGACGATCCCGAAGCCGGCACGGGCGGCGCTTCCCCGGGAGGGTCGAAACCCGGCTCGAAGGCCGCCTCGGAGAGCGCGTCCACGGGCGGCGACTTCCCGTGAGCGGTCCGCTGCCCGGAGTGCTGGCGCCGGTCACGGTGCCGATGAGCTGGGCGTACGGGTGCGCGGTCGCCTGGCGGAACCGCCGGTGTGACCGGAGCGAGCCGGTCGTCGTGGGCCGCCCGGTGATCTCGGTCGGGAACATCACCGCCGGCGGCGCCGGCAAGACGCCGTTCGTGCGGTGGCTCGCGACGCTGCTCGCGGCGCACGGGCATCGACCGGCGATCGCGATGCGCGGCTACGGCGCCGGCGGCGGGGAGCCCGGCGACGAGGAGATGGAGTACGCCGAGCGGCTCCCGGACGTGCCGGTCGTGGCGGATCCCGATCGCGCGGGCGCGCTCGCTCGCTTCCTGCCCGCGCACCCGGAGATCGATTGCGTGCTGCTCGACGACGGTTTCCAGCACCGGCGTGTCGCGAGGGATCTCGATCTCGTGCTCCTCGACGCGACGCGATCCGGTCTCGACGATCGCCTGCTGCCGGCGGGCTACCTGCGCGAGCCTTCCGCGAGCCTTCGCCGCGCCGACGGCGTGATCGTCACGCGGGCGGAGGCGGTCGATCCGGGCCTCGCGGAACGGATCGCGTCCGCGCACGGCGCCCGGCCGCTGGCGTGGTCGCGTCACGCGTGGACGGGGCTGCGCATGGTTGACGACGCCGGGGAGCGCGTCGTGGCGGTTGACTGGCTGCGCGGGAAGCGGGTGCACACGCTGCTGGGGATCGGCAACGCGGCGGCGGTGCGGGCGCAGATCGCGGCCGCGGGGGCGATCATCGGGCAGGTCGTCTCCGCGCGGGATCACGAGCGTTACACGGCGGCGCGGCTGGAACGGCTGCGAGTTTCGGCCCGCGGCGTGGACGCGATCGTCATGACCGGGAAGGATTGGGTCAAGGCCCGCGGCCTGATAGACTGGGCGATCGCCGGGGTCCCGATCGTCGTGCCGGAGCTCGCGATCGAAGTCTTCGAGGGGGAGGCCGCGTTGTCCCGGCGCGCTCTCGCCGCGGTTCGCAACCCATGACAGCCCTTCTCGCCAAGCTCGCCGGCTACCGTCCCTTCACCGCGCTCGTCATCGGCGACTTCATGCTGGATCAGCACCTGTACGGCGCGGCCGAGCGTCTGAGCCCCGACGCGCCGGTGCCGGTGCTGCACGCGTCGCGGAGCGAGGACCGGCCGGGCGGGGCGGCAAACGTGGCGTTGTGCCTGCGGGCGCTCAAGGCGACGGTGCAGTGCTTCGGCGTGGTCGGCGCGGATGCCGAGGGCCGGGCGCTGCGGGCGAGCCTGGCCGAAGCAGGCTGCGGCGTTGACGGGATCGTCGAGGATCCGGCGCGGCCGACCACGATCAAGCGCAGCTTCGTGGGTCTCGCCCAGCACCGTCATCCGCAGAAGATGTTCCGGGTGGACATCGAGTCGCGCGAGGCGATCGGCGAGGACGTGTGCGCCGCGCTGCTCGAGCGCATCGGCGCCGCGCTTTCCGCCGCCGACGTCGTGTGCCTCGAGGACTACGACAAGGGCGTCTGCTCCGAGCCGGTCTGCCGGGGCGTGATTGCGCTCTGCCGCGCGGCCGGCAAGCCGATTCTCGTCGATCCCGCGGCGATCGACGACTACGCGAAGTACAAGGGGGCCACGGCGGTCACGCCCAACCGCTCCGAGGCCGAGCGCGCGACCGGGCTCGACACGCCGCTGGACGCCAGCGAGCTTCACAACGCGGGGCTCGCCGCCAAGCTCGGCCGCGAGCTCGAGGTGGAGGCCGTGGTGCTCACGCTCGACCGTCACGGCGCGCTGCTCGAGGAGAGGGGCGGCAAGCCGCAGCTCGTCCCCACCGTCGCCCGGAGCGTCTACGACGTCACGGGGGCGGGCGACATCGTGCTCGCCGCGCTCGCCGCGGGACGGGCGAACGGGCTCACGTGGCTCGAGTCCGTCCAGTTCGCCAACGCCGCCGCCGGTCTCGAGGTCGAGGTGTTCGGGGTGCAGCCGATTGCCTTCGCGCAGGTGCAGCGAGAGATCCTCGCCCGTGAGCGCGGGCTCGACGGCAAGATCCGCACGCTGGATGAGCTGCTCGTGGAGGTCGCGGTCCACCGCGAGGCGGGTCGCACGATCGTCTTCACCAACGGCTGCTTCGACGTCATCCACGCCGGGCACGTGACGTACCTGCGCGAGGCGAAGCGGCAGGGCGACGTGCTCGTCGTCGCCGTGAACGACGACGCGCAGGTGACGACGCAGAAGGGGCCCGGGCGGCCGATCTACCCGCTCGCGGACCGTCTCGACATCCTGTCCGAGCTGCAATGCATCGACTACCTGACGTGTTTCGCGGAACCGACCGTGCGCGAGCTGCTCCACGCGCTGCGTCCGGAGGTCTTCGTCAAGGGCGGCGACTACCGGCCCGAGCAGATCAACGAGTACGCGACGGTGCAGGAGCTCGGGCTCGATCTGCGCATCCTGGCGGAACGTCCCGGCCTGGGCAGCACGGGCGTGATCGAGCGCATGAACAAGTAGGCGGTCGATCCCGCGTCACGGCCCCGACGCGATGTCCAGCGTACCCGTCCCGACCGAACCGCTCGAGCGCGAGCCGATCCGGACCAGGTAGACCGCACCGGCCTCGACCGGGAACGCCGCCTCGGCGCGCGTGTTCGCGACGCCGCAGACGTCGTCGGCGCACGCGAGGAAGTCGCCCGGACAGTTTCCGTCCTCGTAGATCGCGATCCGGTTGTTGAAGTTGGCGTCGCACACGCTGGCCAGGGCGAAGCCCGTGACCGGCGCCTGGTAACGGAACCAGACGTCCCGCACGAACGCGAGGCCCGCACCCTCGTCACAGGATCCCGGCAGGTCCGGCCCCGCTTCGGACGTGCCGATCGTCGAGAAGTAGTAGCTTCCGTCCGTGACCACGACCGCGTTCGCGCAGTCGTCCGCGGAGAGATCGCATTGCGTTTCGCACGTGGAGCCGGGCGTGCGCCACGTGCCGTCCATCGCCGTGCAGAACTCCTCCACGACGACCACGCAGCTCTGCGGGAGGCAGCAGGCGGCCGTTCGACAACCCGTCTCGCAGGTGTCGCCGTTGCCGCCGAAGAGACCGCCCGCCGCCAGGCAGTCGGCCTCGACGGTTCCTTCCTCGCAGGATCCGTCGGGCAGGCAGCAGGCGCCGTTGCAGGTCTCGTCGCACGTCGTGTTGTTGCCCCGGTATGTTCCGCCGGCGGCGGCGCACGCCTCGGGCGCGTCCACGAAGCATGCGGCGTCCGGCAGGCAGCACGCGCCGGCCGTGCACGGCCCCCAGTTCGCCAGGATAAAGAGGATGTCCTCGAATCCGGCGGTGCCGTTCGAGTCGATGTCCTCCGGGCACTGGCACGTTCCCCAGTTGGCGAGGATCGCGAGCACGTCGCCGTACCCCAGCGCGCCGTTGCCGTCGAGGTCGCCGAGGCAGTCGGACAGCACGCCGCTGACGACGAGTGCGAAGTCGGCGTCCAGCCCGCCGGTCTCGACGTGTCCGTCCTCGTTGATCTCGGCTGCGATGACCTCGACGATCCACGTCCCCGGTTCAGGATCGGCGATGAACACGTTCTCGACGGTGTCGATGTCGTTCGGATCGCCGCCCGGCGTCGAGTAGAGGCCGTCGACGAGCCCGTTGTTGCCCCAGTAGACGGTGCCGCCAGGCGACGTGACCCTGAGGTTCAGATCGTTGACGCGGTGCTGCGATGCCGCGGGCACGCCGGGGGGATCGGCGTACGTCATCGTCGCCTTGAGCTCGTCGCTGCCCCCGACCGGGACGCGGACCTGGTAGATCGCGCGATCGCCGATCGCGAGGACGTCGGTCTCGTCCACGACGAAGATCGTCCCCGCGACGGCCTGGTCGTACATGTTCGCGAGATCGGGCATGCCCCAGCCCTGCCGCATACGCGTGATGTCGGCGTTGGGCCCGCCGGAGAGCCAGTCGTACTGCACGGCCGTGTTCACGAGCATCGCCTTCGCGGTGGTCATGTGCGCGCGGTTCTCGAACACGGTGCCGCCGGGATCCGCGGCGTTGCCGAACAGGCCGTCGGACCACATCTCGAAGAAGAGTCCGACGTGGCCGCAGATCATGGGCGTCGCACCGCTGGTGCCGCCGAAGTTCTGCGTGTACCCGTTCCCGCCGGAGATGGTGCGGATCCGGTCGTAGAACATCGCCAGCGTCGGCTTGATGCGACCGTCCGATGCCGGCCCGGTGGAGCCGCCGCTGCCCCACAGGTCGTCGCCCAGGGTGGCCGTGTCGCGGTGGTATACGCCGCCGCCGGAGATGATGTTCTTCGCCCACGCCTGGGGCCTCGACTCCTGGTTGCCCGCGTTGCTTTGCGACTGGCAGTGGACGATGTCGAAGTCGAAGAGCGACGCGTCGGTGTCGGCGGAGATCGTCGTGTAATCGACGGTGCGCGAGCTGCCCACGCTCGTGGTCTGGAAGACGGCGTTGTACGGCTCCTCGACGAGCTCGCGCGTGTGGTCGTACCGCGGCTGACCGGTGGAGACCTCCTCCCAGTCGGCGAGGATGACCTGTCCCTCGGGCAGGAGGCCCAGCGATCCCGGATCGCCCGTGCCGTCGCCGAACGTGATGCCCGAGCACGACGCACCGTGCGAGTCGGCGGTCACCGGCGTGTGCAGGATCGGCGGATGGTGCTGAAGGTCCGGGTGCCCCACGCTGAAGCCCTGGTCGAGCACCTCGCCGCGTACGCCGGCGCCGCGGTAGCCGCCCTGCGACTGGATGTAGTTCGCGCCGCCGACCACGCGGCCGATGTTCATGTCCGGCTCGAACGGGCTCCACCGATCGATGTACGCGATCTCGTCCATGCGGACGACTTCGAAGAGCTGCGCCGGGGTCAGCGTGGCCTCGAGCAGGTACTTGCCCGCGTGGTCGCGTTCGACGATGCCGCCGAGCTGCCGGATGCGCGCCGCGACGGCATCCTTCTGCTTCATCCCCGCTTCCCAAACCATGAGGTTGTACTTCTGCCGCGGAAAGAGCGCGTCGCCCCGGTCGGCGTTGAGGAGCATCGGCTCCTCGAGCTTGTACGCCGGGTGGAACGGGCCGACCCAGCGCACGAACGGGAGCGCGTCAACCCTCGCGACGCCGGCCGGCGACATCTCGACGACGAACGCGTGATTCGGAATGAACTTCCGCACGCGGCCCCCGGCCGCGGTGATGGCGTCGCGGAACTCGGGGAGCGTCTGCGTGACGAACTGAACGAGGTAGAGATTCGTGTCCGGGCCCGCCGCGAACCGCGATTCGATCGACGGCAGGGGGGAGGGAGCGAGCGGATCGAAGTCGCCGTGACGCAGCCTGACCACGTACGACGCCCGACGCGGGCCGATCACGGGCGCGCCGTCGCGCGAGATCGAGTAGTGCGGCACGGTGTTCCCGCCGGCGTCCGCCTGCTCCCACACCCGCAGCGTGATCCCGGAGTTTGGGATCTCCACGGTGCGCGTCTTCACCGGCTCGCGCCCCGCCGCGTCGGCCGGGGCGCCGGCGGCGATCGCGCCGATCGCGGCGATTGCGGCGATCGAGGCGATCAGAGTGGGCATCCTCATGGCGCGGGGCCGGGGCATGATCTTTCTCCTCTGGGGCTCCGGGGGTCCGGGGGCTCCGGGCGCACGGATATTCCGCCCGGCGGGGGTCCCGGTTGGAGCGTACCTCGTCCGCGAGGCCGACGCCTCCAATTGGGCGAGGGATTTCCTGCGACGGGAAGGTCCGCCCCGGTTACCGCGGCGCCGGGCCGCCTCGCCCCGGGGCCCGGGAGGGCCGAGTTGGGCGCCGGCCAGGCGGGGGCCTGGCCTGGGTCACTCGGGAGTCTTGCGGTGCGACGGCGGCCAGCCGCTTGGCATGTACGTCGCCGGGGGTTTCGGGGATTTCCGCGTCTTCTCGACCAGGATCGATACGGCGCGGGCTACTCGGCGAGCGACGCAGCGATCGGCGACTACGACGGCGACGGCCTCAACGACGTCGCGGTCCTGATCAGTCTCCCGCCGAGCGGCCTCGCCGACGCGGTGGTGATCCTCCGCAACGTGAGCGGCGACGTGGTGACCGGCGACGCGAACGGCGACGGGACGGTGGACTTCCAGGACCTCGTCGCGCTCCTCGCGGCGTGGGGCCCGTGCGGTCCAGTGTGTCCGGAGGATCGCGACGGCGACGGGTTCGTGTCCTGCGCCGACATCCTCGTCGTGCTCGCCAACTGGGCGTAGACATCCGGAGGCGCGTCCATCGCGCTGATCCGGCGATGAATCGTCGGCCTGGCTCAGCTCCAACTCAGCTCCAACTCAGCTTCGTCGGCGCACGATGGCCGTGGTCGACCGGCTCCGCGCGCGGGCATGACGCTCGTTCTGCGGCTTGGACGAGCGTTGAACGCCGCATTCCCTCACCCGCTCCCCGGCCGCACACCACCACCGCGAACACGACCGTCACCACCCCCGCCACGAACACCACGAGCACCAAGAACACCACCATCCGCCACCGGCGCCACGAACGACGTCGCGATATCCAACGGGCTCCGCACGCCCATCGCTCCATCGCGCGTGACGTGCGTGTAGATCATTGTCGTGCTCACGTCCTTGTGACCGAGCAGTTGCTGCACCGACCTGATGTCGTACCCCGCCTCCAGCAGGTGTGTCGCGAAGCTGTGTCGCAGCACGTGACACGTCACGCGCTTGTCGATCCCGGCTCGACGCGCCGCCGCGATGATCGGAGGGTTCACTGTCTTGGGATACACGTGGTGCAGCACCAGTTCTCCCGTCCGCGGATGCGGGCACGCCCGTTTCGCCGGGAAGACGTAGTGCCACGCCCACTCGAATCCCAGCCGCGGGCTCTTCACTGCCAGCGCGTCCGGCAGCGACACCGGCGCGCGCTCCTCCTCGCCCGCCGGCAGCCGCGCGTTCCGCCGCCGCACGTCCTCGAGATGTGACGTCAACCCCGCCTGCACCCTCGTCGGCAGCACTGTGACCCGGTCCTTCCCGCCCTTTCCGCACCGCACGAACAACTGATTGCGCTCGAAGTCGAGGTCCTTCACCCGCAGCCGGCAGCATTCCATGAGCCGGATTCCCCCGCCGTACATCAATTCCGCCATCAGCCGCCACTTGCCCGACAGCTCACCGAGCAGTGCGAGCACTTCTTCGGTGGTGAGCACGGTCGGCAGTCGTTTCGGCCGTTTGGCCCGCATCGCGTCGACGCGTCCGAGCCGGATGTCGAGGACCTGGCGGTAGAGGAACACGAGCGCGTTCAGCGCCTGGTTCTGCGTGCTCGCCGCCACCCCGCGCTTGACCGCCAGGTGGTTCAGGAACTCCCGCACCTCCCCCGCCCCCATCTCCGCCGGGTGTCGCCGATCGTGAAACCTTATGTAGCGCAGGATCCACGCGACGTACGACTGTTCGGTGCGATACGAGTATCGCCGCAGGCGCAACTCCTCTCGCACCCTATCCATCAACCGCATACATCCCACGATATCGCGACCTATCACCCTCCGTGCCCCAACCGCGCTTTCACCCCATCCTTCGAGTCTTCTTCGAGCCCGACAGGCACTCGCAGCCCCATCCACCGCTCACGTCCGCCCCCGATCCGCCCCCTATCCCCACCCCCGCCCCACCGCACAGACACGCCGCCCCTCCCCGCCCGTCACAGCCTATCATCCCAAGGCGCCCTCTCTAATCCCCGACTTTCGCGCCCCAATCTCTGTTAGCCGACTCGCACAACCACAATGCGTGCAACTGCATACACCATCGCAGTCGTGCTAGCAGGCGCCGTCGTGAACTGGCTGCTCGCATGGCTTAGCCTTGGTTTCCAAGACCCTCGCTTTTCGGGGACAGAGCAGGTTCGCGATCTGTCTTACGCGGACGCACGGGCTTGGGAGGCCGATGCCCCCTCAGACTTCGTGGCCGCCGACAGCTACTCGCAGGTGACCACGCAGGGGTTTGCTTGCCAAGTTGTCCGCATCGTGGGCTACCACCACGGCACTGCCCCCTGCTTGGGCTCCGTCGATGACTCCATCGTCTCGGTGCGAACCGGCTGGCCGCTAACCTCCTTTCGCGGCGAGCAGTGGAGCATTGAGCCGCCCGTCGGAATCGCGAGGCGTGAGTACAACACCGGTGTATCGGAATCGAGTCGGTGGTTCGTTCCGTGGCGTCGAGCCGGGCGCGACTCCATGTTGTTCCCAACCGGCCTCGTCTGGCATGGGTTCGTGCTCAACACCGTGTTCTACTCAGCAGTCCTCTGGCTGCTCGCGACAGGTCCGTCACGACTACGCGGCGCTTGGCGCCGTCAACACGACGCCTGTGTGGCTTGCGGCTATCCCGTGGGCTATTCCCAGGTGTGCACGGAGTGCGGACGCCCTCACTAGGCCGACCGTCGGCTAACCAGGCGCCGCAAGGGGACGGGCCACCCGCCGCGCGCTCGAAACCCATCGCGCCGGAGGCCCGGCTGGCGCCGGCCCACACCGGCTACCATGTGAACGTTGTCTCTACGGGCGAGCCACCGTCGTCTGGTGGCCCGCCCCCTGAGCTTGGTCGTTAGGTGCCACCACTCGACCTCCTCGTTTCATTCGCCCGAATGCGGCAGCGGCGTGAGGTTCCGATGCAGTCTCTTAGGATCGAGAACAAACGACGAGTCGCGCTGGTTGCTGTCATCGTGATCCTCGTAGCCTGCCTCTCAGCGGCGATTCTCTTCATCGCGCGAGCCGGAGCTGAGATTCGCCAGATGCTCAACCCTCAGTTTCGCCATGTTCAGGCTAGCGAGCTGAAGTGGTTCGCCCGGCCAATGCCATTCTCTAAGGCGTGGAATGACTCACAGCGGCAATTCCGCACGTCCTTGCCGCTGCCAACTTCCACGGCACCGACGAGCTTCGTCGACGCTACTGGCACCTATCTCTTCATAGGCGAGGAGGATATGGTCCTCATGGTCCTGATACCTGCCAACGGGGCCGTCAGATCGGGGACAGCGCCCCCGATGCGACTCGCGATTAGTTCGCTCATTAGTCAGATCGACGAGTCCGGCGCGGCTCTTCCACAAACACAGGGCATACCTGCGATCGTATGCGATCTGAACGCGACACAGGCTCAGTACGTTTGGAACAACGATGTTCCGCCGTCTCTGGTGGAGGCCATGAAAGCCGCAGCGCGCAACGCGAATTGGCGACCGTTCCCGCCAAACGGCGGCATGATCCCCGCAACTCCCAAGAGCGTCACCGTCGCACCGGCGCCCTACTTCCAGCCGTAACGCAGTCGGCCCGTGCTTCCATGCGAACGCACAACGGCACCTAACCAGAAGCTTCAAGGGGACGAGCCGCCCGCCGCGCGCTCGGACGCACAACCGCCGGAGGTCCGGCTGGCGCCGGCCCAATCCGGCTACCATTCCTACCGTTCGCTCTACGGGCGGAAGACCGCCGCCGGCGGCTCGCCCCCTGAGCT
>CAZXBB010000231.1:0-3283 GCA_964638815.1 uncultured Isosphaeraceae bacterium
CGGTCGCTCAGCCGGTGATCGCCCCGGCCCGCGCAACGTCGACCAGCACGTCGCGCAGCACGTCGGCGCCCTTGGCCATGTGCGCCGGCGACGCGAACTCCTCGGGCGCGTGGCTGACGCCGTTGCGACACGGGATGAAGAGCATGGCCACCGGGATCCGGCCGCCGGAGGGGCGCTCGGCGAGTGCGACCATGGCCGCGTCGTGGCCGCCCCCGCTGGGCAGGTCGATGGTCGAAGCGCCCAGTCCTTCCGCGGCCGCCCGCAGCTTGCCGCGCAGCGCCGGGTCGAGCTCGCGCAGCCCCGGCGCGCTGTCGGTCTGCTCGACGATCGCCTTGACGTTGAACTCCTTGGCCGTGCGCCAGACCTCGCGGAGCACCTCAGCGGCGTAGCCGTCCATGAACGCGTCGTTGGCCGACATGATGTCCAGCGTGAAGTATGCCATGCCGCTCACCTTCGTGACGGAGTTGCCGCGGACGGTGGGGTACTTGTGGTCGATCTCGAGATCGGCGTTGATGATGCCGACGGTCTGGGTGAACTCCTGTCCCGCGGCGCGGTGCCGGCGCGCGAGGTCGTCCAGCCGGGTGATGATGTAACCGAGCGCAAGATTCGAGTCGTTGCGGTACTTCGTTCCCATCGGGGTCGCGCCGGAATGGTCGAATCGACCCTCGAGGACGAAGAGAAAGCGCCGGTCCCCCGCGACGCTGGTGACGATGCCGAGGTCCGCGCCCCCGCGCTCGAGGCGGACGCCCTGCTCGATGTGCAGCTCGAGATAGCCGAGGATCGAGTCCACGTACGACGGCTCGAACGAGGGCCGGCACTCGTCGATGTACGACGCGTCGAAGCCCTGGTTCGTGATCGCGTCGCGGAGCGTCGTGCCGTTGTAGACGTTGTGCAGGATGTGCGTTTCGGAGCCGCCGAAGGCCGTCGCGCTCCCCTTGTACACGGCGCTGTAGGTGTGCTCCTCGCCGCGCCAGACGATGAGGTCGACGCCCGCGGCCAGCGCATCGGCCCGGTCCACGAGCGGACGCATGGCTTCGAGGCCCGCGATCACGCCCGCTGCGCCGTCGTAGTTCCCGCCGTGCGGCACCGAGTCCAGATGCGAGCCGACGGTGATGCGCTTCTCGTGATCGCCGGGCAGCGACAGGATCAGGTTGCCGATCGGGTCGTAGTATCCCCTGAGTCCGAACGACTCGCCCTCCGATCGCACGTACGCCATGGCCGCCGATTCGGCATCGGTCCAGGCGATCCGGCTGATCGACCCGTCGGGCTGGACGCCGATCGTCGCGAGACGCGAGAAGTGGTTGTCGATGTGCTCGACCGTCGAGAAGATGTCGGCCGAGATCCGCTCCAGGCCCTTCGCGGGATTCATGACGGGCGATCCGGACGCAGCATGCCGTCCACCATCGACGCGCGCTCCGGGCGATCGTGAGAAGCGGTTCGTCCTGCCTCGTTGCTGCACGGCTTCGCTCCTGGGGGAGGGGGGAGGGGGAGGGGGGCTCAGACGGGCAGCGGCGGGGACGCGGCCGTCGTCATCGCGTCGAGAATGTGCATCTGCACGAGATGGTTGAGGACGATGTCAATGCGCCTCGCCGCGACCGGATCGCGGTGCGTCTCGATCCCGGCGACGAAGTGCGCGACGGCCTGCGGATCGAAGAGTCCGGCGCGCGCGATGCGCTCCTCCGTGAGCCACCGCGTCGCCAAAGCCATCGCGGCGCGTCGCTTGGCGTGGTCGGTGTAGCCGGGCGGCGCCATGAAGGCGAACTTCTCGCGCTCGTACAGGACCTTCGGGAGGACGCTCCGCATCGCCTCGCGGAGCACCCACTTCTCGACGCCGTCGCGCACCCGCAGCGACGGCGGGATGCGCACGGCCAGCTCGGCGAGGTTGTGGTCGAGGAATGCGGGGCGAGATTCCATCGAGTTCGCCATGTCAACGCGGTCGCCGCCCCAGGTCAGGATCTGGCCCTCGAGCATGGTCTTGCTCCAGGTGTACTGCGCGATGTCCAGCACGTGCCGCCCCCGCACCTTCGCGGGATCGATCGCCGCCGCGATGGCCGCGAGCGGGTCGTACCCGTCGAGCTCATCGCGCACGTCCGCGGCGAGCAGGGGGCGGATGGATTCGAGCGTGAGCATCCAGGGCTGGATCCACGAAGGCGTGAAGCCGCACAGCTCCTGCCAGGCCGGGTGCGTCTGCTGCGACTCGGCGAGGATCGCGCCCTGGAAGACGCCCGTGGCGTTCGACTCGGCGCGCGGCCCGTCGCCCGGCGGCGCATGCAGCATGAGGTCGCGCTTGAAGAACGGGTATCCGCCGAAGAGCTCGTCCGCGCCTTCGCCGGTGACGACCACCTTGTATCCGCACGCGCGGACCCGGCGGCTCATGTGCCACTTCGCGACGGCGAGCGTGTTGTAGAACGTCCGCTCCGCGTGACGCGTGACGGTCTCGAACGACGTGCCGTAGAGCTCGTCCGCAGTGAGACGCATGAGCTCCTGGTCGGCCTGCGTGCGCACCGCCATCTCGCGCGCGATGTGCGACTCGTCGTAGTCCCCGTCGTCGAAGGCGATCGTGAACGCCTTGACGTGCGACTGCTGAAGCGAGGTCGCGAGGCCGAGGATCGAGCAGCTGTCGATCCCCCCGGACAGGTAGCATCCCACGGGGACGTCCGCCTCCAGACGCGTCGCCACCGAGTCGAGCAGGACATCGCGCACCGCCGTGACGTACTCGCCCGGCGCCGGATCGGGATCGTGATCGCGGGCGTCGGGGAAGACGAAGTCCCAGTACTGCACCTGCCGTCCGACCAGCCGGCCCGCGCGGTCGGTCTCCACGATCAGCATGTGACCGGGGAGCAGGGCGTGGATCCCCTCGAATGCCGTCGTCCCCGGCACCATCACCTGCATCATCTGGTGCAGCGCCGCCCGCCGGCAGAGCGGGGCTGACACGTCGGGGTGCGCGAGGATCGCCTTGACCTCCGAGCCGTAGTAGATGGCGTCGTCCGTCATCCGGTAGTAGAGCGGCTTGACGCCGAAACGGTCGCGCACGAGGAGGAGCCGCCGGGCGTCGGCGTCGAACAGGGCCACCGCGAACTCGCCGCGCAGCGCGTCCACGAAGTCGAGGCCCGTCCGCCGGTACAGGGGGAGCGCGATCTCGCTGTCGGACTTCGTCCGGAAGGTCTCGCCCTCGCAGACCAGCTCGGTCCGGATGCGCTTGTAGTCGTAGAACTCGCCGTTGACGGTGAGCACGACCCGCTCGTCGTCGCTGAAGAGGGGCTGGGCGCCCGTTTCGAGATCG
>CAZXBB010000232.1:0-3643 GCA_964638815.1 uncultured Isosphaeraceae bacterium
GGAGGCGGGGATGCTCCGGTCGTGGTCAAGGTCGCCGCGCCCGAGAACACGGATCGTGCCGAGCACCGCCGTCTGTGCCTCGCCCTCGTCATGCTGCAAACGGCATACGACGACGCCGTGAGTAACCGTGATGTGGGAAACCGCGCCGGGCTCGCCCAGATGATCGACGGCCTGGAAGGCAGGGTGGCGCGAGCCGCGAGCCGGGTGCACGAGACAAGCGATCGCGAGATCCACGTGACGCTTCCGGCGCGCTGCGCTGCGCGCGGTGTCACCGGCGAGGCGAAGTCCGCCGACGTCGCCCCTGACTCGGCCACGCTCACCGTGCGCGACGTACGTCCTCCGTCTCCGCTCGCGTACGTCTTCTTCCGCTGACTCACCACCGGCTCGACGCCCCGCCGCCGCCGAAGCTGCCGCCGCGCCCCGAGAAACCGCGGCCGGACGATCCGCGTCCCGAGAAGCCTCGGCCGGAACCGTGGCGCCATCCGCCCGACGATGTCCAGGTTTCCGCCGCCATGCTCGTTGCGAAGGCGTCGAGAAGGCGACCTCCCGCGCCCGTGCGCTGGAGCAGCACCCGCACGACGGGAAAGAGGACGACGCACGCCGCCAGGACGATGCCCGCGGCGACCCCGCCGAACGCCAAGTACGTCACGCCGACCCAGGACGGCGCGAGGAACAGCCAGACAAGCCACCCGAACGCGCTGCGTGTCGCGGCCGCAATGAACGAGACGATTGCGAGCGGGATCGCGAACTCGATGAGGGCCATGATGCGATCGATCTTCGGCGTCGGTGACGAGGCCGGGCGCGCGGGCAGGGCGGCGGGGTCGCCCTCGATAAGACCGGCGAGCGCCTCGACGCCCGCCGCGATCCCCCCGTCGAAGTCGCCCGTACGGAAGCGCGGCCGGAGCAGCTCGTCCAGGATGCGCCTCGATTTGGCGTCCGGGACCGTCGCCTCCAGCCCGTAGCCGACTTCGATGCGCATCGCGCGATCGTCGCGCGCAACGAGAAGCAGCGCGCCGGTGTCCGCCCCGGACTGTCCGAGCCCCCACGTCGTCGCGACGCGGTGCGCGAACTCCTCCAGGCTGTCGCCGTCGAGGCTGTCGATCGTGAGGACGGCGACCTGCGCGCCGGTCGCGCCCTCGAGTCCCCGGAGTCGCGCGTCGAGACGCGCTTCCGTGTCCGGTCGCAGCAGGCCCGCGAGGTCGTTGACGCGGCCGCCGAGGAACGGCACGTCCTTCGCACCGGCGTTGCTCACGGCGACGACGACCGTCATCGCGGCGACCACGTGCCACGCGAGCAGTGACCGTCGCTCACGCATCGCGCAGCCTCACGTCGTCGGGCAGCTCGTTCGCATCGCCTTCACCGGCGCCGACACCGGCATCGGCGAGGATCCGGCCGCAACGGACGATCGCGTCGGTGACGGCCGGCCCGGGCCGGCCGCGCCGCAGCGCCTCCGCCAGCTCGCGGGCGACGGCCTCCCACGCCTCCGGCGCGACGCGGCCGCGCAACCCCTCGTCCGCGATGATCTCCACCCGGCGCTCGAAGAGCGCGACCAGAAGCAGGACGCCGGTGCGGTCGCGCGTGCGCGTCACGCCCTCCTCCAGGAACGCCAGGGCGGCGCGGCGGCGCACGCGACGGGTGAGCGTGTTGCGTCCCGTCAGTGCGCGTCGCAGCGGCGGCGCGATCGCCGCCAGGCTCGCCGCGAGCGCCGCCCCGGCGAGCGTCGGTCCGGCGATCCAGAGCAGCGGCCATCCCCCCCACAGCGCCGCCGCGGCGTGCCATGTCGAAGCCACGAGCGCGGCGCCGAC
Organism: uncultured Isosphaeraceae bacterium; assembly: GCA_964638815.1. GTDB lineage: Bacteria > Planctomycetota > Phycisphaerae > Phycisphaerales > SM1A02 > CAZXBB01. Next base: position 1,806 of record CAZXBB010000232.1, read on the forward strand.
CGCGCCCACTGCGGTCGCCTTCCAGAGCGCGTCGTCGTACGCGTCGCAGCGGTCAACGATCACCGCCACGACCTCGGCCGACGAGCCGCGCTCGGCGGCCGCCGCCGCGTCACGGATGGCGGTGAGCTCGGCATCACTGAATCGGCTGCGTATGCTCAAGCGCGGGCCTCCGGAGCGCGGTCGCGCGCCGTCAATCGTCGAAGTTCACTTCCGGGGGCGTGTCCGCGCCGTCGATCGCCTCGAAGTACGCCTTCGGCTCGAAGCCCATCAGGTTCGCGGCGAGCACCGTCGGAAAGCGGCGCCGCGCCGCGTTGTAAGTGCGGGCGGCCTCGTTGAAGCGCATCCGCTCGACCGTGATGCGGTTCTCTGCTCCTTCGAGCTGCGCCTGGAGGTCGCGAAACGCGTCGGTCGCGCGCAGCTCCGGGTAGCGCTCGGCGACGAGCAGGAGGCGCGAGATCGCCGATGAGAGGCCCGCCTGTGCCTCCTGGAAGGCCGCAAGGTCCGCCGCCTGCGGCGCCTCGGTGAAGGTGATCGAGCCGACGCGCGCCCGCGCTTCTGTGACGCGCGTCATCGTCTCCTGTTCGAAATCGGCGGCGCCCCTGACCGTCGCGACGAGGTTGGGGATCAGGTCGGCCCGGCGCTGGTACACGTTCTCGACCTGCGCCCAGGCGCCGTCGACTCCCTCGTCGAGGCCGACGAGTCTGTTGTACGCACCGACCCCGAGCATGACGGCGACGAGGACGACGAGGACGAGCAGGCCGGCGACGACGGCGACGAGCTTCTTCATGAGGGCAGTCTACCGTCCTTCGGCAATCGGCTCGAAGTGAGGATTTCTCTTAGCTGTTGAGCCCGATCTCATTATGATCGGGCCGCCCCGGGTTCGAGTGCCCCGGCTGCGTCGATTCGCTCGGGAAGGTCCCGCCATGTTTCAGACCGCCACGATTCTCGCGACACTCGTCCTGACCGCGCCGACCGGCGCGAGCGGCTGCGTGCATGGCGTGACCGGCAGCATGGGGTGCGACGGGCCGATCTGCGTGGGCGAGACGATCGACTGTCGCTTCACCATGACCCACGCCGACCAGTGCGAGGATTCGACCCAGATCGCTCAGGCGTGGGCGATCGTCGAATCCGCCTCGGGCGACGTACGCGTCCCTGCCCTCGGCAACCTGCCGATCGTCACGGTGTTCGGCAACACGACCGCCGTTGTCGGCGGAGTTCTCCCCGTCATCATCGGGCCGCCGGGCAGCACCCGGGGTCTTCCCGGCCTCCCGGATCCGGGTCGCGTTACGTTCGGCATCGACGGCTATAGGGTCGACGCGAGCGACCCCGACCGGCTCGATATCGACGGATGGGTGCGGTATCAGGACTTCTGCGACGGCCCCGACACGCCGCCCGGCTGCGACACGGGGACTGTGCAGTTCGTCCTGTCGAACCTCATCAGCGTGCAGAGGCCCTGCGTCGCCGACATCACGGGGAACTGCGACGTCGGCTTCTCCGACGTGCTCGCGATTCTCGCCGCGTGGAGCAACGCCGGCGGTCCCGAGGATGTGGACGGAAGCGGGACGGTCGGGTTCGGCGACGTTCTGTTCGTGCTGGGAGCGTGGGGGGCGTGCGGCGAGTGACCGGGTCGGGCACGCGCCACCACCCCCACCCCCCCCGGCCCCGCCCATGTGTCCCCCCCCCGCCCACCCACATTAGGCCCACCCCCGCCACCCACCTGTCGCCCCCCCCCGCCACCCACATGGCCACCCCCGGGCCCCCCGAGCACCCCCAGGGCACCCCCCCCCCCCCCCCCCCACGCAACCCGCGCGCCCCCCCCGCCCCCCCACACACCCCCC
>CAZXBB010000233.1:0-1814 GCA_964638815.1 uncultured Isosphaeraceae bacterium
CGGTGATGCGCACGGCGTCCACGCCCGCCTCGGTCACCGAGTCGTTCGGGTTGTCGGTCGCGCTGAACCGCAGGCGAATACGGTCGGTGGGGGTCACGTAGTCGCTGATGCGGTGCGACACGGTCACCCAGCCTCCACCGCCGCCAACGCTCTCGATGAGCGTCCACGTCGCGCCGTCGTCGTCCGAGATCTCGACGTCGAGCCGATCCTCGTCGCCGTCGTCGTTGTAGAACCAGCGGGCGTAGCTCACACCCGCGTCCGCGAGACCCGTGGCGTCGAGCGGGGGCGAGGTCAGGACGGTCGGACCGCCGTCGACGTCCGAGTCGCCGGGGCGGTTGTCCGTGAGGTAGCAGTTTCCGGAGCCGTCGGCGTCGGCCGACGGGTCGCCGCGATCGCCGGCGCCCGCGGGCACGCCGCGCTCCCACTCGCCGGCCGTCAGGTTGAAGCTCTCGACCGTCCAGCCGGTGTCCGCCTCGAAGTCGTCCACGAAAGCGACCTCGATCGACGTGTAGACGTCACCGGAGTAGAACGCGTCCGGCGCCGCGCGCGGGTTGAGGGCCAGCTCGCCGTCCGTGGTCTCGGCGCTGAAGTAGTAGTTCACGTCGGCGCCGCACGAGAACGTCGGGAAGACCGCGTCGTAGACGTTGTCGGAGACTTCGTTCATCGCGACGGCGGTGTAGGGCGCACCGTCGGCGCTGTAGTAGAGCAGACCCGTCCCCGGCTCGGGGACGTCGCCCGCGGTGCCGGTGACGACGACGCGCACGGTCGTGCCGCCGGCGGGGTCGATCAGCTCCGGCCGCCCGTCCGGGAAGTCGAAGATGAGACCCGTGATGACGGTCTGCACGGCCTCGAACGCGTCAACCATGCCGTACCCGTACGAGTTGTCCTCGCCGCCCGGGCCGAGATCGAACGCGGTGTCGTAGATCACCTGCTTGATATCGTCCACCGAGATATCGGGGTTGGCCTGCCGCATGAGCGCGACGACGCCGTTGATGTGCGGCGAGGCCATCGACGTGCCGCTGGAGTTGCTGTAGCCGCCGCCCGGGACCGAGGAGCGCACGCTCTCGCCGGGGGCGGAGATGTCGGGTTTGATCGCGGCGCTGCCGTTCGGCGTGCAGTTCGTCGGTCCGCGCGACGAGAAGCCCGATATCGGCCAGCCGGAGATATTCGCGTTGACGGACGCGACGGCCATCGAATCGTACTCGTTCCAGGCGCGATCGGCGGGCCGGCGCAGGCCGCCCGAACCCTCGTTGCCTGCCGAGAAGATCACGACGACGCCGGCGGCTTCGCAGGCGTCGATGAAGCTCCAGAAGGTCTCGTCACACGACGGATAGCCGTGGCTGGTCACGAGCCCCCACGAGTTCGAGCACGACGCCGGGACGTCCCAGTTCGTCGCGGGGTCGCCGTCGGGGTCGACCATCCACTGGAACGCGGCGATCGAATCCGCGACCGTGCCCGGGATCCCCCCGCCCCCGCTGCGGTCGATCGTGGCCCCGTGGATCCACTGTGCTCCGGGCGCCACACCGACCTGGTCGCCCGGCGCACCGCCGCACACCGAGCCCATCGTATGCGTGCCGTGACTGCCGTCGGCGTAAGGGAAGTCAGAGTCCTTGTCGACCAGGTCGAACCACGCCCACTCGGGGTTGTCCGCGTAACGCGGATCCGCCACGCCCCGCCACCGGCTCGCCAGCGCCGGGTGATTGCCGTCGACGCCGGTGTCCAGCGTCGCCACGAGCACGCCCTCGCCCGTGATTCCCATCGCCCACACCTCGGGCGCGCGCACCGCGACGACGCCCGGCTCCGGCCCGCCATCC
>CAZXBB010000234.1:0-2368 GCA_964638815.1 uncultured Isosphaeraceae bacterium
TCGGCTGGCGCCAGTTCGACACCATCGCGAGCAGCTTCCGCCAGGCCGGCTACGCGTACACGCAGGATGGCGGCGCGAGCTGGACGTTCCCCGGCGTCATCGAGCGCGGCGTGTTCCGCTCCGACCCGGTCCTCGACGCCGACGCGGACGGCAACTTCTACTACAACAGTCTCACCGTCGACCAGCAGGGCGGCTTCCTCTGCACCGTCTTCGTGTCCGGTGACGGCGGGCAGACGTGGGGGCCGGGGGTCTTCGCATGGGGCGGCGACAAGCAATGGATGGTGATCGACCGCACCGACGGGCTCGGTCGCGGCAACATCTACGCCAACTGGACCGTGAACTTCTCGAGCTGCCTCGACGAGCAGTTCACGCGATCGTATGACCAGGGCGAGTCGTACCTTCCGTGCATCCCCGTGCCGGCGGAGCCGTTCTGGGGCACGCTGGCGGTCGACCCGGAGGGGACGGTCTACATCTCGAGCGCCACCGGCGCCGTGACGCGATCGCGGACGCTCAAGGACCCCGAGGCCCCGCCGGCGTTCGACTTCGTCTCGTTCGCCGACCTCGGCGGTCCGCTCGGCGGCTTCGGGGCGGGGCCGAACCCCGGGGGCCTGCTCGGCCAGATGTGGATCGCCGCCGATCACTCGAAGGGCGACACCGCGGGCAACGTCTACGTCCTCGGGACCGTCTTCCGCGGCGGCACCGACCCGCTCGACATCATGTTCGTGCGCAGCGAGGACGGCGGCGAGACCTGGAGCGCGCCCGTGCAGGTCAACGACGACCCGGCGCACGCCGACTCGTGGCAGTGGTTCGGCACGATGTCCGTCGCGCCCAACGGGCGCATCGACGTGATCTGGAACGACACGCGCAACAGTCACCAGGTCAACGTCAGCGAGATGTTCTACTCGTTCTCCATTGACGGCGGCCGTACGTGGGCGGAGAACGTCCCCGTGACACCGCCGTTCGACAGCTTCGTGGGCTGGCCGAACCAGAACAAGATCGGCGACTACTACGACATGGTCTCCGACGACGACGGCGTGAGCATCGCATACGCGGCGACGTTCAACGGCGAGCAGGACGTCTACTTCCTCCGCCTCGGTGACGCCCACTGTCCCGCGGACATCGACGACAGCGAGGACGTGGGCATGGGCGACCTGCTGCGCGTGCTGATGGCGTGGGGCCCCTGCCCGGACTGCCCCGAGGACCTCGACGGCGACGGCGTCGTCGGCGTGGGCGAGCTGCTCGCCGTCCTCGCGGCGTGGGGTCCGTGCACGACCGGCGCCTGCTGTCTTCCCGACGCGACGTGCTTCGTCGATTCCGCCGACGCCTGCGCCGCCGCGGGAGGAGCGTACCAGGGCAACCGGAGCGACTGCGAGACCACGTGTCGCGGCGCGTGCTGCATCGACGACGGCTCGTGTCTCGAGGACACGGTGGAGAGCGAGTGCGTCGCCGGCGGCGGCGTGTTCGGCGGCAACGGGGGCGCGTGCGCGGACGACTGCCGCACGGCGGCCTGCTGCTTCGCGGACAGTTGCATCGTGGTCGTCGAGGAGTTCTGCACCGCGATGGGCGGGGTCTCCCGCACGGAGGGCACGACGTGCGAGACGCAGTGCGACTTCTCGACCGACGACTGCGCCGACGCGATGATCTTCGGCGACGGCGAGTACTTCCTGTCCACGATCGGCTCCTCCGAGGAAGGCCCGGCTCTGCCGCCGGCGTGCGACGAGGGCGCGGGGCTCAACTTCGTCCGCGACGTCTGGTTCCGGTACCAGGCGCCGATCGACGGGAACGCCACGGCGCGCGTGTGCGCCAGTAACTTCAACAACCGGATGGCGATCTACGAGGACGGCGATTGCCCCGGCGCGTTCCTCGCGTGCAGCGACGACGCGTGCGGCGTGGCCGGCACACGGGCCGAGATCACCCTCCCGGTCAAGGCGGGCGCCGTGTACCTGATCCGCATCGGGTCGCGTACGACCGGGTCGGTGGGAACGGGGACGCTCGAGATCAGCTCGGCGCCGTGACGCGGCGCGCCGCTCGACGCGGGAACCGCGGTGCGTCGTCGTTCAGGGCATCTGCGTCAAATCGCTGGAGGAGCAGGCCGCGGCGACTGCCCCCATCGCGTTCTTCGACGACACTGAAGCCGCGCGGCCCGTGCCCCGGCGAGTGACGGGCGCGTGCCGCCGTGCGGACGCGGTCCCGGGAGAATCGCGATCGTTCATCGCGGATGCGCTCGAGTGCGACCTCCTGCACCCTCGGCCGATGCGCTGATCACGGGTTCTGAATCCTCTCAAGTTCCGCCTCGATGGCCGCACTCTCGCGTTCGAGCCGTTCGACTTCGCCGGGCTCATCCGGTTGCTTCTTCGCGCTGGCAAGC
>CAZXBB010000235.1:0-9963 GCA_964638815.1 uncultured Isosphaeraceae bacterium
CGACTTCGCCGTTGCAGTCCACATCCTCCGGACACGGCCCGCCTTCGTCGCACGGTCCCCATCCGCCGAGTATCGCGAGCACGTCGGCGAAGGCCACCTGGCCGTCGCCGGTCACGTCGGCGGGGCAGGGGTCCGCCGCGGTTTCGATCACCTGGAGCCCGAACGAGCCGTTCGCGACGTACGCCAGCGTTCCCGCGACGGCGACGCCCTGGCTCGGGCCGGGGGTGGCGATGGCGTCCAGGATCACCGGGTTCGCCGGATCGGCGACGTCGATGAGCTGGAGACCGAGGGCGCTGTCGGCGACATAGGCGATCGCACCGGACACGGCGACGGCCAGCGCGTTGTTGCCGTCGGTGTCGGCCGAGCCGAGGATCACCGGGTTCGCGGGGTCGATGATGCGGATCACATGGAGCCCCGAGGCGCCGTCGGCGACGTAGGCGCGCGTGCCGGTCAGTACGACGCGGCGCGCGTTGCCCGGCGTGTCGACCGCGCCCAGCAGCGCGGGGTTCGCGGGATCCGCGACGTTGATCGTCTGGAGTCCCGCCGGACCGGCGGCGACGTACGCGACGGTCCCGGACACCGCGACCCCGATCGGCTCGCCCGGCGTCGCGACCGATCCGAGGATCTCGGGCGCGGACGCGTCCGCGACGTCGATCACGTAGAGTGCGTCGCCGGCGGCGACGTACGCCTTCGTCCCGGATACGGCGACCCCCTGTGCGAGCCCGGGAATGGCGACTGACCCGAGGAGGGCCGGAACGGCGGCGTCCGTCACGTCGATCACCTGGAGCGAGAAGCCGTCGGCGACGTAGGCCACCGTTCCGGCGACGAAGAGGCTCTGCGCGACGAGGGGCGTGTCGAGCGCGCCGATGATCGCTGGGTTCGCGGGATCGGAGACGTCGATCACCTGGAGTCCGGACGTTCCGTCGGCGACGTACGCGAACGCGCCCGCGACGACGACGCCCTCGGCGTTGCCCGGCGTGTCGACGCTGCCCGCGATCGCGGGACAGTCGGCGCGGGCGGCGTCCACCGGGCCGACCCCGATCACGATCACGATCGCGGCCGCGGCGAGGCGGGCGCGGAGAAACACACGGCTTACGCTCGGCATCCTTCGTCCTCCAGAGTCCGGCACGGGTGCCCCGGGGCGCGGCCCGGGCCCCGCGTGCGGACCGCACTGTACCGACGCCGGCTCGCCGATCGCAAGACTATTCTGCTATCATCCCTCTCCCCAAAGCGGGTGTAGCTCAATTGGATAGAGCATCGGTCTACGAAACCGAAGGTTACAGGTTCGAGTCCTGTCACCCGCGTTCCCCGGGGGCCGCGAACGCGGTTTGCGGCTCCGGCGTCCGGCCGGTCGCGGCCGATTCCGGACTCGCTTGCGCCCGCATGGCGCAAGCGCGATGGCGCGTCCGCCGCGGCGACGGGGTGCCTATCGGACCTTCACTCCCCGCTCGCAACGGCCGATGACAGCATGGCGTCCTCCGAACCAGAGCCCTCCGGAGATCAGCCATGTTGCGCCGCCTCCGTGTCGTCACCGCGCTCGCCGTCATCCTCGTCCCCGTCTCGCGCGGGTCCGGTGACTGGCGGCAGCAGCACGATGCGGGCATTGCCGCGCTCGAGCGGGGTGACAGGGAAGCTGCCGCCGAGCTGCTCAAGGCGTCGATGACCGCAGCGGACGCGGAGGGCGTGCCGCACGAGTACTTCGAGCGGTCCATGATCCGTCTCGGACGAATCCAGCAGCTCGCCGGCCAGTACGCCGACGCGGAGCGGCAGTACCGGCGCGCCCTGACGGTGTGCGAGGCGGAGCACGGTCCGGATCATCCCAGGGTCGTCGAGCTGCTGAGCGATCTCGCGACGGTGTGCGCGGCGCAGGACGAATTCGGCGAGGCGGCGGCGTTGACGCGCCGGATACTCGAGATCCAGGAGACGCGGCTCGGCCCCCGGCACCTCGACATCGGCGTCACGCTGTTCCGGCTCGCCAACTACGCCGTCGAGATGGGAGCATGCGCCGAGGCGGAAGCCCTGCTGGCACGGTCGCTGCCGATCACGAACCGGGCGCTCGGCAATCGGATCACGCTGCCGGATGCACTCGAGAGCTTCGCGGCGGGGCAGCTCTTCGAGCGCCGCTATCCCCTCGCGCACACGCTCTACCGCCGCGCCCTGTCGCTGCGCAGCGCCGAGCAGGACGACCGGGACCCGCGGGTCCAGTCGCTGCTCACGACGCTCGGCTTCATGAACGAGCAGCTCGGCCGGTGGCGCGACGCCGAGGCCGATTACCAGCGCGCCTTCGACGCGACGCGGAGCGACCTCGTCGCGACGCGGCTCTGGCACGTCCGAGCGCGGCGCGGCGAGCGCGTCGCCGGCGACGCGGCGCTCGCCGGGCACCTGAGCCTTCGCCGTGCCGGGGCCGACCGGTGGAACACGCAGCTTCTGCGATACCTCCTCGGGCAGGTTGACGAGACCGCGCTCCTCGAGTCCGCGGTGAACGACGACCCGATCGCCGAGGCGTCGAACCTCTGCGAGGCGTACTACTTCATCGGCGCGGTGCACGAGCTCGACGGCGACTTCGTGCAGGCCAACGCCGCGTTCCGGGCGTCCGTCGACACCGACGTCCAGAGCGCGCTCGCGTTCCGTAGCGCGGTCGCCGGCATCGACCGGATCCGCGACGACGTGATGATCACGTCCGTGGAAGAGGGCGCCGCGCGTCTGCCGGAGTGACCGCGCGGCGCGGCTCGATTCGACTTCCTCGCCGCGACCGAAGCACGGCGCCCGGGCGCATCCCGAGCGTCAGACCGCCGGCGGGCACGGACCCCATGCGCCCAGGATCACGAGCAGGTCGGCGAAGTCCACGGCGCCGCTCGCGTCGAGATCCCGCGGGCAGAACTGCGGTGGACACGGACCCCACGCGGCGAGCACCGCGAGAATGTCGCCGAAGTCCACCGATCCGCTCCCGTCGAGATCCGCGGGACATGGATCCGGGCTGAGCCGCGCCGTGTACCGCGCGCCGCAGGAGGCGGAGTCGGTGAACAGCGCGGGCTCGACCGTGAGCCAGTACGTCCCCGGCTGGATGAACGCGGCGATGATGACGGTCTCGCACTCGAACCCCGCCGATGTCAGGACCTCCTGGCCGGGGCACCCTTCCGTGCCGTTGATGATGCGCAGCCGTACCGGGAACTCGGCGACCACCTCCCACTCGATGAGACCGGCCTCGTCGTTGACGAGCTCGTAGACGTCGTAGTCCGGCGTCGTCTCGCCGTTGAGCGAGAACAGCCCGCTCTCGCCGCACACGACGTCGCCCGGCGCGATCGGCGTGAACGCGGGCTGCGTCGAGAAACAGCCGCCGTTGAAGACATCCACGTAGTCGTCCTCGCAGCGCGGCTCGCCTTCCGCGCGACTGCCGTCGGGGCACACCGCGACGCACGGGCACGCCTCGCAGATCGTGTTCGAGCCGAGCCACTCTCCGCCGGCCGCGCCGCAGTCGACCTCGACGAGGACGCTGCACGTGGCGTCGCCGAAGCAGCACGCGCCGAGGATGACGCCGCACGGGGGGTCGAGATCGCCGCACGCCGCATCCGGCCGGAAGCGCTCGTTCGGGCCGAGGCAATCGGTGATCTCGACGCCGTCGGCGCAACTGCCGGTGTCGTCGTTGCAGCACGCGCCGAAGACGCCGCCGGGCGTGCCGAAGAGACAAAGGCTGAGGTCGAGGCTCTGCTCGGAGGGGATGCACCGGTCACACCAGGACGTGCCGGGGCCGGCGCTCATCCACAGGAACCAGCACTCGGGATCGCCGAGGCCGACGATGGAGACCCAGCCGTTCACGAGGACGCAGGGGCTTGTCAGCGTCGCCGTGTACTCGTTCAGCTCGGCGCCGTTGTAGATGATCCCGGTCGCGGTGCGTGTGGCCGTGACCTTGTCCGTGCACACGGCCGCGCCCGGGCGGCCGCCGGCGTCCTCGTGGAACGTGACGAGGAACGTCGGATCCTCCTCCTCGCACTCGACGAACTGATTGGGCCCGACGTTATCGAGGTCGAGCCCCCACCAGAGGAGTCCCTCGATCGCGCCGGCCACGCCGGAGAAGTTCTCCCAGCGTTCGAAGTTCGCACTGAACTCGCTGGTCATGGCCGTGAAGCCGAGGGGTCCGTCGCGGCCCTGGCTGAAGAGCGCATCCGTCGGACAGCCCTTCGGGTCGGCGCACGGATCGTCGGCGCAGACCGCGCCGGCAAGGAAGGTCCCGCCGCGGTCGGCGCACTCGAACCGGGCCTCCTCGAAACACTCGACGCCGACGCAGCAGGCGCCCGCCGTGCAGGGGTCGGTGCCGCAGACGGTGCCGATCCCCGCGAACGTCCCGCCGGTGTCGGTGCAATCGGCCATCTTCGAGATCGAGCACTCCCCGTCGTGGCAGCACGCGCCGACGCCGATCCCGCATGGGTCCCCGACATCGCACGACGTGCCGGCGCCGACGAACGTCCGGCCGCCGAGGAAGCAGGTATACGCATCGGTCTCCACGCACTGGAATTCCGTGCAGCACGCGCCGACGCCGCACGGGTTCGACGCGCAGTCCGCGCCGGCGACGAAGTAGCCGCCCATCCCGATGCATTCGCCCTCGTTGGCCACGGGCACGCACCCCTCCTGAACGCAGCACGCGCCGCCCGGCCCGTCTGCGACGGCCCGCGAAGCGAGCGGCGGCGCGAGCGACGACGCGACGACCCCCATGGCGACGATCGACAAACGGCGACTGCGGGCGGCGATGGTCATTGGTTCACCTCAGGACCAGCGTACGAAGCCGTGCTCCCCGTTTCAAGAAAAACCGGGGCGGCGCGCCGCGGGGGGGCCGCGCGGGCACCTGCACCGTTCCTTCATATCCACGACCCCCGAAACCGGGTATTCTTAACTGATGCCGACGCTCACGAAGATGCGACCCGCCGACCAGAATCTCGCGGCCCAGCTCGGTCCCGACGTGCTCCGCAAGTGGCTCCGGGACATGTTGCTCATCCGCGAGTTCGAGGTGCGGACGATGCAGGCGTACCAGAACCGCAAGATCGGCGGCTTCTGCCACGTGTACATCGGGCAGGAGGCCGTGGCGGTCGGCTGCATCGCCGCCGCCGAGCCGGACGATCCGATCATCACCGCGTACCGCGATCACGCCCATGCCCTCGCCCGCGGCATGCCCGCGAAGTACGGCATGGCCGAAATGTACGGCAAGCTCGGCGGCTGCGCGAAGGGCAAGGGCGGATCGATGCACTTCTTCGACAAGTCACGCCACATGTACGGCGGTCACGGGATCGTCGGCGCCCAGACCCCCCTCGGGGCCGGGCTCGCGTTCGCGACGAAGTACCGCGACGAGGTGATCGAGGGCGGCAGGTCGCGGTCCGTGACGCAGTGCTTCCTCGGGGACGGCGCGGTCAACCAGGGCGCCTTCCACGAAGCGCTCAACCTCAGCGGCGTGCTCAACCTGCCGTGCATCTTCGTCATCGAGAACAACGGCTACTCCATGGGCACGGCGACCAGTCGCGGCACGACCATGGGGGACGACCTCACGAGCAAGGCCATCGGCTACGGCATGGAGAGCGCGTCGATCGAGGGGATGGACGTCATGGATGTCTACAACGGCATGAAGCCGGTCGTGGACTACTGCCGCGAGAACTCGCGTCCCGCGTTCGTCGAGATTCGCACGTACCGGTTCAAGGGCCACTCCATGTCCGATCCGCGGAAGTACCGCACGAAGGAGGAGGAGCAGGAGTACGAGGCCCGCGACCCGATCGACCGGCTCGCCGCGCGGATGCAGTCCGAGCACGGCATGAGCGAGGACGAGCTCAAGCAGATGACCGGCGAGGTCCGCGAGGAGATCCGCGCGGCGGTGAAATGGGCGGAGGAGTCGCCGACGCCGGAGGCGGAGATGTTCACGGACGTGTACGTTGAGGAGTGGGGGCCGTACCGCGGTACGAGTCTTCCGATGATGTTCAACGATCAGGAAGAGTCCTAAGCCGCCATGTCCAGACAGATCGAATACCGTGACGCCCTCCGGGAAGCGATGAGCGAAGAGATGCGTCGTGATCCGCGCGTCTTCCTCATGGGCGAGGAAGTGGCGGAGTACAACGGCGCCTACAAGGTCAGCCGCGGCATGCTTGACGAGTTCGGCCCGCGCCGCGTCATCGACACGCCGATCTCGGAGTCGGGCTTCGCCGGGCTCGGCATCGGCGCCGCGGCGATGGGGCTGCGGCCGATCATCGAGTTCATGAGCTGGTCGTTCAGCCTGGTCGCCGCGGATCCGATCCTCAACAACGCTCCGAAGATGCTCTACATGTCCGGCGGGCAGCTCGGCTGCCCGATCGTGTTCCGCGGCAACGACGGCGCCGGCGGGCAGCTCGGCTCGACGCATTCCTGGTGCGTGGAGGGGATGTTTTCGAACGTGCCCGGTCTCAAGATGGCGATTCCGCTCGACGCCTACGACGCGAAGGGTCTGCTGAAGACCGCGATCCGGGACGACAACCCGGTGTTCTTCCTGGAGTCCGAGCGGCTGCTCGGCGTGAAGGGTGAGGTCCCCGAGGAGGAATACACGATTCCGTTCGGCCAGGCGCTCATCCGGCGCCCCGGGGCCGATTGCACGATCGTGAGCTTTGGCCGGCCGCTCTACTTCTGTCTCGAGGCTGCCGAGGCGCTCGCGAAGGAGGGGATCGACTGCGAGGTCATCGACGGACGCACGATCCGTCCGCTCGACATCGACACGATCGTGGACTCCGTACGCAAGACGAGCTATTGCGTCGTCGTGGACCAGAGCTGGTCATTCGGCTCGCCGGGCTCGGAGATCGCCTCCCAGGTGCACCGGATCTGCTTCGACGACCTCGACAACTACGTCGCCCGGGTGCACAGCGACGATATCCCCGCGCCGTACGCGTACTCGCTCGAGCAGGAGATGCTCCCGAACACGCGGAAGGTGACGGAGGCGGTGCGGGCGATCACTTACAATGCGTAGCTCAGAGGCGTCTTCGCGCCTCTCGGAGTAAACCATGGCAATCGCAATCACGATGCCGCGTCTGTCGGACACCATGGAGAGCGGCACGGTGCTCAAGTGGAACGTCGCGGAGGGCGACACCGTCGCGTCCGGTGACGTGGTGGCGGACGTCGAGACCGACAAGGCGACGATGGAGCTGACGGTCTTCGACGGCGGAACGATGGCGAAGATCCTCGTGCCGGAGGGGCAGCCGGTGGACGTGGGAACGACCATCGCGATGCTCGCCGAGGAGGGCGAGGACGCGTCGTCGATCAGCGCGCCGGCCGCCGGGTCCGGGGCCGGGTCCGCGAAGAGCGATGCGCGTGACGAGTCCGCGGACGCGGACGGGGGCGGGGACGGGGACGGGGATGCGGACGGGGACGCGGACGCGGGCGAGAGCGGGCGGCGCAAGGGGAAAGGCGGCGAGAACGGCGACGAGAACGGGGACGGGGACGGGAACGCGACCGGGGACGGGGCCGGGGGCGGGGGCGGGGGCGCGCGGGTCGCCGAGCCCGCGGCCGGCGGTACGCGTGTCCGCATCAGCCCGGTTGCCCGCCGCCTCGCCGACGAGCATGGCATCGACGTCAAGCGGCTCAACGGCAGCGGCCCCGGCGGCCGCATCATCAAGCGCGACGTTCTCCAGGCGGTCGAGACGGCCGGTGAGACACGCGCCGCCGTGGCGCCGTCCGCGGCGCCTTCCACGGCGATCGCGCCCGCGAGCGACGCGGGCCGCGTGCCGGTGACTCCCGTGGGCTCCCGCGCCGCGGCCGGGACGGGCCTCGCGCCCGGCAAGCGCGCGCTGTCGAACATGCGGCAGACCATCGCGAAGCGGCTGGTCGAGTCGAAGACGACGATCCCGCACTACCAGGTCACGATGGCCTTCAACATGGATCCGCTGCTGGATCTGCGCAAGACCCTGAACGAGCAGCTCAAGCCGTTCGGCGTCAAGCTCTCGGTCAACGACTTCATCGTGCGAGGCTGCGCGCTCGCGATCCACAGGCACCCCGAGTTCAACTCCTCGTGGGGCGGCGACAGCATCATGATTCACGGCGAGGTCAACATCGGCATCGCGATCTCGATGCCGCCCGAGCGCGGCGGCGGGCTCGTCGTGGGCGTCATCCGCAACGCCGACCAGAAGAGCCTGCGCTCGATCTCGGTCGAATCGAAGTACCTCGCGACGAAGGCCCGCGAGCGCGGCCTCTCAATCGAGGAGATGTCGGACTCGACGTTCACACTCTCGAACCTCGGCATGTACGGGGTGTCGGACTTCACGGCGATCATCAACCCGCCGAACAGCGCGATCCTCGCGGTGGGCGGCGCGGCGGCGCAGCCCGTCGTGCGCGACGGGGAGATCACGATCGGCCACGTGATGAGCGGTACGCTCTCGAGCGATCACCGCATCATCGACGGGGCCATGGCGGCGGAGTACCTGGTGACGCTGAAGGAACTGATCGAGTCGCCGGGGGCGCTGGTGGTGTGAGCGTGAGCCCAGGAACCCGGGACGGTTACAGCGCCGCCCCAAGGTGCCCCGGTCGTCTGCTCTGAGAAGGCCGGGCGGCGTCGATCTGTCAGGACGGCCTCGATTCGCCCCACGTGGCCCGGTCCTCGCGAGTCAAGGATCGGGACATCCGCAACTCCCGGCCCGCCGTTGTCAGCAGGCAGTCCTTGCATCACCTTGCGCGCCTCGTGCGTTCTCGATTGTCATTTTCACGCCCCAGGGAAGCCCGCAGAAAGCTGCGTCGCACGTCAATCTGGAGATTATGGCGGGGGAGGGCAGGGAGCTTTCGCAGACCCATAGGTTCTTCGCAACGATGTATCGGCAACGACGACCAGCGAACATCAGCGTGTAGGCCGCACACGGCCCCGAACATCCGTCGCACCTCCGTCGCGCACGGCCCCGAACGTCCGTCACACCCCCATCGTGCGCGGCCCCAAACGTCCGTCACATCCCCATCGCGCACGGCGCCAAACGTCCCACCCCAAGGCGGCATGGACGCCGCCGGTCGCCGCGCAGTATCTGCAGACCCGGAGGGTCTGCGAAAACCAGCCCGACCCACGCCCGGACTGTCCATGCGCAGGCGGCAGGATGCCGCCGTCGCACTGGCATATCGGGACTTCTTAGCGTGAGCTGCAGGATGCAGCGTCGCCGCGCGTGACGGGCAAAGGTGTAAACACCACGTCACGCCAAATGGGGCTGCACGACGCAGCCCCCCGGACGTCCGAACGACCCCCGCAGCACGTGTTACACCCCCATCGCGCATGGCCCCGAACGTCCGTCCTCGACAAGGTGCCGACCGTTGAGCGTCTGAAACGCACCATCGAGGAGCGACGTGATCCAAACGAAGCTGTCACCGGCGAGCGACGCTGATGGAGCGCGAGAGCGGCCCCGTCCGACGCTTGACAATGATAACGGAGTGCGTTATGCTTGTGGAGAATGATCCAGAGCTTCCGGGACCGCGAGACCGAGCGCGTTTTCAGAGGGGAGCGGTCGCACCGTTTCTCGAGACCGGTGCAGCGAGCGGCTCAGCGCAAGCTGGTGATTCTCGATGCAGCAACGGAGATCATGGATCTCAGGGTGCCACCTGGCAATCGGCTCGAGAAACTCGCGGTGAAGCGGAAGGGGCAATGGAGCATTCGGATCAACGATCAGTGGCGTATCTGCTTCCGATGGGTGAACGGCGACGCGCGCGACGTTGAGATCGTGGACTACCACTAGAGGCCCGAACCATGGCGGCAAGACGATTCCCCGCAGTACATCCAGGAGAGATCCTGCTCGAGGAGTTTCTCAATCCTCTGAATCTCAGCCAGTATCGGCTCGGAAAGGAGATCAGCGTCCCGCCGCGTCGGATCAATGAGATCGTGCACGGTAAGCGCGGAATCACCGCGGACACGGCGCTCCGCCTCTCACGGTACTTCGGCAACAGCGCAAGGTTCTGGCTGAATCTCCAGACGAACTACGATCTCGAAGTCGAGCA
>CAZXBB010000236.1:0-7820 GCA_964638815.1 uncultured Isosphaeraceae bacterium
ACGTTCGGATCGCCCGAGACCTGGTAGCGTCGGACCTCGGTGTCGTTGCCGACGACGGTCACGTTGACGAAGAAGAAGCCGTTGCCGGCGTAGTCGGGATGAAAGGCGAGACCGAGGAGCCCCTGCTCGACGCCCGTGGCCAGGCCGCCGATCGCCAGGTAGGGCGTCTCCAGCAGCGTGCCGGTCACCAGGTCGAGGATCCGGATCGCCCCGCCCCGCTCGACGATGAAGAGCCTCTCCTCGTCGTCCGGGGCATGCGCGACGAACAGGGGCGAGCTCAGACCGGACCGGATCCGCGTCGCGACCATCTCGGGTCCGCCCGCCTCGACGACGCAGGGCGGCACGACCGCGAGCATCGCGAGCAGCATCGTCGCCCGCGTGCCGATGGTGGTTCCTGAAGCCATGTCTCGTCCTCCTGGCGCGGCCGGACCGCCGCCGGTGAGCCTGGGTTCCGGCACCGTGTCCGGGGAGCTTCGGCGACACCTGAGATACTCACCTGTGATCCCTGGAGATCCTCGAAATCCGGCCAGATCCTTCGTCGGCCAGATCGGCGGCGGGATTCGCCGGGGTCGATGACGACCGGCGTCGAAGGGCGCCCCGGCCTCTCCTTTCCTCCCCCCATCCGCGTGATCAGGGCGTCCTGGACGACTCCGGGCCGTCGCCCGCCGCCGCCGGGCACGGGGCGCAGGCGCAATAAAGGAAGACCGGGGCGGCCGGTCCATTTGCCGCCTCCCCCCCACCTCGCTACATTGTGCGGCTCGTTTCAGCCAGGGACACCCTACTCATGCCCACCGCCAACCAGCTCGTTCGCAAGCCCCGACGGGCCCCCAAGGAGAAGTCGAAGGTCCGCGACCTCGACGCTTCGCCGCAGAAGCGCGGCGTCTGTCTCCAGGTCCGTACGGTGACGCCCAAGAAGCCGAACTCGGCGCTCCGCAAGGTGGCGCGCGTTCGGCTCTCGAACGGCAAGGAAGTGACGGCGTACATCGGCGGCGAGGGACACAACCTCCAGGAGCACTCGATCGTGCTCGTGCGCGGCGGCCGCGTCCGGGACCTCCCCGGCGTGCGGTATCACGTTGTCCGCGGCGCGCTCGACACGCTCGGCGTGGACGCCCGCCGGAAGGGTCGCTCGAAGTACGGGACCAAGAGAGGCAAGTAAAGGTATGGCAGGTCGCATCACCAAGTCCGATCAGCAGCTTCGCCCAGACCCGCGTCACAACGACAAGTTGCTCGCGAAGTTCATCAACTGCGTCATGCACGACGGCAAGAAGTCCGTCGCGCAGCGGCTCGTCTACGACGCGCTCGACCAGATCCAGGCACGGCTCGACAAGGAAAAGAACGAGGACGCGCCGGACGCGTCGATCGAGGTCTTCCGCCTCGCGATCGCCAACGTGCGCCCGGACGTCGAGGTTCGCTCGAAGCGCGTCGGCGGTGCCAATTACCAGGTGCCGATGCAGGTAAGCCAGCGTCGGCGGCAGAGTCTGTGCTTCCGCTGGATCATCAACTCGGCCCGCGGCGAGAAGGGCAAGCCGATGAGCAATCGCCTCGCCCGCGAGTTGTACGACGCCGCCCGCGGCGAAGGCAAGGCGATGCAGACGCGCGAGCAGACGCACCGCATGGCGGACGCCAACAAGGCGTTTGCGCACTTCGCCTGGTAGCACCGGGCCGGGTCGCAAGAGCCGGGTCGGAAGAGCCGGGTCGACAAAGCCGAAAGCCGGCCCCGAACGACACATCGCACGAAGGCACGAAGGGCCGGATCGCACGGCCCTTCGTGCCCTCGTGTTTTCGTGCGCTACGATTCCACGATGCCGAGCTTCGACACCCGCGACCGCTATCACCGCCAGATGCTGCTGCCCGGATTCGGGGCGGAGGGGCAGAAGTCCCTGGAAGCCTCCCACGCGCTGATCGTCGGGTGCGGCGCGCTCGGGTGCGCGATCGCGGACACCCTCGCCCGCGCCGGCGTCGGCACGCTCACGATCGTTGACCGCGACGTCGTCGAGACGACGAACCTCCAGCGTCAGGTGCTCTACGAGGAAGCCGACGTCGAACGCGGCGTGCCGAAGGCCGAGGCGGCCCGCGCCCGACTGGGCCGGGTGAACCGCCAGGTCACGATCAACGCCCGCGTCGAGGACTTCAGCGCGCGGAACGCCGGGCACTTCGTCGCCGGCGTCGACGTCATCCTCGACGGTCTCGACAACTTCGAGACGCGCTACCTGCTGAACGATCTCGCGGTGAAGCACGGCATCCCGTACGTGTACGGCGGCGCGGTCGGAACGACCGGCGTTTCGATGGCGATCCTGCCGCACGCCGCGCGGCGCCGGCCGCGCGGCCACGCATCACGCGTGACGTGGACCGACGCCGAGGCGACGCCTTGCCTGCGGTGTGTCTTCCCCGAGCCGCCGCCGCCCGGCTCGACGCCGACGTGCGACACGGCGGGCGTGCTGGGCCCGGCGGTCACGATCGTCGCCGGCTTCCAGGCCGCACAGGCGCTCAAGCTGCTCACCGGCAACGTCGCCGCCGTCGATCGCGCGCTGCTCTCGATCGAGCTCTGGTCGAACGAGATCCGACGCTTCGACGTGAGCCGCGCGCGGGAGGCTGGCGTCTGTCCGTGCTGTGTCGAGGGCCGGTTCGACTATCTCGAGGGCTCGGCGGGCAGCACGACGACTTCGCTCTGCGGACGCAACGCGGTGCAGATCAGCCCGCCCGGGCGCGCCGCGGGCGGCGCGGGGCTCGACCTCGCGGCGACGGTCACCCGTCTCTCGTCACACGGCGAGTTCACGCACAACGGCTACCTGCTCCGCGGCGTCTTCAGCGGCGAACGCAACGCCGACGGCGAGGCGATCGAGCTCACGCTGTTTCCCGACGGCCGGGCGATCATCAAGGGAACGCCCGAGACCGAGGCGGCGCGTTCCATCTACGCGAAGTACGTGGGAGGCTAACCCTCGATGAAATCGATCCTCGGCTTCCTTCTCCTGGCGATCTTCGCCCGCCCCGCGCACGCCCAGGGCACCAGCGGCGTCTTCCCGGACCCCATCGCGGATCGCGACCTGAGCGTCTACGCCGAGCGGCTCTCGATGAGCCCGCAGCAGCGGCTCGCGGTGGACCGGTTCCACGAGACGTACGTCGAGGAGGCGATCGCCCTGCGCGAGGGCCCGATCCAGGACTTCCTGGATACGTCCGGCAACCTCATGCGCACCTTCATGTTCGCACCCGACGCGAAGGAGATGACGAAGGCGCTCCGCGAGCTCGACCGGATCAACGAGCGCATTCGCGCCAATGACGAGCGGCTGTTCGACCGGATGCTCCCGGTCCTGAGCGATGAGCAGGTGGCGGGGCTGCTCCGGGTGCGAGCCATCCGCGAGCGCGAGCGACTGCTCGGCGGCGTCGTGCGCTACATCACCTACGCGCATCCCGTGCTGCGCGTCGATCTCACGAGCGTCACCGAAGAAGCCGCGCTCTCGCCGGAGGACCGCGCGATCATCGAGCCGCTGCTCATCGACTCCGAATCGCGTTTCACGTCAGGAGCGCGTCGCCTCGCGAAGGAAACCGTCGAGATGCTCAAGACGGTCGTGAAGCGGATCGAGACGCTGACCGCCGGCTTGGACGAGCGAGCCGATCGCGCGCGGATGCGCACGGCGTGGCGCGAGCTCCGGCAGACCTGGCTGGACTCCTGCGGTGGAATGATCGACGCGACCGCGGCGCTCGGGGAGATGAACCGGCGCAGCGCGCGCAGTCTCGCGTCGGCACTTTCGCTTCCGGGCGGACGCCGGCTGATCGACGCCTTCCGCGATCAGGCCTTCGGCGACGTGCAGGCCGGGGCACGCGCGGCCGTGGTTCGCTACGACGCCGCGCTGCGTCTGCCGGATCTCGCGCCGGAGACGATCAAGGCGATCGAGGCGGCCCGCGAGGCGCTCGTCCTCCGGCAGGACGTCCTCGCGGAGCAGCTCATCGACATCGTCGAGAAGATGCAGCGGCAGGCGATGCTCCGGCGTTTCGGAGGGGCCGAGGTTCCCGAGGCGGAGGCCCTGGGCAGGCTCGAAGCGGAGCGCGACGCGTTGAACGAGCAGGCGCTGCTGACGCTCGACGCGATCCTGGGGCCGGACGCGGCCGGCGCGCTCGCGCGCGGTGCGGCGTCCGACGCAGAGGAGAACGAAGACGAAGACGAGGCTGGCGACGAGGCCCGCGCCGCCGCCGCCGCGACGACGTCGGCCGGCGGCGCCGGGGGCGCCGGGGGCGCCGGGGGCCACCGCGCGCCCGACGGGGAGCCCGCGCCCAGCCGCGCCGTTCCGCGGCGGGCCGACCCGTTCCTGCCCGGCGCGATCGGCGAGGACGAGCTCGACGCCTGGCGCGATCGCCTCGGCCTGAGTGAAGACCAGGCGGAGGTGCTGCGGTCGCTGTACGCGGACTACCGGACGAAGTTCGAGACGCTGCGCACCGGGAGCATCGACCCGCTCGTCGAGCACGCGACGAACCTCTGGAGCGTGGACGCCTCGTCCGGACGCCTCCTGCCGCCGGGGCCCGCGGCCATCGACAAGCTCTTCCGGGACCGGCGCACCGTATTCGCCGCGATCCACGCCCTGGACACCGCGTTCCTCGATGATGTGGCGGCCGTCGTGCTCGCGCGCGACGACCGGGTGCAGCAGGCCGCGATGGACGGCGTCCGGCGCGCCCGCGACCGCGTGGTCTACAACCTCGGCGTCGATCCGCGCACCGGGATGCCGTTCGGGAGCCAGGCGAGCGGCGGCGGCGCGTCGCGGGAGTCGAGCCTGGACGTCGGCGTCCTGTTCGAAGAGCGCCGGCCCGGCGCGGAGGCGCGCGCCAGCTCCGCGTCGATCCTGGGAGCGTACGAACGAACGCTGGTGTCGCTCTTCCGGAAGCGGTACGAGTTGGCGCTCGCGTACGCCCGTGAGCACGAGGTGATCCGCGCCGACGCGTCGCACGCACGCGAGCTCCCGCGGGAGCAGCGTCGCGACGTGGGCGCGTCGTTCCGCTCGCTTTCCGAGGGCACGGGCGCGGAGCTGCGCCAGGTCTCCGCCGAGATCGTCTCGCTCAACCGCGCGACCCTCGAGTCGCTCGTCGCGGCCCTGCCGACGGCCGACGGTTCGCTGCTGCGGGCGGATTACCGCCTCGTGGCGAACCCGGGCGTCTTCGACGACGACGACGCGGTCGGGCCGCACTTCCGCCGCGCGCTGCGGCTGGAGGATCTCGCCCCGGATCAGCGCGCCCGGATCGGCGAGCAGTTCGCCGTGTACCGCGCCGACTACGACCGGCTGGCCGGCGCCCTGATCGCGCTCGACCGGGAGAGCGAGGATCCCTCCGGTGGACGCCGCGGCTGGCAGGAGCGTCAACGCGAGCGCAACGCGCGGGAGCGGATCGAGTTTGAGCGGAGCGAGCTGAACGAGAAGACGCTCCGGCGTCTGCGTGCGGCCCTGAGCGAGGACCAGGCGACGCGTCTGGGGCTCGGCGGGGATTGAGCCGCGTCGATCGCTCGCCGGCGGCGGACCGAATACACTTACGCCATGCCGATGACGGCCGGGAAGACACCGCTCGAGCCCGGGCGCGCCGAAGAGAGCGCGCCGGACACTGCCACGCCCACCGCCACGCCCCCTGCCGCACCCACCGCCACGCCCGCCGGCACGCGGCGGCCGATCACCCTCGGGACGATCGCCGCCTGGGCGGCGCGCGGGGAGAAGTTCCCCTGCCTGACGTGCTACGACGCGA
This sequence comes from uncultured Isosphaeraceae bacterium, assembly GCA_964638815.1. Taxonomy (GTDB): domain Bacteria; phylum Planctomycetota; class Phycisphaerae; order Phycisphaerales; family SM1A02; genus CAZXBB01. Next base: position 5,719 of record CAZXBB010000236.1, read on the forward strand.
CGACCGCGCGGTGGCTGGAACGCGCCGGCGTCCCCGTGCTGCTCGTGGGCGACACGGCGGCGGAGATGATCCTCGGGCTGCCGGGCACGATCCACGCCCCGCTCGACTTTCTGATCGCGCTGACGGCGGCGGTCAAACGCGGCGCGCCGACCACCCACGTGATGGGCGACATGCCGTTCATGAGCTACCAGGCGGACGAGGCCGAGGGCATCCGCAACGCCGGCCGGTTCATCACCGATGGGCGCGCGGACTCGGTGAAGCTCGAGGTGGACGGCACGTTCGCCCGGCTCGTCGATCGCATGGCCCGCGCCGGCATCCCCGTGGTCGCCCACATCGGCTGCCGCCCGCAGCAGGTCAAGAAGCACGGCGGATACAGGTCGGTCGGGCGGACTGCGGCCGAGGCACGACAGATGGTCGATGACGCGGTGGCGATGGAGGCCGCCGGCGCCGTCATGCTGCTCATCGAGGCGGCGCCCAACGAGGTGTCGCAGCGCATCGTCGAGCGTACAAGCATCCCGGTGATCGGGTGCGGCGGCGGCCCCGCGTGCCACGGCCAGATCGTCGTGCTCCAGGATCTCCTCGGGCTCACCGACTGGCAGCCCGCGTTCGCGACGCCGATCACGGCCATGGGCCAGTCGCTCATCGCGGCGGCCGAGACCTGGATCCGGAAGGTGCGGACGTCGGACCTGGGCGAGCATCCCTATCGGATGTCCGAGGAGTTCTAGTTCGGATCGCCCGTGCGCATCGCGCCGCGCGTATGCGTACGAGAGAACAGAGTACGAGCGACGATGGGAGACGCAGACGCGAGAGAGAACTCATGAACGAGATCCTGCACGAGGCGTTCCGCCACGGCGCTTGGGCAACGAAGACTCTGATCGCAACGTGTAGAGACCTTTCGACGGAACAGCTCAAGTGTCCCTCGCGGGGCTTTGGCAGCATTCTCGCGACCCTCAATCACGTCGTCCTGTCGGATGCCGGATACGCGGCCATCCTCACCGGCGTCCGCCCTGCATGGGCGAGCGACGGCAACGAAACCGACGATCTCGATCAACTTGAGGCCCGGGTGGACGAGACAGCGCGCCTCTGGGAACAGCTTCTTGGCGAGCCGGTTGACGCGGAGCGCTTGCTCATACTGGACGCGGGAAAGTACGAGTGCTACGCGGCCGTGGTCGTCGCGCAGGCACTGCATCACGCCAATGCTCATCGTGAGCAGATTCGTGCTGGCCTCGCGGTCCTTGGAGTCCGGCCTCCGGACCTCCAGCCATGGGCGTACGCCGTTGAGACAGGGTCGGCTCATTGGCGAACCGACAAGAAGTAACGACGACGGGGGGTCGTTACGGCCTGCGTGGCCAAAGCCGAATCCCAAAGCCGAATCCAGGCGAGGGAATGATCGACGATTCGCCCGGATCGCAGCGGTCACTTGTCCGGTGGGTACTCCCCCGAACGTCTCAATCGCCGCTTCATCCAGCCTTTGAACTGAGTTCTCTGGCTCGCCTGATCTCAGCGATCGTCGCCAGAGGCTGATACGGGACGCCAAGTCGCTTCATTGCTTCCGCGCCGCCGGAGTCGCGGTCGAGCACGCAAGTGGCCAACGCAACCTCGTGTCCGGCCTGGCGCACCTTCTCGATGGCAACCTTGATTGAGCCCCCACTCGTCACAACATCGTCGATGATGACGACACGACATTTGTGATCCGGGATTGGCCCTTCGATTTCCTTCATCGTCCCGTGAGCCTTCGCTTCCTTCCGGACCACGAAGGTCGGGATCGGCCTGCCGAGATCGAACGTCTTGAGCGCGAGACCCGCGACGATCGGCGTTGCCCCCATGTCCATCCCGCCGATGGCATCGATGTCAAGGTCCCTGATCTCATCAAGGATCGCGTCAGCAATGATTGACAGGCCTTTCCCATCGAAGCTGACGAGTTTGCCATCGCAGTAGTAGTCCGACTCCTGCCCGCTGGAAAGCCGGAAGGAGCCGAACTTGATGGCGCGTTCCAGCAGAAAGGAAACGAGTGCGGGGTGGCGGGGCATGGCCTTCGTCTCAGTCGAGCAGGGCGCTGTGGTCGGCACGATCATCCCTCGGGTGAGAAGAAAGGTGTGGAG
>CAZXBB010000237.1:0-9774 GCA_964638815.1 uncultured Isosphaeraceae bacterium
GGCCGTGAGCGTCGCGGCGACGACGGCCACGAACAGGATGACGAGGAGGAGGCGGGACTTGCGGAACACCCACGCGCTCGGGAGTCGCGCGAGGCGGTCGAGCGCGGCCCGCGCCTCGGTCGTCGCGCGGTCGAGGTCCGCCCCCGGATCCTGCGCCGGGGCGCCGGGTGTGTCGGGTGCGTCGGGGGCGTCGGGGGCGTCGGGGGCTTCGGTCGCGCCGGGGGCTTCGGGTGCGTCGGTCGCGTCGGGGGCGTCGGTCTTCGGCGCGTCCGGCGTCTCCGTCCGCGCCAGCCGCTTCATGCGGAAGGCGGCGAGATGCTGCGCGGCCTCGTCGCCGATGCGCACGAGGCCGGCGCGCCGGCCGGCGATGATCTTCTTCGCCTTCCGGTGCTCCTCGTCGGGGCGGTCCTCGTTGGCCTCGAAGACCGTCTCGGTCGCCCACACGGCCTCGTCGAGCTTCTTCCGGGCTTCGCGCTCGTTCCGGTCCGCCTTTACGAGGATGTTGTGCTTCTCGTCCTCGCGCGCGCGCTCGATCCGTTCGCACTCGGCCGCGGCGGTCTTCCTGATCCGCGCCGCCTCGGCGCGGAACGTCCGTTCCGCCGTCTCCGTAGCCCGCTCGAGATCCTCCGCGAGCTGCGTCTTGCGGTCGCGGAGCGTCCCGTCGGCACGGGCGCGGCCGTCGCGGAGCGCGCCGGCCAGCGACTCCTGCGACGCCTGCCGCGCCGCGGCGAGCGAGCGGACGCGTTCGATGAGATCACGGCTGCGGGCGGCGAAGTGGCCGGCCGAGGGCGCCGCGGGCGTTCCATCGGTCATGGGGTCCACGCCTCCCGCGCTCTGGTGGCGTCGAGGTCACTCACAATCGCGCCGCACCCTGGAAAGCACTTCGTACATCTGCTCCATCGCGTTCACGCTGCTGCGGACGTGTCCTTCCAGCGGCGCGACGAATTCTCGCTCGAACTCGAGCGCGACGGGGTCGTTCCACGGTATGCGCACCTTCTCCCACTTCTGCTGGAGCGTCTTCATTGCGCCGATCAGGTTCGTGCGACCCGTCGCGAGGCTCACGGGTCGTTCTCCGCCGGCGCCGGCGCCGGGCCGGAATCGCCCGCGTCGTCCGCCGCCGTCGAGACGCGGGAGCTTCCCGAGGCCGCCGGCGCGGCCAGACGCACGTAGGATTCGAGCTTGTCCATCAGCAACTCCAGCCGGGCCTCGCCCCTGGGCAGGTCGGCGTCCACGGACCGGGCGAGCGCCTGGAGCTTGCCCTTGAAGAGCATGATCTCGCGCTCGAGGTCGCGCGCCCAGCGGCGCACGTTCGCACCCTTGCACTCGGCTTCGGCGAGCGCCCGCTCCGCCCGCTCGAGCTGCTTCTTCTGGTCGAGGCACGACGCGGTCGGATCCATGGCGGCGAGCTTCGCACGGTACAGCTCGCTCTTCGCCTGCGCGACTTTCTCGCGGCGGCGCCGGATCTCGTGCTCCCAGTAGGTGCGTTTCTCGTTCTGGAGCCACGATGCGACACGCTGCACCTCGCTCGTCGCCTCGGAGAGCGCGACGCCGGCGGTCTCGCGAAACTCGACCACGGCCGCCTTCGCGTCCCGGAGCGCATCGATCGACTTGACATCGGCGGCTCTGCGCATGCCTCATCACCGCTGCTGCAGGTACTCTTCGGCGCGCTCCGCCTTGCGGATGAGGAAGGGGATGTGCTTCTCCGATGCGTCCGTGAACCGGGCGAGCACCTTCATGGTCTCCTCGAACTCGGCGGCGAACTTCGTGTGTTCCTGGTCGCGCCACGTCTGGCCGAGCGTCGTGAGGCGACCGTGCACGATCTTCATCTGGTGCTGGAGATCGTCGTTGAACCGCTTGAGCTCCTGGGCGAAGCGGCGCAGCTCCGCGGGATCGACCATGGCCTTTGACATCGGCGTCCTTTCGAGTGTCGTGCGTCGCGCTCTCATGATAGTCGAGGCCTCCACCTCCGGCGCGCGAGAGCGATCCATCGGATAGGCTTCCCGCATGACCTCCGGTGCCCAATCCTCGCAGACCGCCGCGCGGCTCCGGCCCTTCGGCGAGACGATCTTCGCCGAGATCACCAACCTCGCCGTTCGCCACGGCGCCGTGAATCTCGGACAGGGCTTCCCGAACTTCGACGGACCATCGTTCGTCAGGGAGGCCGCGATCGACGCCGTAAACAGCGGGAAGAACCAGTACGCGCGGATGTCGGGGATTCCCGAGCTCTGCAACGCGATCGCCGACTGGTACGGGTCCGATCTCGGCCGGACCATCGACCCCGACGCCGAAGTCACCGTGACCTCCGGCTGCACGGAGGCGATTCCGGCGACGCTGCTCGGTCTCCTCGATCCCGGGCAGGAGGTCATCGTGTTCGAGCCGTACTACGACTCGTACCGCGCGTGCGTCGCGATGGCGGGCGGCGTGCCCCGCTTCGTGACGCTGCGACCACCCGACTTCTCGTTCGACGAGGCGGAGCTGCGCCGGGCCTTCACGCCACGCACCCGCGCGATCATCGTGAACACGCCGCACAACCCGACCGGCCGGGTCTTTCGCCGGGAGGAGCTCGAGCTGATCGCCTCGCTCTGCCGCGAGCACGACGTGCTGGCGATCACGGACGAGGTGTATGAGCGTCTCGTCTTCGACGGCGCGCACCTGCGGCTGGCGGCATTCGATGGCATGGCCGAGCGGACGGTGACGCTCTCGTCGCTCGGCAAGACGTTCTCGCTGACCGGGTGGAAGATCGGCTGGGCGGTCGCGCGCCCGCCCCTGACGCAGGCCGTCCGCAGCGCCCACCAGTTCCTGACCTATGCCACCGCCACGCCGCTCCAATACGGCGCGGCGGCGGCGCTGCGCGCGCCGCAGTCGTACTTCGAAGAGTTCGTCGCGAGCTACCGCCGCCGGCGTGACGTCCTGGTGCGGGGTCTGCTCGACGTCGGCTTCGCGGTGCGGCCGCCGGAGGGGACGTACTTCATCCTCGCCGACCACACGCCCTTCGGTTTCGACAGCGACGTGGCGTTCTGCCGGCACCTGATCGAGCACGTCGGCGTCGCGGCGATCCCGCCGAGCGCGTTCTACGCCGATCCGTCGCACGGGAGGTCGCTCGTGCGGTTCGCGTTCTGCAAGGAAGAGGCCACCCTGGAGGAGGCGGTCGAGCGCATGCGCGACGGGCTCGTCCGGGCGTGAGATGGCCAGGCCGCCGCGGGCTTCAGCGGTCGGGGCGCCGTCCGGCGCAGCACACGCCGAAGCTCAGGGCGCTCGCCACGAGCATCTTCCACGGGAACGCGAGCGTCGTCCCGATGCCCACGGCGGGCGCCCATCGCTGCCAGCAGAAGTCCTGCATCGCCAGCACCGCGAGAAACCCCGTCGCGAGCGCCGCGAGCGCACTCGCCGCGTTGCCGCGACGCGTCAGCAGGGCGGTCAGGAACACCCCGAGCAGGCCCGCGTAGGCGAACACCATCACCCCGAGCGCGAAGTCGATCAGCGTCTTGCCGCTGGCTTCCTGCCAGAACACGCAGAGGATCGCGAACCCCGCGAGCGGGATCGACCAGAGCACGATCGCCAGCCGCGACGCGAGCGCTTCGCGCCGGTCGTCGTCGACCGCGCCGCGACGGGCCCGCCACGGCCCGTAGAAGTCTGCGATCGTCGTTGACGCCATCGCGTTGAGCGCCGAGTCGAGGCTGCTCATCGCCGCCGCGAACAGGCCGGCCACCATCAGCCCGCGCAGGCCACCGGGAAGCTCGGCGAGGATGAACTCGAGGAAGACCTTGCGCGAGTCGTCGATCGCGTACGCGGGGGCGGCCGCGCCCATCACGTCCGGACGTCCGTAGAACACGAAAAGAAGCAGGCCGAGCACGAGGAAGAGGAACACAACGGGCCAGCCGATCAGGTTCGCGACGATTACCGACCACGCGCCGGAGCGGGCGCTGCGGCAGGTGAGCAGACGCTGGGCTAGGTCCTGGTCCGTGCCGAACGCGGCGAGATTGAAGAGCGTGAAGCCGATGATCGACGCCCAGAGCGTGAACGGCTTCGACGGATCGAGGCTGAGGTCGATGATCCGCAGCTTGTCGCCGCTCTCGCGCAGCACGTCCAGCACGCCGCGCGCGTCGAGCGGGATGCGCGACCAGAGGATCCCGACCGCGATCGCGACCGTACCGACCACGACGGCCGCCTGGAGGACGTCCGTCCAGATGACGGCGCGGATCCCGCCCGCGGCCGTGTAGACGGTCGCGCACACCGTGATGATGGCGATCGATGCGACGAGCGCCGGCGGCTCGATGTCGCCGAACGCGATGAGCGCGAAGGGAAGGGCGACCATGAAGAGGCGGGCGCCGCTGGCGAACACCCGGCCGACCATGAACATCGCGCTCGCCGCCGTGCGCGCCGGGGTTCCGAAGGCCTCGCCGAGAAGTTCGTACACGCTCGTGACGCCGAGACGGTAGTACGCCGGCACGAACAGCACGGCGACCACGATCACCGCCAGCAGCCCGCCGAGGTTCGTCGCGAAGTACGTCAGGTCGCCGTCGTACGCCTGCTGCGGACCGCCGATGAATGTCGCGGCCGAGAGCGCCGTCGCGAGGACGCTCACCGCGACGGCCCACATCGGCATGGTGCGGCCCGCCAGGAACAGCTCCGCGCGTCCGGTCGCCCGGCGGGCGGCGACGAGCCCGACGACGAGCACGAGCGCCATGTACGCCCCGAGCACGGCCCAGTCCGCCGATCCGAACGCGTGTCGCGGCATGCGTGCATCCTCCCGGGGGTCGCGCGTGTTCTCAAGCCGCGGGGCCTGGCCCGCCGATGCGTCCCCTCATGGCGAACTCCCGCACCTGCTCGCTCCTGCTCGATCGCGGCGACGCTCCATCGCTCGCTGCAGCGCTCCTCCAGACGGACCCGTCGAACCTGATCCTGTGGCACGTGCGGGGGCGCGATGCCGCGGCCGCCCGCCGCGAGGCGATGGTCGTGCGTCAGGCCGAGCTGTTCGCCGCGCGGGATCTGCTCGTGGTGGGGCCCTGGGACGCCACGGCCGACGCCCCCGGTTCCGATGACGAGCCCGCGCTCCGGGAGGCGATGGAGATGCTCCAGGCGGCGCTGGCCGCACGGCGCGCGGGGTGCGCCCGCATCGTGTGGCCCGCGCAGCTCGGCCGGCTGGGCGATCCCGTCGCGGACGCGGTGGACCGCGCCACGGCCCTCGCCGACCTCGTCGCCGTGAGCCCGCCCGCCGGCGCCGGGCGCCGGCGCTGTGACATCGCGATCGACCTGCCCGTCGTCGATCTCGATGACGACCAGATCGTGGACATCCTCGACGACGCGGGAGCGCCGCCGGACCTCTTCTGGCCCTGCGATCTCGGCGGCGGCGAACCGTGCGGCGCGTGCGCGGGATGCGAGCGATGGAAGGCAGCCTTCGCGGTCCGGGGCGTGCCGGGACCCTGGGACGCGGCGTCCGTGACGGCAGGCTGACCCAGGCTTGACCCAGGCTGACGCAGGCCGACCCAGGGGGAACTTGGCAGGGGGCCGCGGATCGGTACAATGCCCGGCTCGCTTCGCCGCGAAGCGCCCGTTCCCCGAACTCCGCCGAGAGGCCTGCCGTGTACGCGATCATCGAGGACAGCGGAACCCAGATCAAGGTCTCGTCCGGCGACATCATCGACATCGACCTGCGCCCGATCCGCGCCGACGAGCAGACCGTCACCTTCGACAAGGTCCTGCTGGTCGCAGACGCCGACCCGGACAAGCCGGCGACCGTCGGCACGCCTTACGTGGCGGGCGCGAGCGTCGAGGCCGCGATCCTCGACGAGGTCAAGGGCCCGAAGATCGACGTCGTGAAGTTCAAGCGGCGCAAGGGCTACCGCGTGAAGACGGGGCACCGCCAGCCGGCGCTTCGCGTGAGGATCGGCGCGATCAGCGGCTGATCCGACCCGGCGTAGACGTACCAGGGCTTCCCCACTGCGTTGGTCACCATCTGCGTGACCGCCCGGTGGAGCTTCCGCGCCAGGAGCGGATCGTGGTGCGCGCTGAAGGTCCCCGTGATGCGGGCCGGGCTCAGCGGGTCGGCGAATCCCTTCGTCGACTCCAGCAGCCGCACGGTCGCGTCGCGCAGCGTCACGGTGAGATTGTCGCTCCCCGGCGTGCCGTGCGGCAGCGCGAATCCGGCGCCGCCGTAGACGCCGACCTCGCCGCCTGCGACGACCACGTGACGGATGGAGGCGTTCGTGGCCGAGGCGTCCATCGGGGTTGCCCCGGGCTTCGGCTCCCAGAGCAGCTCGATGTGGATGACCTGGCCGTCACGCGGGTAGCTCCCGATCAGGTCATCGAGCGGAATGTCGGAGAGGAAGAAGGACGTGTCGCCGGCCGGATTGTGGGCATAGACGACCGTCTCGTACGTGCCGTGGAGGACCACGCGATCCGGTCCGAGCGACTCGCTGCGGAGCGTGCCGGCCGATCCGCGGAACGCGTTGCACCCCGCCGCCGCGAGCGTCAGCACGACGAGCAGGCCGAGGGGGAGGGCCGGCCCGCGCCGGTCATCCATCGACCGAGCCTCCGGCTCCCCGCGTGCCCGCGATGCGGGCGGCCCCGGTGGTGTGGACGACCGGGGCCAACACGTCCTCGTCGGCGAAGTCGTCCGGGACCGGGCGCGCCGCGATGAACGCGTCGATGCCGAGGCACGACACGGCGTCCCGCTCGACGATGCCGCGGATCTGCGATCGCGGCACCGCGGGCAGCGGCGTGCCCTGGCTGAAGGCGTTGACGCTGTAGAGCGACTCGATCGTCTTGGTGGGCAGCTCGTGCGGGAAGCCCGATCCGAAGAGGAGCTTGTCCATGACGCCGAGGCCCGACGCGCTGAGCAGCGCGTTGTAGAGCTGCCACCTGCGCGAGGCAACGCCGGAGATGTCGGCCCACACGTTGCGGTGCTTGCCGAGGAGCAGGAGCGTCTCGTCGATCCACGGGTGACCGATCTGGCTGATCACCAGCGGCATCCCGGGGAACGTGCGCGCCACCTCGTCCCAGAGGGCCGGGCGGGCGAACTCAAGCTGGGTGGACTCGGTCAGCGGCGTGTTCATGGTGACGAACACCGGCATCGACAACGCGACGCAGCGTTCGTAGATCCGCATGGCGGCGGAGTGGGTCGGATGGAATCCCTGGCAGGCCGGCGATACCGCGATGCCGGAAAGCCCCAGGCCGACCGCGACCTCGAGTTGATCCACGGCGTCGCCGGACATCGGGTCGATGCCGGCGATGCCCACGCGTCGCCGCGGGTCGCGGCTGACGAACTCGGCGATGAGCTCGTTCGGGATGCCGGCGCCGAGCCGCTCGGACCGGTACCCGACGATCAGCGCCGCATCGACGCATGCCATCTCCCGCTCGTGTGCCGCGGGGCTGGCGTCGAACTGCCCCCACCGCTCGGCGAGAGAGGATCGCAGCCGATCCGCGACCTCGCGTCCGAGCTGATCGAGGTCGTACCAAACGTGCGTTCGAACGTCGATGATCATGCAGTGGGTTCCCTGGACACTCCTTGTCCGACCGACGCCCCGTTCCGTCCGGGTCGTCCGCACGCCCCGTTCCGCACGGGTCGCTCCGCGGCCCCGTCCCGCACGCCTCTCGCTCCGCGGGTCGGTCCGACGCCTGGTTCCCACGACGGGTCCTTCCGGCGGGCGGGCATTGTACTGCCCGGGGCGGGGGGGTTCACGGGGACTATCGGATAGACGATCCCCGTGTCATCGAAACCGGCCTCAGGGACCTGTGAACCGCGTTGCTTTACTTCAGGTAGGGCCGCGCCCCCTCCTCGAACCGGTGCGGGAAGAGCCCGTACTGCGGATTGTCCCGGGTGTGGCTGTATGACCCGGCGAGCAGGCGGTCGATGTCCTCGATCCGCGTTTCCGGGTGCGGGTGCGTCGAGAGGAACTCCGGCTGGCTTCCGCCCGACCGGCTCGCCTCCAGCAGCACGTCGAGCACCTGCCGCATCCCGACGGGGGAGTATCCGGCCGCCGTCATGTACTTGAGCCCCTGGAGGTCGGACTCGGATTCCTGGTCGCGTCCGAACTTGAGAAGGACGCCCTGGGCCGCGAGGCTGCCGCCGGCAGCCACGAGGTCGGACTCGCTGTACGCCCCGAGAACCGCCAGGCCCAGTTGGGCGGCGACCGTCTGGCTGAGCCGCTCGTCGATGTGACGTGCGGTCACGTGACCGATCTCGTGCCCCAGCACGCCGGCGACCTGCGCCTCGTTCGAGAACTTCGACAGGAGGCCCCGCGTGATGAAAACCTTGCCGCCCGGCAGCGCGAAGGCGTTGATGACATCACTGTTGAGCGTCATGAACTCCCATTCGATGTCTGCGTATTCGGGCTCGACGTGCGCGGCGAGCGAATGGCCCACACGATTGACGTAAGCGCGGAGCTCCGCCGACGCGACCTCGCCGCCGAACTCCGCGATGACCTGGGGCTTGGCCTCGTCGCCCATGGCCGCGACCGACTCGGACGAGAGGAGGATGAGCTGGTTGCGTCCCGTCGAGGGATTCGTCGAGCATCCCGTCAGCGCGGCGGCGACGGCGGCAAAAACGAGCAGTCGTCTGAATCGCATGTTACTTCCCTTCCGTCCGGATCGGGGCATCCCGGACCTGCCGCAGGATACCATCTTCCCCTATGACCCCATCCCCGATGACCCCATCCCTGATGACCCTATCCCGATGACCCAGGATCCCCTATGACCCGATCCCCTATGACCCGATCCCCGATGACCCGATCCCCGATGACCCAGGATCCCCGATGACCCCTGCCCTATGACCCAGCGCAGCCCCGCACCTTCCGGCGCCGTCTGGACGCCCGACGACCTGGCGGCGAGCCCCCACGACGCCACAGACAAGGCCCGTCGCGTCCAGACCATGTTCGCCGGCATCGCCCGCGCGTACGACCTGAACAACCGGGTGCACTCGCTCGGACGCGACCAGGCGTGGCGGCGCCGCGCGGTGCGTCTGGCCACGCTGAAGCCGACCGACGACGTACTCGACGTGGCGTGCGGAACGGGCGATCTCACGGAGCTGCTCGCGGCCGCCGGTCCGGCGTCGGTCATCGGCGTCGATTTCACGGACGCGATGCTGGACATCGCCCGCGAGAAGGCCTCGCGCAGGTCGCGCCGGGGCGACGGCCCGGAGCCGGAATACCGCAGCGGCGACGCCATGAGCCTGGCCTTCGGCGACGCGAGCGTGGACGTCGTCACGATCGCCTTCGGGATCCGCAACGTGGCCGAGCCGGCGCGGGCGATCGCGGAGTTCCGGCGGGTGCTGCGTCCAGGGGGCCGGCTGGTCATCCTCGAGTTCAGCGAGCCCTCCAACCCGATCCTGCGGGCCGGATGCAACCTCTATACCCGCCGGATCATGCCCCTGACGGCGACCCTGCTCTCGGGGGATCGGACTGGCGCATACCGTTACCTGCCGCGATCGGTCCAGACGTTCCTGGATCGCGAGGAGATGGTGCGGGCCATGGAGGCGGGGGGGTTCGGCGACGTGACGCAGCACACGATGAGCCTTGGGATATGCGTCGGGTACAGGGGCCTCGTGCGTTCGCAGGAGGAGGCCGGTGCCCGTCCGGCCGCGTGACGCGACCCGTGCCCCCGGCCCCCCGGCCCCCCCGGCCCCCCCGGCCCCCGGCCCCCGGCCCCCGGCCCCCGGGCTCCAGTGCTCCCGTGGTCCCCGTGGCCCGTCGCGGTGGGAGAGGTGGCCATCGGGGAACCCCGGTCGCGGGGCCGCGTCCCACGGGTAGCAACCTTCCCGCGACTCCAAGGTAGGTA
>CAZXBB010000238.1:0-4190 GCA_964638815.1 uncultured Isosphaeraceae bacterium
ACGACGCGCATATCCTACGGCCGCGCCAGCTTCCGGTACCGGATCCGGTGCGGCTGGTCCGCCGCCGCGCCGAGACGCTCGTGGCGGTCCGCCTCGTACTCCGACCAGCTTCCCGGGAAGAACCGCACAGTGCTGTCGCCCTCGAACGCGAGGATGTGGGTCGCCACGCGGTCGAGGAACCAGCGATCGTGGGAGATCACCACGGCGCAGCCCGCGAACGACTCGAGGGCCTCCTCGAGCGCGCGCATCGTGTTGACGTCGATGTCGTTCGTCGGCTCGTCGAGCAGAATCACGTTCGCGCCGCTCTTCAGGATCCGGGCGAGGTGCACGCGGTTTCGCTCACCGCCGGAGAGCGTGCCGACGAGCTTCTGCTGATCGGACCCGACGAAGCCGAGGCGGTTCACGTAGCCGCGGCTGTTCAACCTCGTCCTGCCGAGGATGATCTCCTCGTCGCCGTCGGTGATCACCTCCCACACGCTCTTGTCGTCCGGCAGCACGTCGCGGGTCTGCTCGACGTAGGCGAGTCTCACCGACTCGCCGACACGCAGCGTGCCCTCGTCAGGCTTCTCGTCGCCGACGATCATGCGGAAGAGCGTCGTCTTGCCGGCGCCGTTCGGGCCGACGACACCGATGATGCCGCCCGGCGGCAGGCGGAAGGTCATGTCCTCGAACAGCACGCGGTCGCCGTAGGCTTTCGAGACGCCTTCGGCCTCGATCACCATGTCACCGAGACGCGGCCCGGGCGGGATGAAGATCTCGAGCTCCTTCACGCGCTCCCCGGTGTCCTGGTCGAGCATCCGCTCGTACGCCTTCACGCGCGCCTTGCTCTTCGCCTGTCGCCCCTTCGGATTCTGGCGGATCCAGTCGAGCTCGCGCTCGAGCGTCTTCCGCCGCAGGCTCGCTGACTTCTCTTCGACCGCGAGCCGCCTGGACTTCTGGTCGAGCCACGACGAGTAGTTGCCCTCCCACGGAATCCCGGCGCCGCGGTCCAGCTCGAGGATCCAGCCCGCGACGTTGTCGAGGAAGTAGCGATCGTGCGTCACCGCGATGATCGTGCCCGCGTAACGCCGCAGGTGCTGCTCGAGCCACGCGACGCTCTCCGCGTCGAGATGGTTCGTCGGCTCGTCGAGCAGCAGGATGTCGGGCGTCGTGAGCAGCAGGCGGCACAGGGCCACGCGACGACGCTCGCCGCCGGAGAGCTTGTCGCACGGGAGACCATCCGGCGGGCAACGCAGCGCGTCCATCGCCATGCGCAGACGCGAGTCGAGCTCCCACCCGCCACGACGCTCGATCTGCTCCTGCACGTTGCCCTGACGCTCGAGGATGCGATCCATCTCGTCCGCGTCCATCGGTTCGCCCAGACGCTCGGACAGCTCGTCGTACTCCTTGAGGAGCCCGACGAGATCCCCGACGCCCTCCTCGACCACCTCGCGGACGGTGCGCGTCTCGTTGAGCAGAGGCTCCTGCTCGAGGAAGCCGATCGAGTACCCCGGCTGGAGGACGGTGTGCCCCTCGAAGTCCCGGTCCACGCCGGCGAGGATGCGCAGGAGCGAGCTCTTGCCGGAGCCGTTGAGCCCGAGCACGCCGATCTTGGCCCCATAAAAATAGGAGAGGGTGATGTCCTTCAGGACCGGCCGCTTCTCGTGGGACTTCGAGACGCGGATCATCGAGTAGATGATCTTGTTCGCTTCGGAGGGTGAGGCCATCCGCGGATGGTAGCGTGAGTTCGTGCTTGACGGACGCCTGGGCGATGACGCCCCCCCGGCCCGCCGAAACGTCGCGGCTGCCCGCGCGAGCCGACCGCCTGCCGCGCGGGTCAGCGCGCGGGTCGGCGCGCGGGTCAGCGCGCGGGTCAGCGATGATACTCGCGCAGACGCGTCTTCAACTGCTCGACCATGCCCGTCGCCCCCGCCGCCTCCGCCCGCGCGATCGCCTGCTCCATCGTCGTGATCGCAAGCTCGGTTTCCCCGGTCAGCGCGAGGCAATCGGCCAGTTGCGCGAGCGCGCGGGGATCCCGTCCGCCGGTCAGATCCACGGCTCGCCGGGCGTACCGGATCGCACGCTCGGCGTCACGCACGGCGGGATCGGGGTGTCGCACAAGCGCCGCCGCGACCGCCGACCACGCCGCCGACGCGTCATGCCCGCGGCGCGCGGCCTCTTCGAGGTGGCCTTCCCCTTCCGTTGTGGCCCCGGTGAGGAGCAGCGCGAGCCCGAGATTGCGACGCGTCTCCCCGTTCTGCGGGTCGATCTCGAGCGCCCGCCGGAAGTGCACGATCGCCTCCGGGCTCTTCCCCAGCGCCGCGAGCGCGGACCCGAGGTTGTTCCTGGCCGTGACCTTCTCCGGGTTCAGCCGCAGCGCCTCCTCGAAGTGCCCGATCGCCTTGTCCGCGCGGCCAAGCCGGAGGAGGGCGCCGCCCATGTTGTTGTGCGTCTCGGCGTTCTGCGGGTCGATCGCGAGCGCCCTGGCGAAGTTCGCGACCGCCTCCTCGACCCGTCCGCGCTGGGCGAGGGACAGGCCGAGGTTGTAATAGGCCTCGTCGTAGTCCGGCTTGAGCCGGATCGCCCGTTCGAACGACGGCTGGGCTTCCTCGAGCCGCCCCTCGTCCACCAGCACGACGCCGAGGTTGTAGTGGGCGCGGGCGTTGCCGGGCGCGGCGGCCGCGGCCGTCGTCCAGATGCTGACACGTGACTCGTAGTCGGCATTGCGCCGCACGCTGACGACCGCGAGCGTCGCCGAAACGAGCACGGTGGCGAGCACCGCCGCCCAGGCCTGCGGCGCGTCGTCGGCGTCCCGGGGAAACCACCGGGCGAGCAATTCGCGACCGAAGAGGACGAGGAGCACGGTGAGCGGGGCGAGCGGAAGGTGCATCCGGCGCTCGGCCCCCACCTCGGGCACGAGCGGGACGACGCTCGACGACGGGGCGAGGATGACGAACACGGCGAGACCCAGGAACCCGACCCGCGGCCACCGGAACAGCGCGTACACGCTGGCCGCGAACAGGAGCACCAGCACGAGGCCGGGCGCGACGATCTGCGCAAAGGGAACCGGGAGCGTCGGCCCGTAGTCGAGCACGAGCGGGTGCGGCCACAGGACGAGCCGGAAGTACTGGGTGACGACGCTGCACTGGTTCATCGCGTACTCGAGCCACGTCACGTGCGTGCCGAATCCCACGACCTCGGCGCGCGGCCCGGTCGACATGATGATGCCGAGCACCACGTAAGCCGGGACGAAGCACGCATACAGCGGCCACCGCCGGCGCAGCACGGCCCGGATGCCGCCGGGCAGGAACGCGACGTCGTAGAGCACCAGGAGGGGGAGGACGGTTGCCATGCTCTCCTTGCACATCATCCCCATGACGGCGGCGACGCCGGCGAACGCATACCAGCGGCCGGGCCGGGAAGCTCCCGCGGCGCGGATCGCGCAGTAGAAGGCGACGAGGTAGAAGAGCGACATCATCGACGAGGTGCGCTGCACCACGTAGTTGATCACCTCGGTCTGGATCGGATGCAGGAGCCAGACGAGCGAGCACGCCATCGCGATCGCGCCCGCCGCCCGCCCGAAGCGCTCCCGGAGGCCCTCGCCTTCCAGGGTGCGCCGGATGACGCCGAAGAGTGCCATGGACCCGAGGACGTGGGCGGCGATGTTGAAGATGTGATAGCCACGTGGGTCGAGCCCGCCGATCGCGTAGTTGATCGCGAGCGACAGGATGATGACCGGCCGGCCCGCCGGCGCCGACTGGTTCGGCGCGGTGAGCGGCCAGAGGCGCTTGATGTGCTCGCTCTCCTCGATCGGATCGCGATCGTCGAAGATGAACGGGTTCTCGATGCTGTTCGCGAACGTCGCCGCCCCGACGACGAGGAGCAGCAGCGGCGCCCAGCGATGCCAGGGAAAGGGATTCTTGGCGTGGTCGGCGCTCATCGGCGGACTCTTATACGCCGCCGGTCCCCGAATGTGAACCCGTCCGGCGCCCGCCGCGGCGTCACGGAGGGCGGTATCCCTCGATCCGGGCCAGCACCCGGGTGACGAACGCGGCAACGCCGCACGCGTCAACGTGCCCGGATGTGAGTGGAGCGCCCTGCGCCGCGATGAGCCGGTACGTGCACTCGCCGCGCTCCATGCGAAGCGCAAACACGGGGCCGCTCAGCCCGCCGTTCCCATGCGCAGGATCCCGTCGTCCCGGTGCAGCCGG
>CAZXBB010000239.1:0-18328 GCA_964638815.1 uncultured Isosphaeraceae bacterium
CAGGCCGCTCCCCGCGATGGCCTCGCCGTACACGCCGCGCCCGGAGCTGCTGTAGACGGTGCCGTGCACGCCGATCGTCGCGCCCGCGGTCGCGTCGGCAAAGCCATCCACGCCCGTGCCGTTGTTGCTGTCGCTTCGACCTGTGACGCCGTGCGTGAAGCCCGTGCTCGACCGGGCGTAGCCGCTCACGCCCGAGCCGTTCGGCGCAGTCGTCTCGCCGCGCACGCCGTAACCGAGAAAGCCGTCGCGACTCTCCGCGTAGATCGCCGAATCGCTGCCGGCGATGAAGTAACCGTTGCCGACCACATGGAGATCGCCCGAAGGCGCGGTCGTCCCGATGCCGACCTGGCCCGATTCGTCGATGTAAAGCCCGTTCCCGGTCACCGGCGCCGAAGGGGAGTTCCGCGTGAACAGCCCCAGCCCGCTGTCCATGAATCGGATGTCGCGCCGGTTGCCGTTGTTCGCGAACGCCGCGATACCGGTGTGACCGAGGGGGGAGCCGAACTGGATCTGGCCCGTCGCGGCGCCGGGCGCGTCGAGCTGAAGGGCCGGTGCAGTCGATCCGGTGCCGTCGATGTGCAGATCGGCCTGCGGGCTGGTCGTGCCGATGCCGACCCGGTCTTCGTCGTCCACGAAGAGACCGCGGGTCTGCATCGCGTACGGGGTGCGCGCGATCGGTTGACGCGCGGCGAGCGGAACGCCCTCCACGGTGATCTGGAGCCACCGGTCCGCGTTGTCGAACGCCGCCGCGCCGAAGTCGAGCGTGATCGCGAACCGCCCGCCGGCGACGGGGTAGCCGTTGAAGACCAGCGCCGAACCGACCTGGCTCCCCCCGCTCGCGGCATTCCACAGCGAGAAGAGAAGATCGAAGGCGCCGTCCGCCGGCGCGCCGCTCTCCCGAAGTTCGCCCTGGTAGATGAACGCAGTGTCGGAGGCGACCGCGCGTGGGGCGCCCAGGAGGCACCCCGTCAGGGCGGCCACGGCGATCGCGGAGGGGCATCGTCGCATCGTTCAGCTCCCGCCTCGTGGGCAATCGGTCGGGGAGCGTCTTGCTCCCGCCGGAAGGAGCAGCGAGAATGCGACCCGCAGTTCCTATTGCGTGATCGTGAGATTCGGCCCTCGTGACGAGCGAACCCGAAATCCCGGGTCCGGCCGGTGGTGACACGGACGGGACGCGACGCTTCGCGCAGGCCGCGTACGACGCCCTGCGCGGGCTCGCCGCGGCGTATCTTCACCGGGAGCGCGGCGACCACACGCTCCAGCCGACCGCGCTCGTTCACGAAGCATTCATCAAGCTCGCGGAGGGCGGCGGGCATCGCGGCTGGAGCAGCAAGACCCACTTCCAGGCCGTCGCGGCGCGGGCGATGCGCCAGATCCTGGTTGACCATGCGCGCCGCCGGGCAACCGGCAAACGCGGCGGCGACTTTCTTCGGGTCACGCTCTCGGCGGATCTCATCTCGACGGCGCCGAGGGACGTCGATGTCATGGCGCTCGATGACGCGATGCACGAGCTGGCCGGGGTTGACGAGAGAAAGGCACGCGTCGTCGAGCTGCGGTTCTTCGGCGGGCTCACGTGCGCGGAAGCGGCGACCGAGCTCGGGATCGCGCCGAAGACCGCCGAGGCGGACTGGTACTTCGCGCGCGCGTGGCTGCACGACAGGCTCGGCGAGACCGACGGATGAGCGATGCGCGGCGATTTCGGAAGGTGGCGGAGCTCTTCGAGGCGGTGCGGGCGAAGGACCGCGCCGAGCGGGACGCGTTCCTCGCCGACGCCGGCCGGAGCTGCCCCGAGGCGGTCGCCGAAGTGCGCCGGCTCCTCGCCCATCACGACGAGGGCGGCGTGCTCGACACGCCGATCCTGCCGCGCGAGGCCGCGTCCGACGTCGCCCGCGCCGTCGGCGCGTCGCCGCTGCCGGCCCGCATCGGGCCGTACCGCGTCATACGGGAGCTCGGCGTCGGCGGCATGGGGATCGTGTGCCTTGCAGAGCAGGACAACCCGCGACGCGAGGTGGCAATCAAGCTGATCCGTCCCGGGCTCGTCACGCGCGACCTGCTGAAGCGGTTCGATCGCGAGACGGCGCTGCTCGGGCGGCTCCAGCACCCCGGCATCGCGCGGATCTACGAGGCCGGCACGTACGACGACGGTTCCGGGGCCCGGCCGTTCTTCGCCATGGAGTTCGTCGACGGCGCGCCGCTCCTCGACCATGTGCGCGAGCAGGACCTGCACGACCGCCTCGAGACGTTCGCGCGGATCTGCGACGCGGTCGAGCATGCGCACCGGCGAGGGATCATCCACCGTGATCTCAAGCCCGGCAACATCCTCGTGGACCGCTCCGGCCAGCCCAGGATCCTCGATTTCGGCGTCGCCCGCGCCACCGAGTCCGACCTCCAGGCGTCCACGCTGCAAACCGCCGTCGGCCAGCTCATCGGGACGGTCGCCTACATGAGCCCGGAGCAGGTGTGCGGACGCGGTACGGACATCGACACCCGCTCGGACGTGTACGGGCTCGGCGTCATCCTTTACGAGCTGATCGCGGATCGACTCCCGTACGACCTCGATGGCCGGACGATCGCCGCGGCGGCGCGCGTGATCTCGGAAGAGGATCCGACCGCGCTGAGCACGCTGAACCACAGCTACCGCGGCGATCTGCACACCATCGTCCACAAGACGCTCGAGAAGGAGCCGGATCGGCGTTACCAGTCGGCGTCAGCGCTCGCCGCCGACATCCGGCACTTCCTCGACGACGAGCCGATCGTGGCGCGACCGGCGACGACGATGTACCAGCTTCGCAAGTTCGCCAGGCGCAACAAGGCGCTGGTGGCCGGTGTCATGATCGCGTTCCTCGCGATCGGCGCCGGCGCGATCGGTGCGACGATCGGGATGATCCGGGCGCAGGACGAGGCTGAGCGGGCGCAGGCGATGACCGCGTTCCTGGAAGACGTCCTCGTCGCCGCCGATTCGGCGCGGAGCGGCAACGTGCGTCTGGTGGACGTCCTCCGCGACGCCGGCGCCCGCGTGGACAGCGAGTTCGCAGACCTCCCGGAGCTCGCCGTCCGCATCCACGAGCTGCTGGCGGTGGCGTTCCTGAACATCGCCTACTTCGACGAAGCCGCCCACCACGCCGAACGGTGGCGCAGCGAGGTCGAGGCCCGCTTCGGAAGCGGACACGTCGCGACTCACCGCCCGCGTATCGTGCTGGCCAAGGTGCTTCGCGGGCGCATGCGTCTGGAAGAAAGCGAGGCCCTGGTGCGGGCCGTGGTTGACGCGCTCGACCCGCGGGCGCACGACGCCGTGGCCATCGACGCCCGACTCACGCTCGGCAACCTCCTGATGCTGCGCGGCTCGTATGAAGAGGCGGAGCGACTCCTGCGTGACGTGCTCGACGAGGTCGAGAGCGAGCACGGGCCTCTCCATCCGCTCACGGTGCGGTCGCGCAACTTCCTGGGCCGAACGCTCGACAACCGCGCGATGCACGGGGGCGGGGAACCCTCCTCCAACGAGTCGCTGCGCCGCGAGGCGGCCGCGCTGTTCCGGCAGGTCGTCGACGACGAGCACGAGGCAGGACGGGTGTCGCACGACGGTCTCGACGCGCTGACGAGCCTGTCGGCTTACGCACGGGCCGCCGGCCGCTACGACGAGGCCGCGGCCTACGCCCGCGAAGGAATGGAGCTGGCCGAACCCCGCCTGGGCTCCGATCACCCGATCATGGCGGCGTTCCGGAGACGGCTCGGGCGCGCGCTCTTCGGCTCCGGCCAGGTCGAGGAAGCGGCGCGGCACATGAAGGACGCCGTCGCATGGGCGAGGGATACGCAGCGCAACCGGCTGCGCACGTCGGTGACGATGGCGATGGCGTTCCCGATTCTCGACGCCGCCGGGGAGTGGGAGACCTGCCTCGAGTACGCGGAGTACATCGTTGCCCAGTATGCCGACTCCGCGCACCAGGGAACGGGGTTCGAAGCGCGTATATGGTTGCCGTACCTGCACACGCGTCTCGGCGCCCTCGAGAAGGCGGCAGCACTGTTCGAGCCGTTGCTCGAGATCGAAGCCGGTTTGGACGATCAGCATCGCGCGCGTCTGCACTACGCGCGCGGCATCTGGTTCATGCGGCAGGACGACCCCGAGACGGCGCGTGGTCATCTCGAGCTGGCGTACGAGCTCTGCGACGATCAGCTGTTCCGCTGGCCCGACCGCCGGGCGATCGGGACCGCCCTCGAGGGGCTCACGCCGCGGTGACCGCTCCCGGTTCCCACATGCGCCGGGTTGTGGTACCCTCGTCGCGACTTTGGTGTCCGAGGCGTCGGCGGTGCACAGCAGCCGACGCGGAGGGCTGAATTGGGAAGGCGGTGAAAAGCCGCCGCGGACGCGCCGCCGTAACGGGACGGTCTGATTGGACGCGGGACGCGAGAAGCGAACCGTTCGAATCCGACCCCCCCGCTCAGACGCCACTGCCGGCCACGGCCGGTGGGAAGGCGAGCGAGGGACGAGCCCGGAGCCGGAAGACCAGCCGAAGTCGCTGCGTGGCCCTCGCGATCAGGGCGCGAGCGCGGTGGTCGATCGTTCCCGTCGGCCGTTTCCCCGTGTTCGTGCCCCGCCCGGGCCGGTGTCCTCCCCGGGAAATGTTCCGCGCGACTCGGAACACGGTTCGAACGACAGGTCTCCATCACATGCGCTTTCCGTCATCCCTCGTGCGAGGTGCATCCGCGCGCCCGTTCATTGCGTCCGCTGCGATCGCCGCGCTCTCGGCTTCCGCCGGCGCGAGCGATGCCTACGCCGATCCATACGCCGACCCATACGCCGCCGACCCATATGCCGCCGACCCATACGCCGACTTCGTCATCGACTTCGTGTCGGGCGTCGGAGCGGAGCCCGGCTACGACGACCCGGTCACCGCGGTCGGTGCGCCCGAGCGTTTCACCGGCGAGGACGGCTACCCCGGCGTCGTCAGCGTCTTCTATCCCCCCTTCGGCGTGGACGAGATCGTGTCGCTCGGCTGCGGCGGCGTGCTCGAGGTCGCCTTCGACGAGCCCGTGACCGACGATCCCGCGAATCCACACGGCGTGGACCTGCTCGTCTTCGGCAACACCGGCTTCATCGACGCCGACTGGCCGAACGGCCGCGTGGGGGGTCTCTTCGGCGCCGACGGCGGCACCCTCGAGGTGAGCACCGACGGCAGCACGTGGGTCGAGGTCCCGCTCGTCGCGGCGGACGGCCCGCTTCCGACGAACGGGTACCTCGACGTCGGTCCGTACGATTTCGAGCCGGGGACCGTCGAGAGCGTGTTCACGCGCCCCGTCGATCCGACTGTCACAGTGGCCGACCTGCTGGGCCTGTCCTACGCGGAGATCCTCGCGGTGTACGACGGGTCCGGCGGCGGCGTCGGGATCGATCTCGCGACGACCGGCCTGGCGGAGATCTTCTTCGTGCGCGTGACGAACGCGTGCCCCGGCGAGTCCGTCAACGTCGAGATCGACGCCTTCTGCGACGTCGCGCCGCGTCTTGCCGGCGACGCGAACCGTGACGGCGTTGTGGACTTCGCGGACGTGCTCGCGCTGCTCGCGGCCTGGGGCGACTGTCCCGCGCCGCCGTTCCCGTGCCCGCTCGACATCGACGGCGACGGCGGCGTCGGCTTCGGCGACGTGCTCACGGTTCTCGCAAACTGGACGGCCTGAGCCATCGCCGCCCGCCGTCCATCCCGGCCTCCGTTCCGCCGCGCGCTCACGCTCGTCGAGGTGGTCGTCGTCCTCGGCGTCCTCGCGCTGCTCACGGGGATGCTCGTGCCCGCGCTGTCGTCGGCCCGGGCCGCGGGGCGCTCGACCGCCTGCCTCTCGAACATGCGGCAGATGGGCCTCGCCGCGCAGCAGTACGCGAGCGTCTACAACGCCTGGCCGGCGGCGCTGCGGTATGAGCGCAAGGGAGGCGTGATGCGCACCGTCGCCTGGGACTGGGTGACCTCCGGAGGGCGCGTGATCGGTCCGGGGCCGTTGTGGACCTTCACTGACGACCCGGACCGCGTGCAGCAGTGCCCCGAGTACTGCGGCGAGAGCAACTTCAGCGGCGATCCCTTCACGGGGTACAACTACAACACGTCGTACCTCGGCGCGGAGGCCCCGTTCCGCCTGAGCTGGGAGGCCGCGCGGAAGGGCGTGGCCCCGCACGCCTGCGCGCGCGGCAGCACCTGCGCGATGTTCGGCGACGGCGGCTGGTCGCGGGGCGCGAACAAGTTCATGCGGGCGCCGCTGAAGGAACGCGAGCCGAACACGTTCGATTTCGACGCGATCTACTCCGGCGGGCAGGCGTTCCGTCACCGGGGCGCGACGAACGTGGCGTACCTGGACGGACACGTGGCGCCCGTGCACGGGCCGCGGGAGGGTCACTACGCCACCCCGGAGCGGCTTTCGGTGATGGGGTATCCGGAGAACGGGTTTCTTTCGGATGACGACTCGGCGTACGAGCCGCGTTGACCTTATGATGCCCCCCCAATGTCGCGACAGGTGCCGTTCGACATCGAGGTCGCGGCCGGGCGCGTGCCCGGCACGCTGCGTTTGCCGGACGACGCGGAGGATGCCGCGCCGGTGCCCGCCGTTCTCGCCTGCGCGAGCCTCGCGGCCGGCGCGCAGGATCACGGCGAGCTGATCGCGGCGCTCGGCGATCGCATCGTGACGCGCGGCGTGGCCTTCGCACGGTACGAGCCGCGGGTCGGAGACGACGCGACCTGCGCAGACGCCGCGTCCGCCATCGTCGATGCCGCCGCGGTCTTCGCGTGGCTCCGCGATCACGACGGCGTCGATGCGCACGCGATCGGCGTGCTCGGCGTCGGGCTCGGCGCGGTCGTGGCCGCGGGCCTCGCCGCGCGCACGAACCACGTGAGCCGGCTGTGCCTCGTCGCCCCGGCGACGAGCGAGGTCGCGGCCGCCCGGCTCGCCAGGCCGAACGGCGCTCCGCCGCTTCTCGACCCCGACGCCGCAGAGGCTGCGAGCGCCGCCTGGATCGCCAGCCTCGAAGCCCTCAAACCGGCGCGGGACGCCGCGGTGCACGATCGCCCGACGCTCATCGTGCACGGGGCGGCCGATCGCGTCGTGGCCTCGGTCGCGCCTTACGTCAACGCCGTCGAGCGCGCCGGCCATCACGTCGCGCACGAGCGGATCGCCCGGGCGGACCACCGGTTCACGTCCGAGGGGCTGCGCGAGGTCTGCGTCAGCCGTGTCGATGCCTTCCTCCGCGGGCTTCGGACCCCCACCGGCAACGGCAGGAAGGAATGACCGGCCTCCCCGACTACGGCGTCGCACTCTCCCGCGCGCTCGAGAGCGCGGCCCCGCTCGGCGCGACCGAGCGCGTCGCGCTGGCCGACGCGTCGGGCCGCGTTCTGGCCCGGCCGATCGCGGCGGACCGCGACCTGCCGCCATTCGACCGCGCGCAGATGGACGGCTACGCGCTCCGCGGCGCCGAGGTCGGCCGCGTCGCCGAATGGCCGGTCACCGCGACGATCGCCGCGGGGCAGCCGGCGGACGTCGCGGTGCCGCCCGGCACCTGCGTCGCGATCGCGACCGGCGCCCCGCTGCCCGCCGGCGTCGACACGGTGATCCGGCACGAGCTGAGCGATCGCGGCGACCCGGTGCGTTTCGGGATCGACCAGGTCACGGTCGGGCAGGCCGTGCACCCGCGCGGCGCCGACGCCCGCGCGGGCGACGTGCTCGTCGGGGCGGGCACGATGCTCGCGGCGCATCACCTCGGTATCGCGGCGGCCGTGGGCGCCGTTCAGGTGGAGGTCGTGCGCGCGCCGCGCGCCGTCGTGCTGACGAGCGGAGACGAGGTGCGGGCGCCGGACGAGACGCCGCGAGCGCACGAGATCCGCAACAGCAACGCGGTCCAGACGTGCGAGCTGCTGCGCCGCTTCGGGGCGACGCCGTTCTCCGCGGTGCACGTCCGTGACGAGCGCGACGAGACCATCGCCGCGGTCGGCGCCGCACTGGCCGCGTGCGACCTGCTCGTCACCATCGGCGGCATCAGCGCCGGCGATCGCGACCACTTCCCCGCGGCGTTCGAGACCCACGGCGTCGCGCGAACCCTGCACGGCGCTGCGATCCAGCCCGGGAAGCCCGTCCTCGTCGGGCGGACGCCGGCCGGCACGTGCGTGGTCGGGCTGCCGGGCAACCCGGTGTCGAGCCTCGTGTGCGCGACGCTCTTCGCGTGGCCGCTCGTGCGCGTGATGCTCGGTCTCGACCCGGGGTTGCCCTGGGAGGACGTCGTCCTCGCTGCGCCGGTGCGGCCGAACGCGCGTCGCCGCGCCTTCCGCCCGGCGGTGCGCGACGGCGACGGCCTCGTCACGGTCCCGCGGTGGGCCGGCTCGGGCGATCTCGCGCACACGGCGACGACGAACGGGCTCGTGGAGCTGCCGGTGCAGGACGAGGAGGTGCCGGCGGGGACCGAGGTCCGTTTCCTCCGGTGGGCGTAACGATGCGGTGCACCGTGCTCATGTTCGCGCAGCTCGCCGACGCGGTCGGAGCGCGGTCGCTGGAGGTGGAGCTGGCGGACGGAGCGACCGTGGCGGATGCGCTCGACGTGCTCGCGGCACGGCACGATGCCGTACGCGAGCTGCGCGGACGCATCGCGACGGCGGTCGGCGAGGCCTACGTCCCGGAGAGCGCACCGTTGCGGGACGGCTGCACGCTCGCCCTGATCCCGCCGGTGAGCGGCGGCTGATCCGGTCCGGGCGCCGTACGGCGGAACCGGGGCTCGTGCTCGTGCCCGTGTTCGTGCTCGTGCTGGTGCCCGTGCCCGCGTCACCCGGAAACCCTCGACGGAACCGCTCCCTCACCGCCGCCCGAAACGCTTCTCCAGTTCGCGCAGCGACAGACGCAGCGTCGTCGGCCGCCCGTGCGGGCAGTTGCTTGATCGCTCGACCGTCGCGCGGCACTCGAGCAGCTCTTCGATCTCCCTCGGCTCGAGGCGGTCGCCGGCCTTGATCGCGGCCTTGCACGCCATCATGTCGAGGACCTCGTGCAGCGCCGCCTCCGGGTCGGCGGGCAGGCCCTCGCGCCGGTCGCCGCCCGCCGCGCGATCGAGCAGCTCGCTCATGAACTCGACGGGATCGACCTTGCGCGCGAACAGGAGCGACGTGAACGCGTGGACGCCGATTGCGCCCGGTCCCATCGGCTCCGCCTCGATGCCCAGTCTCGCGAGGATGGGACCGAGCGTCGCGAGGGCCTCGAGCCGCGCGGGGTCGGCGTCGAGCACCGCGGGCATGAGCAGCCGCTGCGCCTCGAGCGCGCCGACGTCGATCCGCTCGCGAAGCTTCTCGAACATCACGCGCTCGTGCAGCGCGTGCTGGTCGATGATCAGCATGCCGTCCTCGTCCTGCGTGACGATGTAGCTCCTGTGGACCTGGAGCGCGTCCTGGACCGTGCGCACGGCGGGCACGACGGGCGCGGACCGGGCGTCGGGCCCCCCGCCCGCGACGGCCTCCTCGAGGAGCTCCGGCGCCTCGCGGGCGAGGGCTTCCTTCATCTCGCTGTAGACGAAGCCCTTCTGCCGCGTGTCCAGCCCGCGGAAGTAATCGATGACCGCAGCGGCCCGCGGACGCCCCGCCGCCGTGCCGTCGGCCCGCGCCGCCGGAAACGGCGGCAGCACCGACGACGTCTCCGGCGCGACGTCGAACGCCGGCGTCAGGTCCGCGGCGCGGAGCGCAGCGCGCACGGCGGCCAGGACGACGCCGTGCACGGCGCGCTGGTGGCGGAAGCGCACCTCCGCCTTCGCCGGGTGGACGTTGACGTCCACCTCGGCCGGATCGATGCGCAGGAACAGGGCGATCGTCGGCGAGCGCGTCGGCTCGATCAGGCCGCGATACGCCTCCTTGATGGCGTGGTGCAGAGCGCGGTCGACGATCGGCCGGCCGTTGATGAAGGTGCGCTGGTGCCGCGACGTCGCGCGGGCGAGACCGGGCGTCCCCGCGAGACCCCAGACGCCGACGCGGCCCGGCGCCGCCTCGTGCCCCGTGACCTCGAGCAGCTCGGGTTCGAGCTCCGCGCCGAGCACGGCGAGCACCCGGTGACGGGGCGTCTGCGCCGGGGGAAGATCGAGCCGCGTGCGCCCGTCCGCGACGAGCGTGAAGCCGATCGCGGGATGCGCGAGCGCGATGCTCTCGAGAACCTCCACGATGCGACCGGTCTCGGTCTGGTCGGTCCTGAGGAACTTGCGTCGCGCCGGGGTGTTGAAGAAGAGGTTGCGCACGATCACCGTCGTGCCCGGCGGCCCCGCGGCTGGACGCGGACCTTCGAGCCGGTCGCCTTCGCCCTCGACCACGGCGGCGCCGGGGCTCCCCGCCGGTCTCGACCGGAACGAGATGCGGCTCACCGACGCGATCGACGCGAGCGCCTCGCCCCGGAAGCCCATCGTCGCGATCATGTCGAGATCCCCGGCCGCGGCGATCTTGCTCGTCGCGTGCGGCGCGAGCGCGAGCATCAGCTCGTCCTCCGGCACGCCGCGGCCGTCGTCGCTGACGCGCACGAGCTCCTTGCCCCCCTGCTCGATCTCGACCGAGATGCGCGTCGCGTCCGCATCGACCGCGTTCTCGACGAGCTCCTTGACGACGCTCGCCGGCCGTTCGATCACTTCACCCGCGGCGATCTGGTTGACGAGGAGCGGCGGGAGGGTGCGGATCGGCATGGGCGGAGTATACGGGACCGGAAAGACGCGAAGGAACGAAGTCACCACGGGGGAAGGGGACGGGGGGAAGGGAACCGGCCCGAGCCCTCCGTGCCTGCGCGCCGTCGCGCCTTCCTTCCGTACAATCCCATATCCATGCTCATCACCCTCGCCCAGCTCAATCCCACCGTCGGCGACATCGCCGGCAATGCGACGCTTCTGCTCGACGCGATCGCGCAGGGGCGGGCGGATCGGGCGCATCTCGTCGTGGGGCCGGAGCTGGCGATCATCGGGTATCCCCCGCGCGACCTGCTCTGGCGCGAGGGGGTCGTGGCGGCGTGCGAAGAAGCCGTCCGCGCGATCGCCGCGCGGACGCGGGGCCCGGCGGCGGTCATCGGGCATCCGCGTCGCTGCGCCGGCGGTCTGCGCGGGCTGCGCAACAGCGCGTCCGTGTGCCGCGGCGGCGAGATCGTGGCCGTGCACGACAAGCGGCTCCTGCCCGGCTACGACGTCTTCGACGAGGACCGGTACTTCGACGTCGGCGACCGGTCGTGCACCGTCGTCATTGATGGGATGCGCGTCGGCGTCCTCACCTGCGAGGACCTGTGGCGCGCCGAGGACGTCAACGCCGACCCCCACTACGACGTCGATCCGCTCCAGGATCTCGCCGACGGCGGCTGCGACCTCGTGGTCGCGCTCAACGCATCGCCGTTCATCACCGGGAAATTCGACCGGCACATCGACCGCGCGCGGGCGGCGGCGCAGCGCTTCTCCCTGCCGATCGTGGCAGTGAACCAGGTCGGGGGAAACGACGACCTCGTGTTCGACGGCCGCTCGCTGGCCATCGGCGCCGACGGGAGTGTGCTCGCGGTGCTCGCCGGCTGGACGCCGGACGTGCGCACCGTCGAGATCCGCCCCGGCGAACGCGGCCGGTCGATCGCCCCGCCGCGACGCGACGCGGACACGCGTCTCGACGACCTCTTCCGCGCGCTCGTCCTCGGCGTGCGCGACTACTGCGGCAAGACGGGGCACGCTGACGTGCTCGTCGGCCTCTCCGGCGGCGTGGACTCGGCGCTGACCGCCGCGATCGCCGTCGCCGCGCTCGGCCCGGGCCACGTTCACGGCGTGATGATGCCGTCGCGTTACTCGTCGTCCGGCTCACGCACCGACGCCGTAACGCTGGTCCGCGCGCTCGGGATGCCGGAGCCGGAGGAGATCCCGATCGTCGAGCTGCACGAGGCCATGCGCCGCGGTCTCGCCGACGACGAGGGAACGCCGCCCGACGGCCTGACCGACGAGAACGTCCAGTCGCGACTGCGCGGCATGATCCTCATGGCGCGATCGAACGCGAGCGGCGCGCTCGTCCTCTCCACGAGCAACAAGTCCGAGGTGGCCGTCGGCTACTCCACGCTCTACGGAGACATGTGCGGGGCGGTCGCGGTGCTCGGCGACGTGCTCAAGACGCGCGTGTACGAACTGGCGAGGTGGATCAACTCGAACCATGCGCGGTGCGGGTTCCCGTCGGCCCCCATTCCCGAGGGGACGCTCACGAAGCCGCCGTCGGCCGAGCTGCGTCCCGACCAGACGGACCAGGACTCCCTGCCGCCCTACGACGTGCTCGATCGGATCATCGAGCACTACGTCGAGCGCGACGAGTCGATCGACCGCATCCTCGCGACGACGGGATTCGACGAGGATCTCGTGCGCGACACGGCGCGGCTGATCGACCGTGCCGAGTACAAGCGGAACCAGGCCGGCGTGATCCTGAAGGTGACGCAGCGCGCGTTCGGCCGCGGGCGACCGATGCCGATCGTGATGCGCTCTTCGGAGGCGCCGGTCGCGGGCGAGCCGGCCGTGCGCGGCGAGCCGGAGCGGTCGGTGCCGGGCTGACACCCACGTCCGGGCCCCGCCTCGGCGGTTCGACCCGGTTATTCCAGCGCCGCCTCCCCTGCCGTGCCGGCGTCCTCGTCCGCCCGCCCCGGACGCGGATGCGTCGCGCACGGCCCGCCGCGATCGTCGACGTGACGCTCGTGCTGCTCGTACCAGGCTTCCCACCGGTCATTGAGGCGACGCAGACGCTTGACCTCCTGCTCGAGCGCGTGCCGCGTCATGCGCTCGGGACCGACGCGGGCGGAGTTCGGCTTCAGGCCCCACTTGCGCAGCAGGCGGTCGGTCGCGTCCATGCCGACGATCAGCGTGAAGAACGTGCGCGCGAACTTCATCGCCACGCCTCGCAGCCGGAAGACCTTCGTGGTGCGGGCGATCCGCGCCACGCGGAGCGGCCGCAGCAGCGGCAGGACGATGATGATGATGTCGAGCCAGTTCCGGCGGACGTACTCGACGCGGCACTCGGCGATCGCCACCTTGATGACGAACTCGACGACGAACGCAAGCCAGATGACGAGGAAGCCGATCTCGATCGCCCACCGCAGCCAGCCCTCGGGCTTCTGCACGAACTCGACGATGAGGAGGGGAAGGACCGCGAGGGCCAGGACGATCATCGGCCAGTGGAACACGCGATCGACACGACGACGCCGCGCGTCCGTCGCGATCACGATCCCGACGATTGGCACGCGCACGTACCGCACGCCCGGCGGCGCCGGCGGCAGCGACGTGTCGCGGGGAACAACGGCCGGATGGCGGGAAAGTGGCATCTGTCTCGAGTCCCGAGTCCCGGGTCGGCGTCCCGGGTCGGCGTGCCGGGTCGGCGTGTCCCGGGCATGATACGGCGCGCTCGCAAGGCTCACACGTCGCCGCCCGGCTCGCCGGCGACGCGTGCGGGCGCAAGAACAAGGCCGGCCCCCGTGGACCGACCTGAAACACCCGACATTCGGCACCGGGACCCGGCCCCCGGCATTCTCAGTACACGACCGCGTGCGCTCCGTCGATCGCGTCGATCACCTGCCGCACGCTGAAGGGCTTGCGCAGCGCCCGGTCGTAGCCCTGGTGCGTGAGCTGCGCGACCTGGCCGTCGGTGAGCTTGCCGCTCATCGCGATGAGCTTGGTCACCTGGAGGTCGTCGTTGTCGCGAAGCACCCGCGAAAGGCCCTCGCCGTCGGCGAGATGGAGATCGAGCAGCATGACGTGCGGGCGGAAACGTTCGCACTCGATGCCGGCTTCGAACGCCGTGCAGGAGACGCGTACGTCGTAGTTTGTCTGCTCGCTGAGGATCCGCTTGAGCTGCTCGCCGACCTCGTGGTCCTGATCGACGATCAGCACCCGCGTGTTGCCGCTCATGAGGCCGTCCAGCGGAATGCCGTGGCTCTTCATGAAGCGGACGAGGCTGGAGACCGGAATCCGGCGGTCCTTGGAGCCGGGGATGCGATACCCGCGAAGCTGACCCGAGTCGAACCACTTGCTGACCGTGCGCGACGCGACGTTGCAGATCTTCGCAACTTCGCCGGTGGTCAGGACATCTTTCTCGAACAGGTTCATGCTTGCCTCACTACGTGAGCAGTCGCCGCCGCAGGGCGGGAAAACCGGGCTCGCCTGAATGTCGTGAATCGGTCGGATGCGCCGGTCAGTTCACTTCGCGCAAGGCAAATCGATACCGAAATCGACCCGGCGGTCGCCTTTGGAGGAGGGGGCGGCGATTATCGGAAAAGCCGGCGTCGCGTCGTCATCACGCCGGGAGGCACCGCAGCAGCCCGTCCACGTCCTCGGCCGTGGTGTCGAAGCTGCACATCAGCCGGGAGATGCCCTGCGCGCGGTCGCCGAAGCCGTAGAAGCCGTGACCGGCGGCCCGGATCGCCGCCGCCGCCGCCTCCGGCAGGCGGACGAAGACGCCGTTGGCCTCGACCGGGAACACCGGCTCGAAACCGGCCGCGGCAAGACCCGCGCCGAGCCGGCGCGCCATCGCGTTGGCGTGGGCGGCGTGCCGCAGCCAGGCGCCGCCTTCGAGCGTCGCGGCGAAGGGCGCGGCGAGAAAGCGGTGCTTGCTCAGGAGGTGACCGGTGCCCTTGCGGTGGAAGCCGATCGTCGCGCACGCCCGCGTGAACGCGGCGCCGTCGCCCTGGGGAAAGAGGACGACGGCCTCCCCGCACGCGAGGCCGTTCTTCGTGCCGCCGAAGCTCAGCGCGTCCACGCCCGCGTCGCGGGTGAGCGCCCGGGGATCGCAGTCGAGGGCGGCGACCGCGTTCGCGAACCGCGCGCCGTCCACGTGCACGCGGTAGCCGGCCGCGTGGGCGGCGGCGCAGATCGCGCGGACATCGGCCGGCCGGTAGAGGGTGCCGAACTCGGTCGGGTTCGAGATCGTCACGACGCCGGCCTGCGGCTGGTGCACGTCGCCGCGGGCGTTCGCGGCGACGGCCTCGATGTCATCGGGCGTCAGGCGGTCGCTCAGCCGCCCGAGCGCGGTCGTGCGACACTGCGTGATCCGCTCCGGGGCCGTCGACTCGTCGTCGTTGTAGTGGCTGTGCCGGTGACAGATCACCTGCTGCCACGGCTCGGAGAGCGCCGCAACGGAAAGCACGTTCGCCGCGGTGCCGGTGGCCACGAACCAGACGTCCACGGTCTCTCCGAAGACGCCGCGGAACGCGGCCACGGCCCGCGCGGTGACGTCGTCGTCGCCGTAGCCGAGACGATGCGCCCCGTCGTTGGCCGCGACGAGCGCGTCCAGCGCCTCGGGACAGAGACCGGCGTTGTTGTCGCTGCGGAAGGTGCGCATCAACCCGACTCCAGCCTCTTCGATGCCGTCCGGATCGACGAGCTCAGGATGGCCACGAGCTCGTTCGCTTCAACGCCGGCTGTGAATTTCACACCCGCGGTCCCGCGGCCCGGACCTCCGGCGTGATCTCGAACTTCGCGTCGTTCGCGCGGAAGCGCTTCGCGAGATCGGTCGCCATGGCGTCGTACGCCGCGTGATCGGCCCAGGTGTAACGCGGGTTCAGCACGTCGCTGGGCACGTCGCGGACATCCACCGGCATGAGCAGACCGAAGATCGGGTGCTCGACGAACTCCGCGGTGCGCAGGGTTCCGTCGAGGATCGCCGATACGAACGTGCGCGTGTACCTGAGGCTGAACCGGCTGCCCGTCCCGAACGGCCCGCCGGTCCAGCCGGTGTTGAGGAGCCAGACGTCGGCGTTGTGCTCCTCCACCCGGCGCGCGAGCCACTCCGCGTAGACCATCGGCGGCCGCGGCAGGAACGGGCCGCCGAAGCACGGGCTGAAGTTGGGCAGCGGCTCGGTCACGCCTTCCTCGGTTCCGGCGAGCTTCGACGTGTATCCATTGAGGAAGTAGTACATCGCCTGCTCCCTGGTGAGCTTGCTCACGGGGGGCAGCACGCCGAACGCGTCGGCAGTGAGGAAGATGACGTTCTTCGGATGTGCGGCCACCGAAGGTATCACGGCGCCGGTGATGTACTCGACGGGGTAGGTCACCCGCGTGTTCTCGGTCCTGGCGTCGTCGTCGTAGTCCGGCTCGCGGGTGTCGGGATCGAGGACGACGTTCTCGAGGACCGAGCCGAACCGGATCGCGTCCCAGATCTGCGGTTCGCGCTCGCGCGTCAGGTTGATGCACTTGGCGTAGCATCCGCCCTCGATGTTGAACACGCCGTTGTCGGACCAGCCGTGCTCGTCGTCGCCCACGAGGGGGCGCCGCGGATCGGCGGACAGCGTCGTCTTGCCGGTTCCCGAGAGGCCGAAGAACAGCGCGACGTTCGACGGATCCTCGGCGTCCACGTTGCACGAGCAGTGCATCGGGAACACACCGAGGTCCGGCAGGTCGTAGTTCATCGCGTAGAAGATCGACTTCTTCATCTCGCCCGCGTAATGCGTGCCGAAGATGAGAACCGTGCGCGTCTCGAGCGACTGCACGACGGCCACCGGGGACCGGAGCCCGTACTCCTCGTAGTCGTCGAGCGTGTGGCCGCAGGCGTTCAGGATGATCCAGTCCGGCTCGAAGCGGTCGAGATCCCCGGCGCCGGCGTTGATGAAGAGCGTCTTGGCGAAGAGCGTGTGCCAGGCCTTCTCGGTCACGACCGACACCTTGAGGCGATACCTCGGGTCGGAGCCGGCGAAGCCGTCGAACCGAAAGAGCTCGGGGCGTTCCGAGAGGTGCTTGCGCGCGAGCTCCTCGAGCCGCGCGAAGTTCTCCGGCGAGATCGCCTGGTTGACCTTGCCCCACCCGATGTTGTCGTGCACGGCCGGCGAATCTTCAAGGAACTTGTCGTTCGGGCAGCGGCCCGTGTACGCGCCGGTATCGACGTTGAGCGCGCCGTTCGCGGCGAGGATGCCCTCGCCGCGCTGGATGGCCATCTCGATCAGCCTGGCGCGGGAGAGGTTCCTCAGGACGTTCGTCTGGCCGAAGTCGAGACGCGAGGCGGCGGTAACGGTGGACATGGCGTTGGGTCGCGAATGATCGGACACGGATCGCTCCGTCGGACACGCGCGCAGCCGGCGCGAGCGAAAGCGAGGTATCTTAGAGGGTTCTCCGGGGATCGCCCAGCGGTCCCTCATTGACCGCCCCCCGGGCGCGGGATACGCTCTCGTCGCGTTGGCGGCTGTAGCTCAGTTGGCAGAGCACCTGGTTGTGGTCCAGGGGGTCGAGGGTTCGAATCCCTTCAGCCGCCCTTCCGGGGTCTGTCACCGGTCACCGGTCGGCGGCGTCCGGGCGGGCCCTCGAGCGGCGTCCGGGCTGCTGAGACGGGCGAGTGTCCGCCGGGCCGCCCCACGCCAGGCATGGCCGCATTCCGCGCAGCGCGCTCCCGGCGACGGTCCCTTCGCGTACCCGCAGCGTTCGCAGTGGCTCTCCCGCCAGCGGCGGTGCTTGCCCGACATGATCGCGATCACGACGCCTGGTCCGGCGAGCCAGAGGGCGCCGACACCGCAGACCAGGAGGGCGATGAACGTGCCGGTCGCGCAGTAGCAGTCGGTGCGGCGGCGCACCATGACGTCGATCGGCAGGACGATCAGCGTCTCGAGCACGGTTCCCGCGATGAGCACGCCCACGATCCGCCCGAGCGTCCGGTCCGCCCAGATCCCGCGAACGTAGGTGAGGAGGAGCAGCGTCCAGAAGATCCAGCCCGCCGCGACCGCGCCGAGCGGGAGCAGCCACAGGGCGTCCTCGCTGCCGGCGCGGCGCCCGCTGAGCAGACGGATCAACTCCATCGCGCCCGCCCCCAGCCCGAGCGTCAGCAGTCCGGCGAGGATCCCGGCGAGGACGAGGCTCGCGGTGAGCGACTTTCCGCGTCGCTCGCGGGGGGGGCGGTCCTGGAACATCGGGATCAGGAAGACCGCCTGCAGGGCGACGAGCACCAGCGCGCTGGTGCCGGCGTACATCCACCACTCCGACTCGCCGAACGCCCGCAGCACCGACTCGGGGATGCTGTCGATCTCGTCCAGGTCGTTGATCGCCAGGAGGATCAGACCGACGGTGCCGACGACCATCAGCCCGAACGTGTAGACCGGGAGGCCGAGTGCGAGGATGAGCGTGCGCAGCCGCATTGTCTCCTTCGTCGGCTCGTCGGGCGGAGGACTCAGACAGCGGGCTAGCAGCCCGTTGAAGAACTGCAACGCCGCCGGAGCACGATCATTTCCGCCGTGGACGGCGTCGCCAAACCTCGCTGTATCGTCAAATACGGCGTCGGTTCGGCTCCTTGCCACGACGAAAAGCATCGCACTCGGGCAACGCCGCAGTTCTTCAACCGGCTGCTAAACTTCTCCGCGATGCACGTCGCCGGCGTTCAAT
>CAZXBB010000240.1:0-55565 GCA_964638815.1 uncultured Isosphaeraceae bacterium
CCTACCCCACCTCGCGTCGCTGGAACAGGATGATCGCGACGCCGAGCGCGACGCCGATGTACATCAGCCCGTACAGCGCCGTGATGCCGACGTAGCTCACCGGGATGCGATGCCCCTGCGTGAGCGCGTCGCTCAGCCAGAGCACCTGGAAGTTGGGCACGATCGCGTTCAGGACCTTGAAGCCGCCGTAGACGATCGCTTCGGCGCCTTGAGACATCTGCGTGAGCGGCACCGTCGCGACGTCCACCATCTCGGTGGTGCGCGAGACCTCGCCCGTGGTGAGCTCGAACGTGAACTCGCGCTCGACGGTCTCCGTCAGCCCCGCGTCCTTCGCGCGCTCGGTCCACAGCCGGATGAAGCGCTCCATCCGGCGGCCGATCAGCCAGTCGGAGAGCAGGCCGAGGAGGAACGCGCCGAGCGTGACGCACAGCGTCATCACCTGGCCGAGGCGGGCCGAGGCGGCGATCGCGATCGCGGTGAGGACGAGGATCGCCACGAGCACCGCGATGAGCCCGAGCACGAGGTTCGGCTTGAAGCTCGTCCCGATCGGCTGCGGCGCGAAGTCCGGCGCGAACATCAGGCTGAAGACGTACGCGAGGGCGGCGAGCGGCGTCATGACGCACAGCACCGTGCTCGAGAACACCTTGTTGTAGAAGTAGTTGCACCAGACGGCGGTGCCGACGCCGATGAGGACGGCCCCCGTGCCGAAGGCGATCACAGGCACGTGGATCGGGTCGCGGACGGTCTGGAGCACCGTGTGCAGCTCGACGATCAGGAAGACAAAGCTCATGTAGAGCGTGCACATGAGGAGCGCCGCGGCGACACCGAGGTACTTGCCGATCACGAAGAGCGGCCGGCCGACCGGCTTCGAGATGACCGTCAGGGCCGTCCTGTTCTCGATCTCCCGCGTGAGGACCCCGGTGGCCACGAACGCCGCCAGGAGGGTCCCGCAGAGGAACACCGTCGCCATCCCGATGTCGATCAGCATGTGCTGGTCGTCGTCCATCGTGAACGCCGACAACGGATTACTGAGGATCAGGAAGACGGTGGCGACGACCAGCATGACCAGCATGATGGGCTGGCGAATGCTCTCGAAGAACGTGTTGCGGATGATCGCGAGGAGCTGTTCGATCATGAAATCGTGAAAATCCGGAGGAACCGACGAACTCGGGCGAAGCCATGGTACGTAGTGGTCTCGTCGGAAGTTCTACGCCTTTTACCTCCGAGGTGCAGGCCTCCCGACTGGACATAGCCGCCCGGATCGGTTGAGGTTCGGCTGTTCGCGACAGGACCCCGACCCTGACGTCGACCCTGACGCCGACCCTGACGCCGACCCTCACCCCGACCCCAGGGCGCGAGGCGAGAAGGCCCACCGCTCGGGACATCCGTCCCGGGAGGGGGCTCGTTTCGTGGGAACGGATCCCCGTCGGGGCGGGGTCCGGGACGTCCGGGGAACCGGTGACCGCGCGACCTATCGGGTCGTCATTTCTTCTTCACGGTTCCGGCTTCACGGTTCCGGCATCGAACGGTTCGATCACTCCCTCCGGATCGGCAGAGAGAGCCCGCACGCGATGAGAATCGACCATCACGCCTACCAGCGAGCGACGCGGGTCGCCGGCGTCGGCTTCCTCGCGCAGCTCGGCATCGGGCTGGTGCTCCTCATCTTCAGCCTCGTGGGCACCGAGTCGGCTCCGCAGGACACGGCGATGCTGTACGCGGCGCTGTACGTCCTGCTCGGCCTGCTCGCGTGGCTCGGCCTGCTCGTCGTCTTCAACCAGCACAAGCTGGAGCGTCTCGAGGCCCTCGAGGAGGACGAGCTCGCCGCGACCCGCGAGGGCCGCGGCTCGGTCTTCGAAGCATCCGACGAGGACATTCGCGTCGCGGGCCGCCGGCTGCGGCTCATGCACAAGTGGTTCATGCCGACCGTGAGCCTCGTCCTCGCGGCCGGTCTCGGCGCGCTCGCGTGGCTCATGCTGCGGCACCTCGGCCATGCGGCAGCGGGGGATGTCGAGTTCAGACGCACCGAGAGCGTCGGCTGGGCGGTCGCGATCTGCCTCGCCTTCGCTTCGTTCTCGTTCATCGTGTCGCGCTTCGTGGCGGGCATGGCCAAGCAGCCCGCGTGGCAGAACCTCCGCGGCGGCGCCGCCTACATGGTCGGCAACGCGCTCGTGACGCTCGCCGTCGCGGTGGGGATGGGCTTCCGCTTCTTCCGGAACGACGACGTCATCGTCGCCGTCGCCTACGCGATCCCGATCTTCATGATCGTGATGGCCGCGGAGATCATCCTCAACTTCATCCTGAACCTCTACCGCCCGCGCATCCCCGGCGAGACGCCCCGGCCGGCCTTCGACTCGAAGGTGATGAGCCTCTTCGCCGCGCCGGACAACCTGGTGCGGTCGATCAACGAGGCCGTCAACTACCAGTTCGGCTTCGACATCACGAGCTCGTGGGGCTACCAGCTCCTCATCCGCAGCTTCGCCTGGCTCCTCGGCGTCGGCGTACTCGTGATGCTGCTTCTCAACATGATCGTCATCGTCGAGCCGCACCAGCAGGCGATCAGGCTGAGCCGCGGCGCGATGGTCGGGGAAGACTCCGGCGACGCCGTGCACCGCTCGGGCGTCATGTGGAAGCTGCCCTGGCCGCTCCAGACGTCGGAGATCTACGACGTCACGACGGTGCGCGAGCTGCACCTCACCGGCAGGACCGTCGCACCGAAGGCCGTCGAGCTGTGGGCCGACGAGCTCGGACGGCGGCTCGACAAGCCGCTCGATCCGCTGCTGGTCGGAGCGTCCCGCCTCGTCCGCGTCGATGCGGAGCGCGACGCCCTCGGCGGCATGCCCGGCGCCGACGAGACCGACGCCCGCAGCGCCGCGATCACCGAGAACTTCTCGCTCATCGACTCCGAGATCGTCCTGCACTATCGCATCCGCGAGGACGGGGGACTCCTCGACTACCTCGATTTCTCGTCCGACGAGTTCGTCCGCCAGTACGACGCGACGCGACGTGAGCACGCGCTGAAGGCCGTCGCGCTGCGCGGGATCGCCCTCACGATGTCGAAGCTCTCGATCGACGAGGTGCTCGCCGACCGCCGCGTCGAGGTGCCCGAGCTGCTCCGGGCATCCGTGCAGGAGGCGTTCGACCTGCACCGGACCGGCATCGAGCTCACCGCGGTCGCGTTGCCGATCCTCCAGCCTGCGGGCGAGGCGGCGCCGGGCTTCGAGGAGCTGAACATGGCGGTGCAGGCCCGCCAGCAGTACATCGCCGCCGCGGACGAGAAGGTCTTCTCCGGGCTGGCCCAGCTCGCGGGCAACCCCGAGCGCGCGCGCGCCATCATCGAGGCGATCGACGCATTCCGCCGTCTCGTCGCCGAGCACGGCGCGGACGCGCCGCAGACCGTCGCGCAGCGCGTGAAGACCGAGCACTTGATCATGGAGTCCGGCGGCCGCGCCGCGCAGATCATCACCGACGCCGAGCGCGACCGGTGGGTCGGCCTCCTCGGCGCGAGGACGAGCGCCAACCGGCTCGAGGGCCAGATCGCCTCGTACCGCGCCGCGCCGCGGCTCTTCCGGGAGCGAGAGACGATGCGCGTCTACGCGGGCGCGCTCACGAGTCTTCAGAAGTACGTCCTTTGCGTCGATCCGGCGCGCGTCAGCTTCGACGTGGACCTCAAGGAGCTCAACCCGTTGTTCGGCATCGGGGACGCGTTCGAGGAACAGTCGGGAGACATCCAATGAACAAGCCAATCGCGGTCGGGGTCGGCCTGCTGGTGCTCGTCATGCTGCTGCTCTTCAGCACGACGTTCACGGTCAAGTACAACGAGGTGGCAATCAAGGCCACGTTCGGCCAGACGGACGCGGACGGCATCATCCGCGACGCCGGCCTGCACTACCGGATGCCGGTCTTCATCGACAAGGTGACCAAGCTCGACACGCGTCTCCAGGCCGTCGAGACGCCGATGGCGGAAATCACCACGCGCGATGGTCTCCAGATCGTCGTCAGCGCGTACCTCCTCTGGCGGGTCGACACCGACGCCGAGACGGGACCGCTCGACTTCTTCAGGAGCCACGCGTCCGTCGGCGGCGCTGCGCAGACGCTCCGCCAGCAGTTCCGCACCGTCGCCCTGGGGGCCGTCAGCCGGTTCGACTTCAACGACCTCGTCGGCGAGAACAGCCGGCTCGCCGACGTGGAGACCGACATCCGCACCGCGCTCTCGCGACAGATCGCGGGCGAGGGCATCAAGGCGGAGGCCGTCGGCATCAACCGCATCATGCTGCCGCCCAAGACGAGCTCGGCGGTTCTGAAACGCATGCAGGCCACGCGGGACGCGCTGGCCGAGGAGGAGCGCACGACGGGCACGTCGCGGGCCGAGCGCATCCGTGCCGACGGTAACAGCTGGGCGGACAAGATCCTGGCATTCGCGAACCAGCGGGCGGAGGAGATCCGGGCCGTCGGCGAACGCGAGGCAGCGAAGTACTACCAGCAGATGGGCACCGACGAGGATCTCGCCGTGTTCCTCGTCCACCTCGACGCGCTCGAGCGCACGTTCAACCGCAACACGACGATCATCATGGACGCGCAGGGCAACACGCCGGCGTACATCCTCGATCCCGCCGGCGCCGAGTTCCGCAACGGCGTGCCCGTTCCGGCGAAGGATGGTGGCCGGCCGCCGAAGGTCGCCGAGCCGGGCGGGGTCGAAGCGAAGAAGGCCCGGGACGCCGGCGCGGCGGACGACCTGACCGCGGTGCAGCGTCCGGACGGGGAGGCGAACTGACCCGTGGCCGACACTCCCGACCATCCCGGATCGCCTTCGGACGACGCCTTCGACGAGACCGGCCAGGTTCCGGTCGAGGAGGAAGCCGTCGAGACCCCCGCCCCGCGTCGCGCGGCGTCGGCGCAGTTCTCCGTAGAGAGCGACGTCGGCTCCGAAGCGTTGCTGCGCGAGGCGATGGACCCGGCGAACGAGTCGCTCGCCGACGCGCTGCGTCTGAGCTTCCGCGTCCTCCAGGTCGTGATCCTCGTGCTGATCGTCCTCTTCGTCTTTTCGGGCTTCCAGACCGTCGAGGAGGGACAGAGCGGCGTGCTCCTGCGCTGGGGGAAGATCCTCGAGGTTGACGACCAGCTCGCGCTGGAGCCGGGGCTCAAGTTCAGCCGGTGGCCGTACCCGGCCGGCGAGTTCGTCCTCTTCGACGACCGCGACCGCACGGTGGACCTCGGGAACATGTACTTCCAGCAGCTCAAGCAGGGCGAGACGCTCGCGGAGGCGATCCAGTCCGCGAGCGTGCACCAGCAGCTTCGCCCCGGACGCGACGGGTCGGTGCTCACGAGTGGCGGCGACATCGCGCACGTGCGGCTGAGCGGGCGCTACGACATCGACGCGCCGGAGCAGTTCGTCTACCACGTGGAGGACTCCAACCGCGACCCCTCGAGCCTCGACGCCGACCGGCTGGTGTCGCTTGCGATGCAGCGCGCGGTCGTGCACATCGCAGCCCGGCGGTCGCTCCAGGACTTCGTCGACATGTCCGACGGCGGGAAGGAGGAGATCCGCGACACGGCGCAGTCCCTCCTCGACCAGGTGAACTCCGGCATCCGTCTCGCGAGCGTGGACACGCCGCTCGAGCCGACCCCGGCCTTCGCGATCCGCAAGTCTTTCAACGAGCTCCAGGAGGCCCGCATCGTCGCCGAGGAGCAGGTGAAGAACGCGCGCAGCGCCGCCGTCACGCGGCTCCAGTCCGTCGCGGGCAACAGCTACCAGGCGCTCATCCAGAGGATCGGCGCGTACGAGGAGGCGCACGAGCTCGGCGACGAGGACCGGGCCGAGGCGCTGCTCCTGGAGATCAACTCGCTGCTCGAGAACAACCAGACGTCGGGCGAGGTCAAGACCCGGCTGGCCCGGGCCGAGTCGTACCGCGAGACGATCGACAGCACGCTCGGACGCGAGGCGAGCCGGTTCGAAAACGTCCGCACGCGCTTCCTGGAGCGTCCACGCTGGGTGATCAGCCAGCTCTGGACCGAGGCGTACAACGGGATTTTCGAGCAGGACGACGTCGAGGTGATCCGCGTGCCGGAGGACGGCAGCGTTCTCAATATCCTGGTCACCGGGCTCGATCATGTCCGCGAGACGCGGCGGAAGCAGAAGCTGGACCGCCAGCAGGCCGAAACGTACGGCGGCGCGCTCGGGTTCGAGAATCCGTACATCCCGCGCGCCCGCGATCTCAGGGAAGGCCCGGGCCGCCAGCTCGACGCCGAAGGCAGGCCGATCGAGCGTTGAGGGAGACCGCCGTGGTCAGCACCAATCAAGCCAAGCCGATCGTCGAAGCCGTCGGGCTGACCAAGGTCTTCAAGGACTTCTGGATGCGGACGAAGGCCCGCGCGGTCGACAACGTCGACTTCGAGATCTATCCGAACGAGATCTTCGGACTGCTCGGGCCGAACGGATCCGGCAAGAGCACGATCATCAAGATGCTGCTCGGGCTGCTCAACAAGACGAGCGGCCGCCTGAGCGTCTTCGGCAAGCCGCCGAGCGACGTCGCGGTGAAGAAGTACATCGGGTTCCTGCCCGAGGAGTCGTATCTCTACCGGTTCCTGACGGCGCGCGAGACGCTCGACTACTACGGCAAGCTCTTCGGGATCGACCGGCGCACGCGGCGCCGGCGGACCGACGAGCTGCTCGAGATGGTCGGGCTCACGCAGGTGGCCCACCGCGCGATCGGCGAGTACTCGAAGGGCATGACGCGACGCATCGGCATCGCGCAGGCGCTCATCAACGACCCCGAGTTCCTGATCCTCGACGAGCCGACCTCGGGTCTCGACCCCATCGGCACCCGCCAGGTGAAGGACGTGCTCCTCGAGCTGCGCCGCCGCGGCAAGACGATCCTCCTCAGCTCGCACCTGCTCGCCGACGTCGAGGACGTCTGCGACCGCATGGTGATGCTCTACGGCGGCAAGATCCGCGCGCAGGGCACGGCGGACGAGCTCCTCTGCGACACGCGACGCACGGTCATCCACAGCGAGCGGCTATCCGCGGACACGATCTCGCGCATCGAGGCGCTGATCCAGGAGCGGGAAGGCAAGGCGATCGAGAAGGTTCAGGCCCCGCGACAGCGGCTCGAGCAGCTCTTCCTCGAGATCGTCGAGACCGCGCGACGCGAGCAGGTCGCGACGTCAGGAGCCATGCACGGCGGGGCGACGGCCGCGTTCCTGCGTGGCGTCACCGAGGCGGAGGCGGAGGGCGAGCAGCTCATCGACGTGCTCATGGAAGACGAGCCGCCCGCGCCTGCGCCCGCAGCCTCGGCGCCGGCGGCGGAGGAGGCCGCCGAGGTGGTCGAGCGCGAGGAAGTGCTGTCGGACCTCATGAAGGACGAGCGCCCGGCGCCGAAGCCCGGGACCGCCCCGCCCGCGCCGGCGTCGGTGGACGACGCGCTCATCGACTCGCTGCTGGCCGACGAGGCCGCGGACGACGGCGCGACCGACGCCGAGGCGGACCGCCGGCAATGAATACGCTCCGCGAGGTCTACCGGAAGCTCGACGCGCTCCAGCGTCGAAGGTGGTTCTGCTACGCGGGCACCGCGCTCGCGCTCCTCGCGTGCGGGCTCGTCTTCGGGTCGCTCCTCACCACCACGTACAGTCTCGACAGGCAGCGGCGCGCGATCGTCGTCGCCCTGACGGGACAGAATCTCGAGGCGCGCGACGAGCACGCGGTGTCGATCGCGGAGAAGGGCACGATCACCGTGAACGGCGAGACGTACGGCGGCCCGCGGCTGGCGGAGCGGCCCGATCTCATCTTCGACGAGCGCGGCGACATCGCGGTGTCGGAGACCCTCGCCGACGTCTTTCTGCGCGACCGCGTTCCGCCGTGGGCGCCACGGTGGCTCATCGAGCAGCCCGGGACGACGTGGCTGCTCACGATCGTCACGACCACGTGGCTCGTGCTGATCATCTGGATGGGGCTCACGCTCCCGTTTGCGCTCACCGCGCTCGGAACGGGGCTGTGCGTTGCGACGGCGGCCGCGTTCGGCAGCCGGCAGGCCATGTGGGCGTTCGGCGGCATGGGCGCGCTCACCTTCACGTTCGTGCTGCTCACGCGGGTGATGCTCGCGCTCTACGCGCGGCCGCAGCAGATCTTCGCGGTCGCGCACACGGTGCTGAAGGAGGCGTCGCGGACGCGCGTCGCGCTGCTCTTTATCGTGGTGATCCTGATCATGCTGCCGCTGCTGCCCTTCGGTCTCGACGCCGAGTCGCCGCTGCGTTTCCGCATCCAGACGTACATCAGCCGCGGCCTCGGGTTCACGTTCTACCTCGCCGCGTGCATGACGCTGTTCCTGTCTTGCGCGACGGTGGCCTTCGAGATCCGCGATCGCCAGATCTGGCAGCTCATGACAAAGCCCGTGAGCCGGCTCAACTACCTGCTCGGCAAGTGGCTCGGCGTCATCACGGTGAACGTGATCATCCTGAGCATCTCGTCGGTGTCGATCTTCACCTTCATCCAGTACCTCCGCGACCAGCCCGTCGCGGACGGCGTCGTCGGCTTCGAGGACGCGCAGCAGGTCAAGGACGCGGTGCTCACGGCGCGGCTGGGAACCAAGCCCGTGTACGACATGCTCGACGCCGACCAGCTCCGCGCGCGCGTCGACGACCGCATCCAGCGCACGCCCGAGCTGGCGATGCTCGAGGAGGTGCCGCTTCCGATCCGGCGCAAGCTCCAGTCGGATATCCAGGAGCAGTATGCCGTCGGTCAGCGCAGTGTGCCGTCCGGAGCTGGCCGCGAGTACCGGTTCGAAGGGCTCGGCGCCGCCCGGGCGCTCCAGTCGACGCTGACGCTCCGGTACCGCTTCCACATCATGCGCGACGACGAGCACGAGACGTACAAGGCCGTCTTCTTCTTCAACGGGAACCCGGACCTCGCGATCCAGCGCAACTACGTGCCGACCGTCTCGCACGTCGTCACGGTGCCGTCCGAGTTCATTCGCGAGGACGGATCGCTCAGCGTCTCCATCGTCAACCTCTACGAGGCGTCGCGGCGGGGAGCGGGCTACATCAACTTCGAGGAGAAGGACTTCGAGCTGCTCTACAAGGTCGGTTCGTTCGAGGCGAACTTCTTCCGCGCGATCCTCGTAGACTGGGTGAAGCTCGCCTTCCTGTCGATGCTCGGGCTGTGCTGCGCGACATTCCTGAGCTTTCCCGTCGCGTGCCTGATGTCCTTCACGATCTTCGTGGCGGGCACGATCGGACCCTTCCTCGCCCGCGCCCTCCAGGAGTACTACCCGACGCCGATCGAGGCGGTGGACTGGACCAACGTGGGGATGGTCATCCAGTGGGCGTTCGTCTCCTCGATTCGCAGCATCGCGCAGGTCGTGGTGTACCTCGTCGAGGCGTTTGGCCAGTACCGTCCGACGCAGTCGCTGGTCGAGGGGCGGCTCATCGCGTGGCGCTCGGTCGGGATCGGCGCGATGAAGGTCGGGGTCCTGTGGTCGGGCGGGGCGCTGCTCGTCGGCTATCTCGTCCTGCGCCGCCGGCAGCTCGCGATCTACAGCGGCCACGGCTGATGGAGCCGGCAGGAGGCGACCGGGCGACGGGGCGACGGAACGGGGGGGCGACGGAACGGGGGGCGACGGAACGGGCGGCGACGGAACGGGGGGCGACGGAGGGGGGGGGCGACCCAAGGGAAGACGCATGAATGCCAGAACGATCCAGGTCATCGCGCTCGGAGTCGTCGTCACGTGCGCTTCCGTTTGCGGCGCGCTG
This sequence comes from uncultured Isosphaeraceae bacterium, assembly GCA_964638815.1. Classification (GTDB taxonomy): domain Bacteria; phylum Planctomycetota; class Phycisphaerae; order Phycisphaerales; family SM1A02; genus CAZXBB01. Next base: position 9,742 of record CAZXBB010000240.1, read on the forward strand.
CTGCCGCCGATCCGGCGCCAGACCGAGGAGGCCGGTCTGCGCTACACCGACGTCTCGGTCGAGGGAGCGCCGCCGTTCGTCGCGATCGGCACGTGGATCGGCGCGCTGCGCGGCCTGATCGTCGACTACCTGTGGATCAAGGTCAACTTCATGAAGGAGAAGGGGCTGTTCTACGAGGTCATGGCGGACTCCGACCTCATCACGAAGCTCCAGCCCCGCTTCGCGGCCGTGTGGGCATTCCATGGTCACAACATGGCGTACAACATCTCGGTCGCCAGCCACACGCAGGAGGAGCGCTGGGAGTGGGTGAACGCGGGGATCCGACTCGTTCGCAACGAGGGACTGCGTTACAACCCGAACGACCTGGAGCTGCACAAGGAGCTCGCCTTCTGGTTCGGGCACAAGATCGAGGGCTACTCGGACGACGCCCACCTCTTCTATAAGCGCGAGTTCTGCCACGAGTGGCACTTCCTGCTCGGACCGCCTCCCGAGGAGCACGAGGCCCGGATCGCCTGGATCAGGGAGGTCGCGGACGCGCCCCTGACGGTCGAGGCCGCCGAGCGCCGCACGCCCGGCGTCCGCGCTCTCATCGCGCGGCTCACCGAGAGCCTCTCGCCCTTCGACGAGCAGCAGCAGTTCAACGTGGGCCGGAACTTCCTGCGCACCTACGGGCTGTGGCAGGCCGTGAGCGAGCAATCGGAAGCCGCCCGCCTGCTCGGCGTGGACGCGCAGGTGCGCGCGGAGAGCCCGTTCTTCAATGCCTTCGACGGGATCGCGACTGACCCCGCCCTCGCCGGGCCGCTGAAGACGCTCGTCCTGCTCATCCGGAAGCGCGTGCTCCTCGACGAGTACAACATGAACCCGCAGCTCATGTACGAGTACACGCGGGACCTGGGGCCCATTGACTGGCGGAACGCGTACTCGCACCAGCTTTACTGGGCACGACGCGGGTCGCAGCTCGGCGAGTCGCGTGTCATGAACGACGACGACATCTACAAGGTGATCAACAACGATCGACTCCAGATCCAGGCGATGCAGGCGCTCGCGCGATACGGGCGCATCACATACGATCCGTTCTCGACGCAGATGCCGTCGCGATTCCCCGAGCCGCGATGGGTGGACGTCATCGAGGGGCTGTTCGAGCACTTCTACTCCAAGCACTACGAGACCCGCGGCGCCGGCGGCGAGACGTTCATCGAGTTCCTCAAGAACTTCCTCGGCTCGGCGATCCGGGAGGCCTATCGCTCCGGCGAGCGCGAACGGGCCGAGCGGCTCCTCCAGCGTCTCGACTACCGCTTCGGCAGCGGCGCGCAGCCGCCCAACCCGATCTACCAGGTTCCGGTCGAGGTCTTCGTGCGCGAGGAGATCAAGGGCGAGTACTCCTTCCAGCCGCACCTCGCCCCGAGCGAGGCCATCGCGTCGCTTCGCTACGGCTTCCGCGAGGGCGTCGGTCGCGACCGGCCGGACGTCTACAAGGAGGCGAAGAACTTCGTCAGGATGGTGATCGATTACTTCCGCGGGAACGAGTCGAACGACTACGTCAACCGCTTCGGCGAGCGTCGCATGGGCGAGCTGCTCCAGGAGCTCGAGGTCACGCAGCAGCGCGCGTTCCTCCAGCTCATGACCGATTCCGGTCTGTCGATGCGAGAGCGCGCGACGATCTGGGGCAAGGTGGACAAGCACGAGCCGATGCTGCGGCTGGAGATCTACGACCTGATGGCCCCGAGCCTCGAGCAGCAGTTCGCGCGCCACGAGCTGAGCCACGCTTTCGCGTTCCAGGAGCTCTTCCCGCCGCCGCCGGGTCTCGAGCAGTACCGCGCGAAGCTCCTCGCCGAACGAAAGCGCATGGAGGAGGAGGCGCAGAAGCAGAAGGAACGCGACGAAATCCAGCGGAAGGGCGAATAGGTTCGAAGGTCGCGGCCTCAGCCCGCGCATTCACCCCACGCCCCGAGCACGGCCAGGACGTCGGCGAAGTCCACCTCGCCGTTGCCGCTGATGTCCTCGGGGCACCCCTCGCAGGATCCCCACGCGGCGAGGATCGCGAGGATGTCGGCGAAGTCGACGACGCCGTTGCCGCTGATGTCCTCGAGGCAGGCATCCTCGCACAGGTCGGCCGTGCCGTTCTCGTTCGCGTCGTCGCAGTTCGTGTCGAATCCGCCCCAGCTCGCGCCGACCATGAGGCAGTCCTCCTCGGTCAGCTCGAGACAGAAGTTGTTCGGGAAGCAGCAGCCGCCCGTCGGCTCGGGGCAGGTGGCGATGCCGCAACTCGTCGCGTCGCCCTGGTACACGCCGTCCGCGCCCTCGCAGTCGTCGGGGCTCTGGTCATCCACGCACGTCCCGTCGACGAGGCAGCACGCGCCGGTCGGCAAGCACTCGGTCGTGGCACAGTCGGTGTCCGCCCCCTGCGCGGATCCGCCCGCGCCTTGGCAGTCCGCCGGCGGCAGGTCGAGGCAGCCGCCCGCCTCGAAGCAGCACGCCTGCGCCGCAACGTCGCACTCGACGTCGGCGCACAGGACGCCGCTGCCCTGGAACGTCCCGTTCGCGCCCAGGCAGACGTCCTGCTCGAGGAAGAGGCACGTTCCGTTGTCGAAGCAGCACGCGCCGGGACCCTCGGTGCAGTCCACGACGGCCCGGATCACGAGGTCGCCCTGGAGGAACAGGCAGAAGTTCAGCCATCCGCCGGGGATCGCGAAGAGCGAGTTCCTTCCGGTCTGGCATCCGTCTACGTCGCGGAACACGCTCGCGCCGCCGTTGCCGACGTCGGTCGGATTCGCGAACTCGAGCGCGACGTAGAACTGCTCGCCCTCCTTGATCGGGACGTTCAGCGGGATCATCTGCCCTTCGTCGAGGTAGCGGAACTCGTTGAGGAAGCCCGGGGTGAGCACAGGACCGGCCAGGACCTCGAGCGTCGCGCCCGGCGCCGGGAACGAACCGCCCGCGTAGATGTAGATCGCCTCCTCGAGCGAAGGATCCTGCGGGATCCCCGAGAGCCAGCCGATCTGCACCGCCACGATCGCCCCGTCGCAGGGCGAGGTCAGCCGCACTGCGGCCTGCTCGAACGGGACGAAGTCGCCCACGATGACCGCCGGGCCGCCGGAGACGAAGGAGTCGTTGCTGACCTCCATCTCCTCCGCCCGCGTCGGCCCCGCGGTCGCGGCGAGCAGGACGAGCGCGGCGAGCGGCGCGGGGCGGCATCGGCGTAAACGGCGATGTGGACGGCGATTCGGCGGCGTGGTCGGCATCAAAGTTCCTTCCGGCGGCCGGTCTGCCGCCTCCCCCGGGCAAGAGTGTGGTGGATGAAACCGCGGAAATCAATAACGAACCCCGCGTGGATACGACATCCAAGCCGCTCTCCTGCATGGATTTGCGTCGTGAGAGACGACGTCAGTGCGCGCCGGACACCGCCGCGACGATCTCGTCGGGCTCGGCGAGCCGCCCCGGGCCGACCGATCGGCACGCCTGCCAGCCCTCGCCGGGAGCGATCACGCGATAGCCGTCTTCGACCAGCCGGGCAAGGTTGCGCTGCGTCGACTTCTGCCGCCACATCACGGTGTTCATCGATGGCGCGAGGAACACAGGCTGCTTCCCGGGATCCACGGCGGCCGCGATCAGGCTGACGACGTCGTCGCAGCGCCCGGTCGCGAGCTTCGCGAGCATGTCCATCGTGCAGGGGGCGATCAGCATCAGGTCCGCGTCCCGCGCGAGCGCGATGTGCTGCGGATCGTGCGCCTCGACGTGCTCCCACTGGCTCGTGTAGACCGGCCGGCCCGACAACGCCTGGAACGTCAGCGGCGCGACGAAGCGGGTCGCCGCGTCGGTCATCGCCACCGTCACGTCGCCGCCGCCCTGGACCAGTGCGCTGACGACCGACGCGACCTTGTAGCAGGCGATGCCGCCCGTCACGCCGACGATGAACCGGCGGCCTTCGAGGGTCGGTCTGGGTTGCGGATCCCCTGGTTTTCCAGGCATGGGCCGGCCTACCGGGGCGGCGCGTAGCCGGTCTCGGACCAGTCCGGCGCGATCTTGTCCTGGAGGATCTCCTCGATCACCAACTCCAGGTCGGTGCGCCCCTCGCGATCGACGAGCGGCCGGGCGCCGTCGACGATCAGTTCCTTCAGGCGACGCTGGATGAGCGCCGTCAGCTTGAAACGACCGCCGAGCTTGTTGACGATCTCGTCACTCTTCAGGGCTTCGATCATTGGGCGGGGGGCCTCCGGGTGCCGAATCGCGTAGTATATGCCCGCGCGTCGAACGGGTCGAGCGCGGCAGGGTCGAGCCGGGGGGGTCGAGCCGGGGGGTCGAGCACGGGGGGGCGTCGAGCGCGGGGGAGTCGAGCCCGGGACCCGCGGGTCGGGCCCCACCGGCACCCGTGGATCGAGCAGGAGCCGCCTCCCGTGCCCGTTGCCCGTCGCGTCTCGTCGATCGTCCGGCTCGCCCGGACCGCGGCCCTCCTCGTCGCCATCGTCTTCGTCCCCGTCGTGACCGGCTGCATGGAATGGCAGTTCTACCAGCCCGAGGCCGGCCCAACCCCGTTGCCGGCCGGGTTCGCCGGCGCCGAGGCCGTCGCGTTCGCGTCGGCCGACGGCACCCGCCTTCACGGCTGGTTCCTTCCCGCTCAGACACCCGAGTCGGGTTCCCCCGGCGGCGACGCCCGGGCGCCGACGGTCCTGCACGTCCACGGCAATGCCGGCAACATCACATCGCACCTCGGGTTCTCCGAGCGGCTCCCCGGCGCCGGGTTCAACGTCTTCATCTTCGACTACCGGGGATACGGTGAGAGCGAGGGCACGGCGCGGAAACGCGATGACCTCATTGCCGACACCGCGGCGGCGCTCGACGCGCTCCTCGCGCGTCCGGACGTCGATCCGGCCCGCATCGGGATGCTCGCGGTGTCGCTCGGCGGCGGGATCGGCCTCAGCGTGATGGCCGACCGTCCGGAGATCGCGGCGGCCGTGGTGGAGTCGACGTTCGCGAGCTGGCGCGAGGTCGCGGCCGACGCCGTGGCGGCAGGCGACCGGCCGGGTCCGGTGGCCCGCTTCCTCGCCGGGCTCTTCATCCGCGATCACCGCCGACCGGACGAAGCCATTGCCCGCATCGACCGGCCGATCCTCATCGTCCACGGCGACGCGGACCGCATCGTCCCCGTCCATCACGGGCGGGCGCTCGCCGCCGCCGCGCCGAACGCCGAGCTCGTCGTGATCCCCGGCGGCGGGCACAACACGCTGCGCGACGACGACCCGACCGTCGACCGCCGCATCGCCGGATTCTTCCGCCGGCACCTGCCTGACCGAAGACCCTGAAGCCCGCCGCCGGGACTGAAGACCCAGGACTACCGAATGTCTCGCCTCGCCGCCATCGGCAAAAAGCTCCGCCTCGAGCGCGACTGGTATCTCATCCTCGTCGCGGCGGTGATCGGTCTCGTGATGAGCGGCGTCGCGATGGCGTTCATCCTGCCGCTGCGGTGGCTCGAGCACCTCTCGGAGCAAGCCGATCCCGCGCGGCTGCGCTGGCTCGTGCCCACGGTGCCGGTCGTCGGCGCGTTGCTCGCGGGCCTCGTGCAGCACGTGATTCCCAGCGAGGGCGAGGGACCGGGCGTGACGAAGGTGATGTACGCGATCCACCGGCGCAAGGCGCGTCTGCCCTGGTACATGGTCGTGCGCAAGTGGCTCGCCTCGACGCTCACGATCGGGTCGGGCGGATCCGCCGGAGCGGAGGGGCCCATCGTCACGATCGGCTCGACCATCGGCTCGGTGACGGCGCGGCTGCTCGGGTCGAACCCGCAGAACACCGCGACGCTGCTCGGCTGCGGGGCGGCGGCGGGTCTCGCGTCCGTCTTCAACGCGCCGATCGCGGGCGTGTTCTTCGTGATGGAGATCCTGCTGCGCGACTTCTCGCTGCGCACGTTCACGCCGATCGTGATCGCCTCGGTCATCTCCTCCGCCTTCACGCAGGCCGTGCTCGGCAGCGACGCCCTGTTCGCCTCGGGCGGGAGCTTCAGCGTCGCGGCGTTCACGTGGCAGGAGATTCCGAACTACATCATGCTCGGCCTGCTGTGCGGCGTGCTCGCCGCGCTCTTCGTCCGCGCGCTTTACGCGGCGAACACGATCTTCCGGCGGTCGCGCGTGCACCCGGTGCTCGCGCCCGCGGTGGGCGCCGCGCTGCTCGGCCTGCTCGGTCTTGGCTACCTTCTGGTCACGGAAGGCCCCGCACGGGTGCCGGCGTTCTACGGGAACGGCTACCCGGTGATCACCGACCTGCTGCGTCCCGATTTCTACTACGCCGACGAGGCGCACACGCAGCTCGGCCCGGCGGGCGTGCTGCTCGCGTATCTCCTGGCCCTCGGCGTCCTGAAGGGCGTCGCCACGTGTCTCACGATCGGCTCGGGCGGGGCGGGCGGCATGTTCGCACCCTCGCTCCTGCTCGGCGCCTCCATCGGCGGGTCGTTCGGCTACGTCGTGTCCTGGCTCGGCTGGTTCCCGGCGGCGAGCCCGGCGCACTACGCCCTCGTCGGCATGGCGGCGATGGTCGCGGCGACGACGCACGCGCCGCTGACCGCCATCCTCATCGTGTACGAGATCACGCAGAGCTACGAGGTCATCCTGCCGCTCATGCTCGCCGCGGTCCTCGCGACGATCGTCGGGCGGCTCGTCTACCGCGAGAGCGTCTACACCGTGCGTCTGACCGATCAGGGCGTGCGGATCGGGGCGATGAGCGACCACACGGTGCTGCGCCGGCTCTTCGTGAGCGACGTGCCGCTCGTCGCGCCCGTCTTCGTGCATCCCGGCGACTCGGCGCAGCGGCTCCTCGAGTTGAGCGAGCGTCTCTCGGTCAGCGACTTCGTCGTGACCGACCACAACGACCGGTATCTCGGGATCGTCCCGGAGGCGGATCTGAAGGAAGCGCTCGTCTACCGCGAGGCGATCCCGCTGCTCCAGGTGTATGAGCTTCAGCGCAACGACATGCCGACCGTCACCCCGAGCGACACGCTCGACGTGGTGATGGATCGCTTCGCGACGCACGACGTCGACAGCCTCGCCGTCCTGGACGAGGCGGGGACTGGGGCGGTGCTGGGCCTGATCACGCGGGCGCGGCTGATGCTGCGGTACCGGGAGGCACTGAACGAGTAACGGGGCGCACCCCGAATCGCTAGCCCGCATTATGCATGAAGCGGGTCGGTGGGTGGTCGAAACGACGACCCGTGCAGGACGCGAGGCCGACGTCGGGGCTCACCAAGGCGTGCGCTGCGCAACCAGCGCGGCAAGCCGATCGCGTGAGCGTTCGGGCGCGCCGATGGCATATCCTTTCGATACGTCGCGGCTCGACCGAGCGCTCACGCGATTGGATCGCCCGCTGGACGACCCGGTTCATGCATAATGCGGGCTAGCAGCCCGTTGAAGAACTGGGGCGTTGCCTGAGTCCGATGCTTTTCGTCGTGGCAAGGAGCCAAACCGAAGCCGTATTTGACGATACAGCGAGGTTTGGCGACGCCGTCCACGGCGGAAATGATCGTGCTCCGGCGGCGTTCCAGTTCTTCAACGGGCTGCTAGGCCCCGGCGCCGCGTGATGGACGCCGGGAGATGGAGATGCATGATGGAGGGCCGGGGCTCCCGGCCGGAGACTCGCGACGGCGATGCGCGACAGGGACCTGGGAACATGAGCGCCCGTTTCACCTTTCCCCGCGCGATGCGTCTCACCGGCGCCCGCAGCTTCCGTGCCGTGTACGAAGCCCGCGCGCGCCGGGCCGTCGGGCCCCTCGTGATCTACGCGAAGCCGAATGCGCTCGACCATCCGCGGCTCGGCCTCGCCGTTCCGCGCCGCGTGGGCAACGCGCCGCGACGCAACCGGATCAAGCGTCTGCTTCGCGAGGCATTCCGTCACCTTCGTCGCGACCTCCCGTGCGGCTACGATGTCGTGGTCAACGTGCGGGCGCACGAACCGCTCGCGCTGGCCGATTACCAGCGTCTGCTCGCGCAGACGCTGCGGGCCCTGCACCGCACATGGTCAAAGGACCAGAACAGCAACGGGGACGACGCGTGAGCGTGGCCGCGCGGCCGCTCATCCTGCTCGTGCGCGTGTACCAGGCCGTGGGGAGCCCGTTCGTGGGCGGGCACTGTCGCTTCCAGCCGACGTGCTCGCAGTACGCGGTCGAGGCGCTCGAGACGCACGGGGCGCTGCGCGGGACGTGGCTCGCGGTCCGGCGTCTCGTCCGCTGCCAGCCGTTCGGCGGGGCGGGGTTCGACCCCGTGCCGCCGCGGGGGGACACGTGATGCGCGCCGGTGCGTGTTGCCGCCGGCGTCCCGATGAAATACCTTGGGGCGAAAAGCGAGGACAAGACCATGGGCGAAAATGACCTGGGAGCGATCGCGCGGGCGATGGTCGCCGAGGGCAAGGGCATCCTGGCCGCCGACGAGAGCTCGCCGACGATCAAGAAGCGGTTCGACTCGATCAACGTCGAGTCGACCGAGGACAACCGGCGGGCGTACCGCGAGCTGCTCTTCACGACGCCGGGGATGGAGGAGTACATCAGCGGCGTGATCCTCTACGACGAGACGATCCGCCAGAGCGCCTCCGACGGCACGCCGTTCGTGAAGGTGCTCGAGCGGCGAGGCGTGATTCCCGGGATCAAGGTCGACTGCGGCGCGCAGCCCCTCGCGGGGGCGCCGGGCGAGAAGGTGACCGAGGGCCTCGACGGCCTCCGCGAGCGGCTCGACGAGTACGCCGGGCTCGGCGCGAAGTTCGCCAAGTGGCGCGCGGTCATCACGATCGGCGACGGGATTCCGACGGCGTACTGCCTCGAGACGAACGCGCACGCCCTCGCCCGCTACGCGGCGCTGTGCCAGGAGGCGGGGATCGTTCCGATCGTCGAGCCGGAGGTGCTGATGGACGGAAGCCACACGATCGGGCGGTGCGAGGAGGTGACGACCGATACGCTGCACTGCGTCTTCGACGCGTTGCACGATCAGCGGGTCGTCCTCGAGCACATGTGCCTCAAGCCGAACATGGTGATCGCCGGCAAGGGCTGCTCTCGACAGGCCGGCCCCGCGGAGGTCGCCGAGGCCACGGTGCGATGCTTCCGGCGCGTCGTGCCGTCGGCGGTGCCGGGCATCGTCTTCCTCTCCGGCGGCCAGTCCGACGAGGACGCGACCGCAAACCTCAACGCGATGAACGCGATGCCGTGCACACACCCGTGGGAGCTCAGCTTCTCGTACGGCCGCGCGCTCCAGGCTCCGCCGTTGAAGGCGTGGGGAGGCCTCGCGGCGAACGTCGATCGCGCGAAGCAGGCGTTCCACGTCCGCGCGAAGCTGAACGGGGCGGCCCGCTACGGGAAGTACTCGGCAAAGATGGAGCGAGAGCTGGTCGGGGCCTGACGGAACGGCGGCAGAGCGCGCGGCGCCGTTGCCGGTGAGAGGTCACGCGGCACGCGGGCGATCGTGCGTGTCAGGCCTCCGCGTCCGCGTTCCCCGCACTCAGCATCGCGATCGCCTTGTCGGGATCGATCGACCCCTCCGCGACATATGCGGCGATCTCGCGCCGGGTGTGCTCGCGGGAGTTCTGCACGATCATCTCCTTCACGCAGGTGAAGACGATCGCGGTGATCGCGACGGTAATGCCGCCGGCGATCGCCACGAAGGCGATGATCAGGTCCCCCTCGATCAGCCCTTCCCAGAAGCCCGTGGCCAGCATGAACATAGTCGGTCCTCCCGCTATGACGTGAAGCGCGTCAACGAACGATATTCGGGTTGCGGGCTCCGGGCTTTCGGTTTCCGGCCATCGGCGGCCCGCTCGGCCGGGTAGGGCCGGCCCCCGCGGGTTCCGGCAGCCGGGGGCTCACCGCCGCCTCACGGCCGCCTCACGCTGCCGGCTCCGCCGCCCGGTGTGCGACGCGCAGGGGCTTCACCGGCCGGTTCGCCTCGAGCCGTCGCCGGGCGTCCTCGGCCTCGGTGAACTCCTCGCCGAACCGGACGAGCCGCAGGCTGTTGAAGATCACCAGCACGTAGCCCGCAGCGTAGAGGAACGGGGCAAGCCAGATATTGATCTTGCCCGTGGCGGCGAGCGCGAGGCCGATCACCGCGAGCGCGAGCGAGAAGGCGATGTTGAGCCCCACGACGGTCCGGGCCTTGCGGGCGAGCTCGAGCAGGAACGGCACGTGACGGAGGTCGTCGTTCATGAGCGCGACGCCTGCGGAGTTCGTCGCGATGTCGGATCCGGAGAGGCCCATCGCGACGCCGACGTCCGCGGCGGCGAGGATCGGTCCGTCGTTGATGCCGTCACCGACGACCAGCGTGCGGTGACCCTTGCTCAGGAGGTAGTTGAGCTCGTCGTGCTTCTCGGCCGGGAGGCACTCCGCCTCGATCGCATCGACGCCGACGGCCTGCCCGACGCGCGTCGCGACCGACATGCGGTCGCCCGTGAAGATCGAGATACGGCGCACGCCGAGCTGCCGCATCTTCTGGATCACCTCCGGAGCGTTCACGCGGAGCTTGTCCTCGAGACCCACCGCGCCGAGATAGCGTCCCGCCCGCATCACGTGGACGCCGGACATCCCCTCGATCTTCCGCTCGACGGGCTCGAGCGCGGTCCGGATGGCGGGGTTGATCTCGAGGAGCCAGTCCGCGCGGCCCGCGTGGATCACGTCGCCGCCGATCGTCGCCTTGACACCGCGCCCGTGCATTTCCTCGTAGCGGTCAACGCCGGCCGGCGTGATGCGGGCCTGCCTGGCCGTGTCGAGGATCGACCGGGCCAGCGGGTGGTTCGACGACTGCTCGGCGTCGGCGGCCGCCTGGAGGAGCGCGGCGCCGTCCACGCCCTCGGCGGGGGCGAGGCGGCTGACGGCGAACTTGCCGGTCGTGAGCGTGCCGGTCTTGTCGAGCACGACGGTGTCGATCGTGGCCGCCGCCTCCAGCGTCCGCGTCTGCTTGATCATGATGCCGAGCCGGGCGGCCGCGGCGAACCCGGCGACCATCGCGGTCGGGTGGGAGATGAGGAGGGCGCCGGGGCAGGTGACCACGAGCACCGTGATGGCCCGGATCGCCGCCTCGTCGCGGATCGCCTCGTTGCTGCTCTTCGCGGTGAAGAACCAGACGAGACCCGCGACCATCAGGACGACGGGCACGTAGTACGCCGCGAGCTGCTCGATCAGCTCCTGGCGCTCGGTGCGTGACGACTCCGCCTCGCGGATGAGCGCCTCGACCTTGCCGATCGTCGTCTCGGCGGCGACCGCCGTCACTTCGATGTCGATCTGGCCGGTGAGGTTCGTGGTGCCCGCGTACACCTCGGTGCCGACCATCGCCTCGATCGGGACGGCCTCGCCGGTGAGCGACGCCTGGTTGATGTCGCTGGCGCCGTCGATGATCCGCCCGTCCACCGGGAGATTCTCGCCGGGGCGGACGCGCACGACCTGGCCGATCGTGACACGGGTGATCGGCACCATGCGCTCGCCGCCCTCCTCGACGATCCGCGCGTCGTCGGGCGTGAGATCGATGAGGTCGCGAATCGCGCGCTGCGCGCCCCAGGCGGTGCGGCTGAGGATCAGGTTGGCGGTCCAGAGGAAGAACGCCAGGAAGCCTGCGGCGAGGAAGTTGCCGGTCGCCACCGCGGCGGCGACTGCGAGGCAGGCGAGCGAGTCGCTCGACGCCTGTCCGCGCGTGATCTCACGCCACGCGCCGTTGAGCAGGGGAATCGCGAGGATGACGGCCCCGACCGCCGCCGGGATCTGCGCGACCTGTTCGTGCCAGCCCAGGAGCGTCACCAGCCAGGAGACGGCCAGCAGCATGCCGCCGATGAGGGCGATGAACAGTCGCCGCTCGAGCCGCTCCGCCCCGCCCGCGGTGTCCATGAGCTGTTTGTCCTGGTCGGGCGCGCCGGCAACGGTGAGCTCGGGCATGTGTGTCTCCCTCGATCAGGCGGGGGGCCGGTGGACGGGTCCGGGGGTCCGGGGTCCGGGGTCCGGTGGTCCGGGGGTCCGGGGTCCGGGGTGGGGCGGTCCGGGGTGGGGCGGTCCGGGGTCCGGGGGTCCGGGGGTCCGGGGCGAAATGCGACCGCGCACCCCGGGCGGGGTGCGAAGCGGGGATGGTACGGGGAGGATTCGACGCGGGTTCGACCGCCCGGCCAAAAACGCCCGGCCAAAAAAGAGACACCCCCGGCAGCACTCCCGACCGCAGCGAAGTTGTCACCCCGCGCCGCATCCGATTGAATGGGCCGCATGACCACCCGCGTCGCGATCGTTGGCGACGGACAGATGGGCCTCGTCCTCGCCGACGCGCTCGCGGAGCGCGGCGTCGCGGTCCGGCTCTGGGGTCCGTTCCCCGACGAGGTCGTCGCGCTCGCGGAGACCCGGGGCTCGCCCCGTCTTCCGGGCTTCCGGCTGCCGGACGCCGTCGAGGTGACCGCCGACGACGCGGCGGCGCTCGCCGGCTGCGGGATGATCGTCAACGCGATCCCGACGCAGTTCATCCGCAGCGTGTGGCGCCGGCTCGGGCCCGGCGTACCGGCGGGGGCGCCTTTCGTGTGCGTGTCCAAGGGGATCGAGAACGACACGCTCCTTCGCCCGACGCAGGTGATCGCCGACGTCCTCGGCGAGCCGCACGACTCGGCCGACCGGCCGATGTGCGCGTTGTCGGGCCCGACGATCGCGGCGGAGCTCGCGGCGCGCAAGCCGGCGACGATGGTGGCGGCGTCCGCGGACGAGGCGATGCGCCAACGCGTCCAGGATCTCTTCAGCGTGCCGTGGCTCCGCATCTACCGCAACGACGATCCGTGCGGCGTCGAGCTCGCCGGCGCGACGAAGAACGTCATCGCGCTCGCGGCCGGCATGGTCGACGGCCTCGGCGCCGGCGACAACGCGAAGAGCGCGCTCCTGGCTCGCGGTCTCGCGGAGATCGCGCGGCTGGGGGTGGCGCTCGGCGCCAGGGTTGATACGTTCTTCGGCGTCGCCGGCGTGGGCGACCTCGCGACGACCTGCTTCAGCCCCTCGGGGCGCAACCGCACGTGCGGCGACCGTCTCGGGCGCGGCGAGTCGCTCGACGCGATCCTCGCGTCGACGGTTTCGGTCGTCGAGGGCGTCCCGACCACGCGCTCCGTCAAGCAGATCGCGGCCCGCGAGGGCGTCGAGATGCCGATCACGGAGGCCGTGCACGCGATCCTGTTCGAGGGGATGACGCCGGGGACGGCGATACGGGAGCTGATGGGGCGGGCGCCGAAGGCGGAGTGGATCTGATCCCGCTGGTGTGATGTGAGTCGGAAGTGCGGCACCAGACCGAGGCTCGAGCGGGCGCTCACGCGGGCGGATCGCCCCTCGGACGGTCGGATTCACGGTCCGCTTCAGGGTCCGGTTCACGGTTCGATCATGGTTCGATTCATGGTTCGATCATGGTTCGATCATGGTTCGATTCATGGTCGATTCATGGACAATGCGGGCTCAGCTCACGGTCAGTCTTCCTGGAACTTCGACTCGACCAGCTTCGCCAGGTGGCACACTGCCTTCTCGGCATCGTCGCCGGACGCGATGATCTCGATCTCGGTGCCCTGGGTCGCGGCGAGCATCATCATCTGCATGATCGACTTGCCGTCCACGGGCTCGCGGTGATCCGCGCGGCGGACGGTGATCTCCGAGTCGAACGTCGTCGCCGCCTCGACGAAGAGCATCGCGGGGCGCGCGTGCAGCCCGAGCTTGTTCGATATCTTCACCGTAGCGGACGCGGTCTTCGGCACGGATGGCGGTCCCCTGAGTCCCTGGCAAAACGCTTCCCCGCGTCGGTGTGCGCGAACCGCACCCCCACGCGCACCCGGCGGATCGCTCCCCTCCGCAAGCCGGCCGGCGAAGGCCCCCATGCCGGGCGCCGTCGTCGCTCGTTCCTGCCGCACTACCGCATCGTTGCCTTGGCGTCCGCCTCCTCCAGCAGCGTGAGCACGTCCTGCGTCGTCTGGGCCTGCCGCAGGAAACGCCGGAAGGTCTCGTGGCTGAGATTGCCGAAGATCGCCTCCATCGCGTCCAGGTGATCCTCGGGCTTGTCCTCGGGGCTGAGCAGCAGGAAGATCGAGTACACCGGTTGCTTGTCGAGCGCGTTGAACTCGACGCCCCTCGGACTGATGGCGATCGCGACGACCATCTTCTTGATCGCCGGGTGCTTCACGTGCGGGACGGCGACCCCGTGCCCGAATCCCGTCGAGCCGCGCTTCTCGCGCTTGACGATCGATTTGACGAATTCGTCCCGCAGCTCCGGGCTCACCGCCGCGCTGCTGACGAGCGCGTCGACGACCTCCTCGATCGCGGCGTCGCGTTCCGTCGCCGCCAGCTTGGGGATGATCGCGCTTTCAACGACGATATCGAGCAGTTTCATCATTCGTTCCCGCGCATGGTCGTGTGGTCCTTGTGATCCCGGAGCTTGCTCTTGTGGTCTTTCAGCTGCCGGATGGACCTGTCGATACCGAGATCGATGCACGCATAGAGATCATCGTGATCGCTCGTCGCCACGAACGGCTCATGATGGGCGACGTCCGTGATTATTTCAAGCGAGTAGCCGTTCCTGGCCCGGTCGATGACCATCTCCACCTGGAGTATGCGGTCGAAGAACCGCGGGAACTTCTCGACCTTCTTCGCGGCGTATTCCTCGATCGCGGGGGTCAGGTCCATGTGCTTCGAGCTGATCTTGAATTCCATTCGCTTCTCCTGCGAGTGTTTGCGTCGCTCACGTGCTCCTGGAGCGCTTCGTCTCCGGAACCGGGACGGCATCCGGGGCGGCATCCGGGGGGGCAGCCGGGGCGGCATGCGGGGCGGCATCCGGGGTGGCATGCGGGGTGGCATCCGGGCTGGCATCCGGGGGGGCATGAACGGCGGGGCCGTCCGGCGCGGGCACGAGGCCTCCCGGGAGGACCGGCGTGCCGTCGTTCACCGGGGCGAGGGACGGGGCGACCGCCTCCTCTCGGGCGGGGACGAGCACGCCGCCGCTCACCGAGAAGCGGATCGCCTCCTCCACCGTGATCGGCAGCTCGATGAGGTCCTCGCGCTTGACCGTGATCGTGTAGCCCGTGAAGGGCGTCGGTGAGCTCGGAATGAACACGGTCAGCGACTCGCCGGCGTGCCGCGCGATCGTCTTCATGGTCGATCCGGTGAGGAAGCCCACCGACCAGATGCCTTTGCGCGGATACTCGCATGCGACGACGCGGTTGAACTTGATCGGCTGATCGTCGCTGAAGAGGAAGTCGACGATCTGCTTGACGTACGGGTAGACCTGCTTGAAGACCGGGAGCGTCGTGATGAGGTCCTCGATCTTGCGGTAGATGCGGCGCCCGAAGAACCCACCGAGCAGGCGTCCGGCGACGTAGACCGAGATGATGGCGATCACGAGGCCGATCATCTGCATGTACCAGTGATTGGCCCACCACTTGTCGACGTTCGCGGCGCGTATTCGCGCGCGCAGAACAGCTTCGCCCGGCGGCTCGCTCCCGCCCGCCCTGATCTCGGCCTGTGCGGCCGTGATCTCTTCCGGCTTCGGATCGAAGGCCTGCCGCAGGGGCGACCACACGCGCGCCGCGTTGACCATCGCGATGCGCACGCCGCGGTTGATCGGCTCGGCGATGGACTTGTCGACGAACCGGTACGCCTGGACGACGATCCACAGGGTCAGCACCGACGGGAGCAGAACCACGAGGCCGCGAAGGAAGAATCGTCGGAAGTCTCCAGTGAACGTGCGTTCCGAGGAATCACTCATGTAGCTCGCCCAGGCCCGCGGTGCGCGAACGACGCGCTGCCGGGAACCTCGCCGCTAGTGTAGGTCGGTTCCGACGGCTTCGGTATCATCGGCTCCGGGGGCGGTGTGGCCAGAGTAGTGGGGAGGGCGGACCGCGGGTCAGCGGGGCCGGAGGACCAGCTCCACCGTGAGGTACCGGACGCCGCGCCGCACGCGCACCATGACGCGGTCGCCGACCCGGCGGGAGCCGATCAGCTTCTGGAGTTCGAGCAGCGACCGGGTCTCGCGTCCGTCGATGGCGACGATCACGTCCCCGGGACGCAGGCGGGCCCGGCTCGCAGCGGAGCCGGGGAGCACCTCCTCGATCAGGACCCCGTCGTTGCTCGTGTTCGAGCCGCTCGTGACGCCGATCGACGCGTCGCCCGGAGCGATGCGGTTGTCCACGCCCGGGCGTCGCAGCACCCAGTCGCGCCAGTCCTCCTCGACTTCCTCCAGCGTCTGGCGGAACACGATCTCGAACGCGAGCGCGCCGGTCGTGTCGCGGTCGAAGTTGTCGACGTACGCGTGGTACCACTCCGGGAGCTTGCCCCGCTCCGCGAGGAACTCGAAGATCGATCTCGCCTGCGGGTAGTTCCGCGTAGCGCCGTCCATAAAGCGATCGGCGGACATCGCGAAGAGCGTGGACCAGCTCGTGAGCCGGTTGCGTCGGGCGCGGTTCGCGACGACGTTGTGCCGCTCGTTCTGGAGGAAGGTGATGCTCCCGTCCGGCCCGAGCTCGTAGTCCTCGTAGAGTGCGGCCAGCCCCTCCTGAAGCCAGAGCGGATGCGGGGTCCGGAGCCCCAGCCGCTCCATGTGGCCGTAATGCATGAGGTGCACGAACTCGTGCCGCAGGGAGCCGCCGATGTCACGCGAGATCAGCCGGCGCGCGTCGTGCTCGTAGCGGCCGCCGATATTCGCCTCGCCGCCGAACAGCCGGTCGGCGTCCCGCGGGCTCGGCACGGCCACCAGCACCTCGTAGGTCGGAAAGGCGCCGAACAGCGTTTCCGCGAGGTGGTCGGCCTGACGCTCGAGCATGCTCCGCATCTCGCGGTTCGAGACGGCGTCGAGCGCGGTCGCGAAGACGAGGTTGCGGGCCTCGTCCCGCTCGTACCGGTAGTCCCTGTCGCCGAAGTCCCGCCGCCATCGGGCCACGGGATCCGGCGCGGAACGGCGGAGCCGGTTCGTCGCGCGGACGATCTCGCCGTAGACGGGGTTCGCGCGCAGCGCCTCGAGATCCGGGTCCGTCTCCATGTGCGCGAAGTTGCGGAAGCCCGCCTTCACCGCCCGAAGGAGCGCGTCGTTGGCGAGGGCGATCTGGCCGAGGCGGCTCCGCGCGCAGGCGAGGTTGTAGAGCATCGTGGGGTCCGGACCCGCGGTGCGCACCCAGTGCTCGAGGAGGTCGGCCGCCCGGTCGTACTCGCCGGCCTCGAACGCGCCGATGACCGCGTCCTCGGTGTGGATCCGGCTGAGCCGCGCGTCGCCCGATTCCTGGGCGCGAGCGGACACGGCGACGGCCATGGCGAGGGCCAGAACGAGCTTCAGCGGTAACGGGCGGCGGGTCACGCGTCGGGGGCTCCGCGGGCTTCGGGTGCTCCCGGATCGTAATAGAATGGGACCCGCCGAGTTGCAGCTTATTTTCTTTCTTCCTAAATCACTGTGGATAAGATGGATGCGCGCAGCCGCCGGCGCATCGCCCCGATCCGGCTCGTCCCGCCCGGGTCTCGGAACGGGTATCGGAACCGGTTTCGGAACCGGTCTCGGAACCGGTGTCTCGGAACAGGATTCGTCCACGTGACGTTCGGGCGAAGGTGTCGCGTCGGTCCGGCCCGAAGAATGCGCTTGACGGTCGCGCCGGGCAGGGGGATCATCACAGAGGCGCGGGCGGCTGCGATGCGCGCGCGAACCCGGCGGGGCGATAGGGCGCGGGGGCGCGGGGGGGCGCGATGATTGGGGGGGGCGTTCCGGCGTTCCCGGATTCGACTTTGACAGAGGGGAAGAAGCAATGGCAGGCGGTGGAAGGATGGGTAAGGTGCTGGTCCTGGCGGCGGCCAGCGCGGTCGTGGTGTCGGTGTCGGGCGCCGAGATCGCCTTCACGGAGGTCGCCGGGTCGCGCGACATCGGCCCCTACGACGTCGCGCCGGGACACGGGGGCGGTATCGCCGCGGCCGACTACGACGGCGACGGCGACATCGATCTCTTCGTCCCCAACGGCGATACGTTCGCCGACCAGCTCTACCGCAACCTCGGCGACGGCGGTGGCGTCGACGAAGGTGGATCGCCGTCGCCGTCGTGGTCCGGCCTCGGCACCGCGGACACCGCCGACCTCGTGCGAATCGAGCGGCCGGACGGAACCGTGAAGGAGCTGACGGACGTCGCCGGGAACCAGGTGATCACGGAGTACGACCAGGAGCCGGGGCTCGGCCCCGCCTATGTGGACGTGACCGCGAAGGCCGGTCTCTCCCCCTACATCAACATCATCCTCCAGCCCTTCCCCGAGAACCAGGGCGTTCCGCTCCTGCGCTACATGCAGCGGAACATGGGCAACGGCGGCGCCGTCGGCGACTATGACGGCGACGGCGATCTCGACATCTACATGTGCCGCTGGGAGGGGGTGCCGAACGCCCTCCTGCGCAACGATCTCGACCTGGGCATGAAGAAGTTCACGGACGTGACCGCGGCCGCGGGCGTCCAGAATCTCGGCCTCTCGCGCGTGGCACACTTCGTCGATCTCGATAACGACGGCGATCTCGACCTCGTCGTCCTCAACGACAACGACGCGGCGGAGACGCACGTCAAGTCGGCCATCTACAGCAACAACGGCGACGGCACATTCACCGACGTGACCGCCGGCTCCGGGTTCGATCCGTGGGGCCACCTGCGTTGCGGGATGTCGTTCGCCGACTACGACAACGACGGCCTGCTCGACATCTATACGACAGTGTGGACGCTCGCGATCGTCTTCGAGCTCGGCGACCCCAAGCCCACCTTCCCGGGGGCGAATCGGCTCTTCCGGAACCTCGGCAACTTCCAGTTCGTCGACGTCACGGAAGCCGTCGGCCTCGAGCTCGTGACCCTCGACTCGTTCACCGGCATCTTCCACGACTTCAACAACGACAACCGCCCCGATCTCTACCAGGCGATCGACCATCTCCCCGACGAGTTCTACTGGAACTTCCCCGGCGGCTTCATCCAGATCTCGGATCTCGTCGGCATCACCCACCGGGGCAACGACATGGGCGCCGCGTGCGCCGATTTCGACGACGACGGCGACCTCGACATCTACACCACGAACATCACGGGCCCGCCGTTCGGGACCGACCAGGGCAACTGCTTCTACATCAACCTGCTGAGCCAGGGCGGGTCCACGTTCTTCCTCGACCAGTCGTTCGCGTACGGCGTGAACGATACGTACTTCGGGTGGGGCGTCGAGTGGATCGACGTCCAGAACGACGGGCACCTCGACCTCCTCGCCGTCTCGGGCTTCGACGAGTGGGTCGTCGCCCAGGTCGGGAAGGATCACCGTCTCTACCAGACGCCGCCCGTCCTGTTCGTGAACGACGGCACGCCCGCGTTCACCCGGGTGTACGCGCCCGGTCTCGAGCACGGGGACGATTCGCGCGGTCTCGTCAACTTCGACTACGACCGCGACGGCGACGGCGATCTCCTGATCTTCAACACCCACCAGCCGCTGCGGCTGCTCGAGAACGTCACGAACCCGCGCGGCCACTGGCTGGACGTCAAGGTGGTGCAGAAGCCGGGTCTCAACCGCAACGGCATCGGCGTGACCGTGCGTGCGGTGATGCCCGACGCGGTCGTCAAGCGGCGGGAGATCATCGCGGGCGAGAGCTACGTGGTGGGCACGCCGGCCGAGGTGCACTTCGGTCTCGGCGACGTCACCGTCGTGCCGGAGATCCGCGTCGAGTGGACCGACGGCACGGAGACGGTGCTGACCGACGTGGCGGCCGACCAGTTGCTCGTCGTCGAGCAGCAGGGGCCGGTCTACGGTGACCTCGACGGAGACGGCGACGTGGACTTCGCCGACCTCGTCGCGCTGCTCGGGCTATGGGGCCAATGCCCGCCGCCGCCCGATCCGTGCCCCGGCGATCTGAACGGCGACGGCGTCGTGAACTTCACTGATCTTGTGGAGCTTCTGTCCGCCTGGACCTGAGGGCCTCCGCTTCCTCTGCGGCCGGCCGCACCTCGACCCGTCCCTCGCGCACGACGAGCCTCCCCTCCGCGAAGAGCCGAATGGCCTGCGGATAGGCGATGCACTCCTGCTCGAAGACCCGGGCAGCGAGCGTCTTCACGTCGTCCGTGGCCAGGACCGGACAGGTGCGCTGGAGGATCACGGGGCCGTGGTCGTAACGATGGTCGGCGAAGTGGACCGTGCACCCGGAGAACGGGCGGCCCGACGCCAGGACCGCGCGGTGCACGTGCTCGCCGTGCATGCCCTTTCCGCCGAAGTCCGGCAGCAGGGCGGGGTGGATGTTCATCACGCGCCCCTCGAACATCGGGGCGATGCGGAGCAGGCGGAGATAGCCGCAGGCGCAGACGAGATCGACGCGCGCTTCCGCGAGCCACGTCATGATCGCGCGATCGAGGTCCGCGGAGTCGGGAAAGGTGACGCGATCCGCGATGCGAACGTCGAAACCGCGTTCCCGCGCCCGCGCGACGCCCGCGGCGTCCGCCCGCGATGAGATGACGACCGCGATCTGGGCGGCGAGCGTGCCCGCGTCGACATGATCGGCGATGTTCAGCAGCGTCCGGCCGCCGCCGCTGATGAGCGCCCCGATGCGAAGCTTCGTCGTCATGAGCCGGCGCTTCCGGGGTCGCCCGGCGCGCCGGGCACGCCCACGGTCGGCGCGGAGTTGAACGGAATCGGGCGTCCGGCCGCGTTGACGGCGACCATCGTCAATTCGGCCTCGGTCACCCGCACCGTGTCGCCGGTGCCGTAGCGCTCGGCTTCCACGCGGATGCACACGTTCACGGAGCTCGTGCCGGTGCGCTCCGTGGCCGTGAGCAGCGCGACGACGTCTCCCACCAGCACCGGGGCGTGGAAGTCCACGCGGTCGATCGACACCGTGACCCAGCGGTGCCGCCCGTGCTTTCTCGCCTCGATGAACCCCGCCTGGTCGATGAGCGAGAGGATCACCCCGCCGAAGATCGTCCCGTAGGCGTTGGTGTCGCGCGGCATCGTGACGACGCGCAGGGCGGGGTGGAAGTCCTTGTCGGGCATGGAGGCATGATGGCGGCGGGGGAGGGGGATATCAAGGAGGGCGGCGGCGGCGACGGCTCATCCCGCGCGCCGCGCGGTGCCGATATCCCCACCGTGCCCCGACGCGAGCGTCATCCGGTCTCCGGCCGTCCGCCGGCCTCCGCGCCGCGCGCCGCGACGCCGCGTCTGATCGGCGGCATGTTCGGTCGCGCCGACGTGCCGGCGCGACCCGCGCCGCCTCCGTTCCTCGACCGCCGGTCCCTCGGCTTCGCCAACGCGCGCAGCGGCCTGCGTTTCGTCGTCGATCGGCTCGGTCCCGATCGCGTCTGGCTGCCGTCCTACCTCTGCGAATCGATCCTGGCCGCGTTGCGCCCGGCGCGCGCCGGGCTCCGCTTCTTCGAGGCCACACCCGCGACGCGCGGCGACGGCCGGTGGATCGACGGGGTGCGCGCGGGCGACGTCGTGGTGCTGATCGCGTACTTCGGGTTTCCGATCGACGACGACGCGGCGCGCCGCGTCCGGCAGCAGGGCGGGATCGTCGTCGCGGACGCGTGCCAGGCGCTGCTCACGTCGCCGCCGGGGGACGATGTCGACTTCATCGTCTACAGCCCCCGCAAGTTCGTTGGAGTGCCGGACGGCGGCATCCTCGTGAATCGCCGTGATCGCGACCTCGGCCCCGTGGACCTCGTGCCCGCGCCCGCCGCCTGGCGCCGGCGCGCGCTCCGCGTCTTCGAGGAGCGCCGCGCGTTCGATCGTCACGGCGGCGCCCGCGCGTGGTTCGACGGCTTCCGCCGCGTCGAGGCCGGTCAGCCGGTCGGATCGTACGCGATCAGCGTCGACTCGGCCGCGTTGCTGCGTGGCGGTTTCGACTACCCGGAAATCGCCCGCCGCCGCCGCGAGAACTTCCTCGCCCTGCGGGATCGCCTGACCGAAGCGGCGCTGTTCCGGGATCTGCCGGAGGGGGTCGTGCCGATCGGGTTCCCCATTGCCGTCCCGCACCGCGACCGGGTGCGTCGGGTCCTGTTCGAGCAGCAGATTTATCCGCCCATTCACTGGTCCACCCCCGACGGCGTGCCCGATATCCATACCGGCAGTCGGCGGCTGGCGGGTCGGGTGATGACCCTGCCGTGCGACCAGCGCTACGGCGGCGACGACATGCAGCGGATCGCCGCCGCCGTCAACGAGGCCCTGGACACCGCTGGAGGCCGCACGCCATGCCCGTGACTCAATCGGAAGTCGACGTCGCCGCCGCTCTCGACGAGCGCGGCTGGGCCCTCGTCGAGGACGTGCTGGACGCGTCGTTCGTAGAACGGCTGAACGAGGACCTCATGGAGGCGGCGTCCGCGTGTCGCCACCTCCAGCGATGCAACGGCGTGGACGTCGCCACGGACGGCACGGTTCATCACCTCCCCGCGTTCGGCGTGTCGTTCCTCGAGCTCCTCGAACGCAACGTGTGCGGGGACGACATCGACCGGTTCTTCGGGGGGAAATGGATACTGAACTCGTTCGGCGGCGTGATCAACAAGCCGGGGCGCCCGTCCTACGTCTGCAACGTTCACCGGGACGTGCGGTTCTTCACGGGATCGCTCCCCGTCATGCTCAACATGCTCGTGATGCTCGACGACTTCACGGAGCCCAACGGCGCGACGTATCTCCTCTCCGGCTCGCACCGGCAGCCCGGCAAGCCGACGGACCCGGAGTTCTACGCGCGATCCGATCGCGCCGTCGGGTCGCGCGGGAGCGTCCTGCTGTTCAACGCGAACGTGTGGCATGCCGCCGGTCACAATGAGACCGACGCCGTGCGCCGCGCGCTCACGCTCACGTTCACCAAGCCGTGCTTCAAGCCGCAGCTCGATTACTGCCGCCTCATCGGTGACGACCGGATCGCCGCCATGTCCCCGGCGATGCAGCAGGTCCTCGGCTACCACGCGCGCGTGCCGGCCAGCCTCGATGAGTGGTACCGCAAGCCGGAGGAACGGTTCTACCGGCGGGGACAGGATTGAGGGGGCATGTCCGGCTTTCCTCCATCCACCGTGGACCCTCCGGTGCGGGACTACGACGCCGAGGCGATCGATCTTCCCGCCGAAGGTCGCAGGTACGCCTACGACTTCGACGACCGGATGCGGCGATACATGCTGCGCACCTTCGGGCCGCTGTTCCCGGCCCGTCGGGACTCCTGCCTGGAGCTGGGCTGTCACACCGGCCGGCTGACGGAGATGCTCCTGCCGTGCTTCCGGCACGTCACGGCCGTTGACGCGTCGGCGCGCGTCGCGGCGCAGGCCAGCGCCCGTGTCGGCGCCCGGTCACGCGTCGTCTGCTCGACGTTCGAGACGCTCGATCTCGACGAGCGATTCGACGTCGTTTTCATGATCCACACGCTCGAGCACGTCGACGACCCCGTCGCCGTGCTCCGGCGCATGCACGCCTGGCTGTGCGACGACGGCCGGCTCTTCGTCGCGGTGCCCAACGCGAACGCGGCGTCGCGCCAGATCGCCGTGAAGATGGGACTGCTCGAATCCAACCGGGCGGTTACGGAAGCCGAACGGCGGCAGGGACACCGGATCACCTACGGACTGGACACGCTTGAGCGCGACGTGACGGCGGCGGGCTTCCGCGTGGTCCACCGGGGCGGTGTCTTCTTCAAGCCGCTGGCGAATTTCCAGTTCGATCGGCTTGCGGCCGCCGGCATGCTCGGCGACGACTACTTCGAGGGCTGCTACCGGCTCGGCATGCACTATCCGGACCTGTGCGCGAGCATCTACATGGTCTGCGAGCGCGGTGGAGAGGAATGATCCGCACCTGCACGAAAGCCCCGGCCTCGACCGCATCCGCTTCGACCGGCTACCTGCACCCCGACTACGCGGGGTCGCTGGCGGAGTTCGGGACTCCGCTTGCCCTGCCGCGCAGCGGGGGACGGCTACTGGTGCGCACCGTTCCGGGCACGACGGATCGCGACGCGATGGGCTGCTACCCGCTGTTTGCCTGCCGCGACTGGTCGCGGCTTGGCGAGGACCTCGACGACCTGGAGGAGGACCTGGTCTCCGTGACGCTCGTGGCGGATCCCCTCGGTGACTACCGGGAGGATGACCTTCGTGCGTGCTTCGATCACGTCGCCGCGTTCAAGCGGCGGTTCGTGACGGAGCTCGGCGACGACCCTGGCGACGACCCTGGCGACGACTCCAGCGCCGACCCCAGCGCCGACCCCAGCGCCGACCCCGGCGCGATCGTGTCCAGGCATCACCGCTACTACGCCCGCCAGGCGCTCAGACGCGTCCGCGTCGAGACGTGCGATGCGCCCGCGGAGCATCTCGACGCGTGGTGCCGCCTGTACGATCACCTGGTGCGGCGCCACGGTCTGACCGGCATCCACCGGTTCTCGCGCGCGGCGTTCCGGAAGCAGCTCGCGATCGACGGGCTGGTCATGTTCGCCGCGTACGAGCGTGACCGAATGGTCGGCGCGCACCTGTGGATGGTCCACGACGGCGCGGCCTACAGCCACCTGGCGGCGTGCGATGAGCAGGGCTACGCCGCCAACGCCGCTTACGCGCTCCATTGGCACGCGCTCAGTGTCTTCCACGAAGGCCGCGTCGGCGGCGTGCGCCGGCTGGACCTCGGCGCCGCGGCCGGCACGTCGACCCGGGACGACGACGGCCTCGGTCGGTTCAAACGCGGATGGTCGAACGCGGAGCGCCCGACCTGGCTCTGCGGTCGCATCCTCGATCGCGAGCGGTACCGGCGTCTGGCCGGCGGCGCGCCATTGACCGTGACGGAGTACTTTCCCGCGTACCGCCGCGGCGAGTTCGCGTCGCCGTGCCGAGGTGCGGACGCGATCGGCGCGGGTGGGCCGGTGCACCTGCGTCCGCTCGAGGCGGGAGATCTCGAGCGGACCCACCGCTGGCACAACGACGCCGCGCTCTACGACAGTCTGGTCGGCGATTACCGGCCGGTTTCCCTCGAGACCGAGCGCCGGTGGCTGGAGCGCGTCAGCGCGCCGGCCGACGACCAGGTCAACCTGGCGATCTGCCTGGAGACGGGCGAGCACATCGGCAACATCTACCTGCGCGACGTCGATCGCGCGGCCGGCACCGCCGAGCTGCACGTCTTCATCGCGGCGCCGCGGCACCGGTCACGCGGTTACGGGAAGCAGGCGGTGAGCCGGCTCCTGGAGCACGCGTTCACGACGCTGGGTCTCGCGCACGTCCGCCTGCACGTTCTGCAGAAGAACGCTTCCGCCATCCGATGCTACGAGCAGTGCGGGTTTCGCGTCGCGCGGGTTCTGCGCGGCCATGTCGTCAAGGACGGCCGGAGTCAGGACGTGGTCATGATGATCCGGGACGCTCCCGGGGCCTCGGACGCCGCGATTCATGCATGAGGCGGGCAAGATCGATGCAGCAACCATCGCCCTCCAAGTACCACGCCGCCGACCTCGCGATCTTCGGAGGCGCGCCCGCCTTCGCCGAGCCGCTCTGCGTCGGCCGACCCAACATCCCCGATCGCGCTGCGCTCATCGCGCGCATCAACGACCTCCTCGATCGGAAGTGGCTGAGCAACGACGGGCCGTACGTGCGGCAGTTCGAGCAGCGCATCGCCGAGCACGTCGGTGTCCGGCACTGCGTGGCGATGTGCAACGGCACGGTCGCGCTCGAGATCGCCGCCCGCGCGCTGGGGCTCTGCGGCGAGGTGATCGTGCCGGCGTTCACCTTCGTCGCCACCGCGCACGCGCTGCAGTGGCAGCAGATCACGCCCGTGTTCGCGGACATCGATCCCGCGACGCACAACATCGACCCGGCGCGTCTCGAGTCGCTCGTCACGCCTCGCACCACGGGCATCGTCGGGGTCCACGTCTGGGGCCGCCCGTGCCCGGTCGAGGCGCTCGAGCGCTTCGCGCGGGAACACCGCCTGCGTCTCATGTTCGACGCCGCCCACGCGTTCGGCTGCACTCACGGCGGCCGGCCCATCGGGGGCTTCGGCGACGCCGAGGTGTTCAGCTTCCACGCGACCAAGTTCCTCAACGCGTTCGAGGGCGGCGCCGTAGTCACGAACAACGATCTGGTCGCGGAGCGGATGCGCCTGATGCGCAACAACGGGTTCGTCGACCTCGACGAGGTCAGACACGTCGGGATCAACGGCAAGATGAGCGAGGTGTCCGCCGCGATGGGCCTCACCAATCTCGAGAACATCGACCGGCTCATCGAGGTGAATCGCCGTCACCATGAGGCGTACGGCCTCGAGCTGGCCGGCATTCCCGGCGTGACGCTGGTCGCGTACGACCCGGCGGAGCGCAGCAACCATCAGTACGTCGTCGTGGAGATCGATTCGCGGGTGACCGGCCTGGGTCGCGACCGGCTCGTCGATATCCTCAGGGCGGAGAACGTCGTGGCGCGACGCTACTTCTATCCGGGCTGCCACCGGATGGAGCCGTATCGCTCCATCAATCCGCACGCCGGTCTGCGGCTGCCCGACACCGAGGCCCTGGCGCAGCGCGTCATGGTCCTGCCCACCGGCACCGGGACGAACCGGCGGGACATCGCGGTGATCGCCCGCATCATCCGCACGGCCGTCGAGCAGATCGGCCGCACGGCCCACGACGAATCCACTGCCGCGTAGCGCGCCGGGAGGCACCCACGCATGAACAGCACCGACGCCATCGCGAACCGGCTCGCGCCCCTCGATGCGGTCGCGGCTCTGTCCCGGCGCTTCGAGCGCACGGGCGACCCCGACTACCTGCGCGGCTGCGCGGCGGTGCTGGGCCGCGTCATCGACCAGCCGGCGTTCTTCAATTCGCTGCTGTGGTCGGTCAACCGTCACCTCTTCGTGCGTCAGAACGAGATCGAACCGTCGGTGCGAGACGAGATCCGCTACGGATACGTCGCGCCGGCCTACCTCGAGTTCGTGGACCGGATGGCCGCGCTCTGCGATCACGAAGATGCGCCCGTCGCGACGGCCGGCGTCGAGCGCGTGCTGATCGTTTCACACCAGTTTCTGGGCCCCGCCCACTCGCCGACCCGCGTGGCCGTGGAGTACGCCCGAACGCTGCGGCAGACCCACGGCGCCGAGGTGCTCATCCTGAACACGGACGTCCTGCCGCGGCGGAACGAGTGCGGGTTCGGCGAGCCGTTCCTCGCGTCCGCGAACGCCGAGATGAAGGGCGAGCAGCGGATCGGATGGCAGGGCGTGAGCATCGACTGCTTCACGCCGCCGGAGCACGGCGTGGGCGCGCGCGGGATCGACGAGTGCCTGTGGCGATCCGCTGCCTTCGGTCCGACGCTGGTCCTGTCGCACGGCGAGTTCAACCTCGTCGGCGACCTCCTGGCCACCTCGTTTCCAACGGTCTGCCTGCCGATGTCGCGTCTCGAGCCCGTTTCGACGGCGCAGGTGTACGTGGACTACGCCGGTTACTACGACCGGCTCCGGATCGTCGAGCGCGGCCTGATCTCCCATGTCCCCGAGGTTCGCCGGCTCTCGGCCATGATCCCGTCGCCGCCCCGGCAGCGCGCGATCGCCCGCGCGGAGTACGGGCTCCACGACGACCACGTCGTCTTCGTGATCATCGGCACCCGCCTCCAGCTCGAGATCGATGAGCGATTCGAGCGAGCGCTCGCGAGGATCCTCCGGAGCAGCGACCACGCCCGCCTTCTGCTGATCGGCGTGACCGCGATGACCTGGCGAACCGACGCGATGCGCGAACTCGCGGATCGGGTCGTGCTTCGTCCGTTCGAGGCCGACCTGCCCGCGGCGTTCGCAGTGTGCGACTGCATGCTCAACCCGACCCGCAGCGGCGGCGGCTACACCGCGGTCATGGCGGTGGACGCCGCGGTGCCGGTGCTCTCTCTCGGTCGGTGCGACGTGGGAGGCGTGATCGGCGCGTCGAACTGCTGCCGCGACGTCGACGATCTCGCCGAGCGCGGCGTGCGCATGGCGCAGGAGCCCGAGTACCGCCGCCGGTGTGACGAGGCCGCGCGGCGGCTGGCCGATGCGATGCCGACGTTCGAATCGGTGATGGGCGATCTGCTGCGGATCGGCGAGGTGGCCAAAGCGGCCTTCCGCCCGGCGGTCGCCGTCTGAGCGCGCTGCAACGCGTCACGGCGTCGCGAACACGCGCCGGGTCGAGTCGAACTCGAGACGCCGGTGCGTCAGCATGCGCGCCGCCTCGAGATCGTCGAAGTAGAGACGCAGCCCGCGCACGCTGCTCCCGATCGGTCGTCCCACGACCTCGTGCCACGCCGGCACGAAGCGCTCGGTGAGCCAGGCCTGCTTCTGGACCGCCCGGCCGAGTGTCTCCGCGTCGCCCGGCGGGCGCCGCGTGAGGAACTGCAGGGACTCGCCCCGCCCGGCCGCGAGGAGGCACAGGAGCGTGTCGGGGTTCAGCGCGCCGCCCGGCAGGTGCAGCACGCGGAATCCGAACTCGTCGAGGTCCTCGTGGCCGATCGTCACGCCGAGGGCGGCGAGGGCGAGCCGCTGGACGGTGCGCACGCGCGGCATGTCCTCGAGGTCGAGCGCTTCCTCGAGCAGCTCGGCGTGCACGCCCAGCAGCGCCGAGAGCAGGGCCCCCGCTCGCTTCTCGTCGTCGTCGAACGATCGGATCCACGCCTCGGCGTGCGTCACCGCCTCGTCGCGCGGCAGGCGACGCTCCGCGAGGAGCGCCGCGGCGTACACGGAGCCCTCCGCGTCGGCGGGGCTCCCCGCGAGCAGGCCCCGCACGGTTTCGGCGGGAATGCCGTCCCACCGCCACGCCGCCAGCCTGCGCGCGGCGACGGGCTGCTCCGGATCGGCGAGCACGAGCCGGGCCTGCGCCTCGTCGCGCGCCGCCGAGCGTGTCTGGAGTGCGAACTCCGCGCCGCGGTTGCCGTCCCGGGCGAGCTTCGCGAGCGTCGCCAGCGCCGCCGGGTCGCGGGAGTAGCGCAGCACGTCGGGGAGGGTGACGGTGTCGGAAGCGCCCGGGTGCTCGCTGAGCGCGATCACCGGTCCGGCATGGGCGGGGGCGAAGCGAACGAGACGCAGGAGCAGGGCGTCGAGAACCTCGGGCGCGGGGAACACGTCGAGCGGCGCCACCTTCGGTATGGGTCGGCACCACGCGGCGACGAGATGCTTCGCGCGCTGAATGACCACGTCGTCCGGGCGAGGCTCCAGCCGGCTGATCCACGCCCCGCGCTCCGGCCCCGCCCACCCGCACGCGGCGACGAACGCCGCCTGCCGCGCGGCGTCCAGGTTCGATTGAAGGATCGTGTTGACGAGCGGGAGGAGCTGCTCGTCCTCGAGGTCGAGGGGCACGTCGTGCAACTGCTGCGCCACGCCCAGCTCGTCGCCGCGCGCAAGCCTGGCCGCCATCTCGTCCAGCACGAGCCGGTGGGGCTGCCGGTCCCATCCCCAGAGACCGATGGTCCGCAGGATGGCCGCCGCCTCGACGCGGGCCTCGCCGCCGGCGTCAACGAGCGCGACGTTGACGCGGTCGAGGAGTGCCGCCACCCGCGGGCGCCCGGCGTCATCCCGAACGAGCAGCCACGTCCAGCCGGCGCGGCGCTCCGAGGGATCGGCGTGCGTGATTGCGTTCAGCGCGCGGTGGCGGCTGAGCACCGGCAGGACGAACCACGCGGCGCCCACGCCGAGGATGATCGCGATCGCGATGGTCGTGATGCGTACCTTGCTCAATGCGGCGTCCTGACCGGGCCGGCGGAGCTGCGCCCTCGCGCGGCGCGACCGGCTCCACGATCATGCTAACGCCGCGGCGCGCCATCGCCCCCGAGTGCGGGTCATCCGGGAGTGCGGGTCATGCGAGTGCGTCATGCGGGGACCGGCGTGGGGCGCGTGGGCCCTCCCGTCGCGGAGCGTCGCATCGGCTCCGAGCGTCCAGAAGTCGGGGTCCGGCAGGCCGGGTACCTCGCCCGGGCCTGCGGCGACGATGCGGCGTTGCGGTCCGAGATCGAGCTGCTGCTCGCCGCGGGGCTCGACACGGAAGCGGCCGACATGCTGTCGGACGCGCATCTCGCCCGCGCGCGGGCGATCCTGGACCGCATGATCGACGACGTTGACGGAACCCGCTCGCCGCGCGAGTCGTGAGGCCCGGAATGCCGCCCGTCGGGGCGCGTTATATTCTCCGCCGTTCCCTCGCCGTTGCGCGACCCTGGCGCAAGGGCGACTGTTCCGTCGAGCGCTGCGGAGATCGCCATGCGGGGTCCGATCGGTCGCTACATGAACTGGCTCCACACGCGCTGGCCGGCCGGCACGGTGGAGAAGCTGCCGGTGGTGAACGACGACGGCTCGACTTCCGTCCCCGGTCTTTACATCGTCGGCGATCTCACCGGGATCCCGCTCCTGAAGTTCTCCTCGGACTCCGGGGCGCGGGCGGTGCGGACGATCCTGGACGACAAGTCGTTCCGGTCGCGGTCGACCGGAGACGAGAAGGTGTACGACATCGTCGTCGTCGGAGCCGGCGTGTCGGGCGTCGCTGCGACCGCGGAGGCCCGGAAGGCGGGGCTGAAGTGCGAGCTCCTCGAGGCGTCGGAGCCACTGAGCACGATCGTGAACTTCCCAGCCGGCAAGCCGATCTTCACGTATCCCAGCGACATGACGCCCGCGGGCGACCTCCAGTTCGGCGAGGACGCTGACGTCAAGGAAGGTCTCGTCGCGGCGCTCCGTGACTTCATGAAGGAGCACGACATCGAGCCCCGGATCGCCCGCGCGGAGCGCGTCACGCGCCGGGGGAACCTGCTGGAGGTCAGCCTCGCCGACGGTGAGCCGGTGCGGGCGCACCGCGTGATCGTCGGCATCGGACGATCCGGTAACTTTCGCAGGCTCGGCGTGCCCGGCGAGGATCTCGACAAGCTTACGAACCGGCTCCACGATCCGAAGGACTTCCGCAACAAGCACGTCCTGGTGGTCGGCGGCGGCGACAGCGCGATGGAGGCGGCGATCGCGCTGGCGCAGTGCGGGGCATTCGTCACGCTCTCCTACCGCAAGGAGGAGTTCAGCCGCCCGAAGCCCGACAACATCGACGCGATCGAGGCCCTCGCCGCCGATCCCTGCGCGGACGTCTCGGTCGAGTCGCCCTCGAGCGAGCGCGTCACGACGTCGTCCGGCCGCTACCTCGAGAAGTACCTGCGGGCGGGCTCGATCCGCCTCATGATGAAGTCGCAGGTGAAGGAGATTCGCGAGGACGAGGTCGTCGTCACCAACAGGGAGGGCGAAGACGAGGTCCTGCCCAACGACCACGTCATCCCCGCGATCGGGCGCGAGGCGCCGCTCGACTTCTTCCGGCGCAGCGGGGTGCACATCCGCGGGGAGTGGCGGGCGTCGGCGATCGTCGCGCTCGTCCTGTTCTTCGCGTTCTGCACGTTCATCTACCACTGGAAGAGCAACTCGGGCTTCGACCTCGAAGGCAGCTTCAAGTCGAATCACCTCTTCCCGTTCAACCTCGCGGACCCGGAGAACCCGGCGAATCTCTTCGGGACGATCGCGATCTCGCTCCAGAAACCGAGCTTCTACTACACGCTCGCGTACACGCTGTGCATCGTGATCTTCGGCATCCGGCGGGTGAGACGGCGGAAGACGCCGTACGTCAGCGTGCAGACGATCTGCCTCGCGGCGATCCAGGTCATCCCGCTCTTCCTGCTGCCGTACGTCCTGCTTCCGTGGATGGGGCACAACGGGTGGTTCGACGCCGGCTTCGGCAGGATGCTGGCGGACGGACTGTTCCCCGTCGCCGAGCTGCGATGGGAAGGGCACGGGCGCGAGTACTGGCGTTCCGTCGGCTTCATCCTCGCGTGGCCGCTCGTGCCGTGGAACTTCTTCACGGACACGCCGCTCGCGTGGTGGCTCGTCATCGGGTGCATCCAGACGTTCGTCATCATTCCCTTGCTCATCTGGAAATGGGGAAAGGGCGCCTACTGCGGGTGGATCTGCTCGTGCGGCGCTCTGGCGGAGACGATGGGAGACGCGCACCGTCACAAGATGCCGCACGGGCCGGGGTGGAACCGGCTCAACATGCTGGGCCAGGTGTTCCTGGTGTTCGCATTCGTGCTCATGATCGCGCGCGTCATCGGCTGGATGACGACCGGCGACTCCGGCCTCGGCAAGGCCGCCGACACGGTGTTCATGGCCGGGCTCTACGGCAAGGACACCGGCTGGCAGGACCTGCCGTTCCCGATGGCGTACCTGAACTACGAGTGGTTCGTCGATCTCCTCTGGGCGGGCATCTTCGGCGTCGCCTTTTACTTCTGGTTCTCGGGCCGCGTCTGGTGTCGCTTCGCGTGTCCGCTCGCGGCGCTCATGCACATCTACGCGCGCTTCAGCCGATTCCGGATCATCGCGGACAAGAAGAAGTGCATCTCGTGCAACGTGTGCACGAGCGTGTGCCACCAGGGCATCGACATCATGAACTTCGCCAACAAGGGTGTCCCGATGGAGGACCCCGAGTGCGTGCGGTGCTCGGCGTGCGTGCAGAGCTGCCCCACCGGCGTGCTCCAGTTCGGCGAGGTTGACCGGAAGACGGGTGAAACGATCCGGGTCGATCGCCTCGCGGCATCGCCGGTGCTCATGAAGGAAATCGGCGTAAACGGGAAGCCGGTGGCGGTGTAGGGCGGCCGGTGACGGCGGCGACGACGAGGTCCGCCGTCGCGGTTCCGGTGTGCCCAGGTCCTGTGCTCTGGCAGGGCCGGGCGGCGCCAGACACCCGACGGTGGTGGAGGCTTTCGACACCACCCGGCCCTGGCAGCCCGCGTCGGTCGGTTTCCATGACGACGGGAATGATCGCGGCGCGCCGGGCGTATAGTCTGCGACGCCGCGCCGGACCGGCGCCGGTGTTCTCATTCGCAACGATCTCGTCCTGCGGCCAACGACCACCGGCCGCGCAACCACTGGAGGATTGACATGAGGTTCGTTCACGCATCCCGCGCCGCCGGCGCCCTGGCCACGACCGCGCTCGTCGTCTCGCTCGCCGCTGGGGGCGCGCCCCAGGCGACCGGCACCGGATCCGCCCCCCCGGACCCGGGAGCGAATACAGGAGCAAAGCCCGCATCGAAGGAGACCTTCCGCATCGACGCGACCCACTCGATGGCGCTCTTCCGCGTGCGTCACTTCAACGCCGGCGCCTTCTGGGGCCGGTTCAACGACGTCACGGGCTCGGTCGAGTTCGATGCCGCCTCCGATCGCGACGTCAAGCTCAACGTCGTCATGGACATCACGAGCGTCGATACCGGCACGGAGAAGCTCGACAGGCACCTCATGTCCGAGGACTTCTTCTGGGCGGAGGAGCACCCCACGGCGACGTTCGTGAGCACCTCGGCGCGGCGCACCGCAACGAACACGTTCGAGGTCACCGGCGACCTGACGATGCGCGGCGTCTCGCGCACGATCACCGTGCCGGTGGAGTGGCTCGGCACGGCCGACGGCCCTGCGGGGCGACGCGCCGGCTTCGAGACCACGTTCACGGTGCGTCGCAGCGACTACGGCATCAACTACGGCGTCGAGAACGGTGCGCTGGGCGACGAGACGCGTCTCGTCGTCGCGATCGAGTGCATCGCCGGCGGGCCCGAACGGGGCGGCCGCGGCGGGCGCGGAGCGGGCGGGCTGCTCGGCCGTTTCGACGAGAACAAGGACGGCAAGCTCCAGCGCGACGAGCTCCCGGAGCCGATGCGCGACCGGTTCGAGGAGCTGGACACCGACGGCGACGGCGCGCTGGACGAGGAGGAGCTCGAGGCGGCGCGCGGCCCCGGGAACGCCGGCAACGCCGACGGCCGCGGACGCGGCAGCCAGGGCGGCGGTCGCTGAGCCCGCCTCGCGGGAAGGCCGTCGAGCGGACCGGCGCGGGGGCGCCGGTCCGCTCGGCCGGTCCGCGCGGTCGATCTGTATGGCCGATCCGCGCGGCCGATCCGTATGGCCGATCCGCTCGGCCGATCCGCGCGGCCGATCCGTCGTACACCGCGCCGCGGGACCTGCGAGGCAACGCGCTGACCGGGCGGTCCCGCGCCGCGGTGGTACAATCGCGGCCGTTCCGATCCGCCCCGGGTCGGTGGGTGGGGTGTGACAATTTCACTCTGTCTCGCGGGAGGTTCCCATGACGACGATGACGTCGGGCCCGGCCAAGGCCGAGTCCGAGGAGCAGGTGGCCCATTTCATGCAGGGCCTCGTGAAGCGGAACCCCGGCGAGACCGAGTTCCACCAGGCGGTGCAGGAGGTCGTCGAGACGCTCATGCCGTACGTCCTCGAGCGCCCGGCGTACCAGGAGGCGCAGATCCTCGAGCGCATGACCGAGCCGGACCGCATCATCATCTTCCGCGTGACCTGGGAGGATGACGAGGGGCGTCTGCGGGCCAACCGCGCCTGGCGCGTGCAGTTCAACAACTCGATCGGACCATACAAGGGCGGCATGCGATTCCACCCGACGGTGACGCAGAGCGTGCTCAAGTTCCTCGGGTTCGAGCAGACGTTCAAGAACAGCCTGACCGGTCTCCCGATGGGAGGGGCCAAGGGCGGTTCGAACTTCAACCCGAAGGGGAAGAGCGACCGCGAAGTGATGCGCTTCTGTCACTCGCTGATGATCGAGCTGGCCCGGCACATCGGCGCCGACACGGACATCCCGGCCGGCGACATCGGGGTCGGCGCGCGCGAGATCAGCTACATGTTCGGGCAGTACAAGCGCCTCGTGAACGAGTTCACGGGCGTGCTCACGGGCAAGGGCCTGGCGTTCGGCGGCAGCCTCGTGCGCACCGAGGCCACCGGCTACGGCGCCGTCTATTTCGTGGAGGACATGCTCGCGGCGCGCGGCGACGGCCCGTCCGGCAAGACCGCGGTCGTCTCCGGATCCGGCAACGTCGCGACCTACTGCATGGAGAAGCTCACGCAGCTCGGGGCGAAGGTCGTGACGGCATCCGACTCCGGCGGCTTCATCCACGATCCCGACGGGATCGGCCCGGAGAAGCTCGACTGGATCAAGGAGCTGAAGAACGTACGGCGCGGGCGCATCAGCGAGTACGCCGATCACTTCCGCGGCGCGACCTACCACGACGGGAAGCGGCCGTGGGGCGTGAAGTGCGACCTGGCGTTCCCGTGCGCGACACAGAACGAGATCGACGCCGCCGACGCGAAGACGCTGATCGGCAACGGCGTCACGGCCGTCGCCGAGGGCGCCAACATGCCCACCGAGCTGGCGGGCGTTCACGCATTCCTCGACGCGCGGGTCCTCTTCGCCCCCGCGAAGGCCGCGAACGCGGGCGGCGTCGCGGTCTCGGGTCTCGAGCAGAGCCAGAATTCGCTGCGCATCTCCTGGAGCGCCGAGGAGGTCGATTCGAGGCTC
Source organism: uncultured Isosphaeraceae bacterium (assembly GCA_964638815.1). Lineage (GTDB taxonomy): Bacteria > Planctomycetota > Phycisphaerae > Phycisphaerales > SM1A02 > CAZXBB01. The sequence goes on from CAZXBB010000240.1 coordinate 44,975, forward strand.
CGCGGCATCATGCGAAGCATCCACGACCAGTGCGTCAAGTACGGTCGCGAGGGCGATTTCGTGAACTACGTGAAGGGCGCGAACCTCGGTGGGTTCGTCAAGGTCGCGGACGCGATGCTAGCATACGGCGCGGTGTGATCGCGTGCGACCGGGCCATGGTCTTCGATCGAGAGTCATACACGCGCGACCAGCTCGCGCACGGAAGGAGCCGAGGAATTGATGAAAGCATCCGACCTCTTCGTCAAGTGTCTTGAGAACGAGGGTGTCGAGCGCATCTTCGGCCTTCCCGGCGAGGAGAATGCCGACGTCATGATCTCGCTCAAGAGGTCGAAGATCGACTTCGTCCTGTGCCGGCATGAGCAGGGAGCGGCGTTCATGGCGGACGTCTACGGTCGGCTCACGGGCAAGGCGGGCGTCTGCCTCGCGACGCTCGGGCCGGGCGCGACGAATCTCGTCACCGGCGTCGCCGACGGCAACATGGACCGCGCCCCGATGGTCGTCATCACCGGGCAGGCGGACACGCAGCGGCTCCACAAGGAGTCGCACCAGGCCATGGACACCGTGACGATGTTCACGCCCATCACGAAGTGGGCGCGGCAGATCATCCATCAGAACAACATCCCCGAGGTCGTCCGCAAGGCCTTCAAGATCGCCGAGACCGAGAAGCCGGGCGCGTGCCTCATCGAGCTGCCCGAGGACCTCGCCGAGCATGAGGCCGAGGGCGCCCCGCTCTCGTTCATCAAGCTGCGGCGGCCGACCCCGGACGCGAAGGCGGTGGACCTCGCCGTCGAGGCGATTCGCAAGTCGAAGTCGCCGATCATCCTGGCCGGCAACGGCGCGGTGCGCAAGCGCGTCTCCAGGCAGCTCATCGAGTTCGCGCACCGGACGGGCATGCCGGTGATCAACACCTTCATGGGCAAGGGCGCGATCCCGCGGCACGACGAGCACTGCCTGTTCACCGTCGGGCTGCAGGCAAAGGACCTCGCCGTGCACGCCATGGACAAGGCGGACCTGATCATCGCGGTCGGCGTGGACATCGTCGAGTACCACCCGCGTCTGTGGAACGCCGGTGCGAAGCACAAGATCCTGCACATCGACTTCCTGCCCGCCGAGGTGGACAACGACTACCCGGTGATCGGCGAGCTCGTCGGCGACATCGCGAACTCGCTGTGGCAGATCAAAGACGCGCTGGGCGCGGGCCCGCCGCTCTTCGACATCGCCGTCCACAAGCCCGTCCGCGACAAGATGCTGGAGGACTTCGCGGAGTTCCGCTTCGACCAGACCAAGGGGATCATCAAGCCGCAGAAGGTCCTCTGGGACGTGCGAGAGTACCTCGGGCCAAACGACATCCTGCTCTCCGACGTCGGGGCGCACAAGATGTGGATCGCCCGGTACTACCAGTGCGACGAGCCGAACACGTGCCTCATCTCGAACGGCTTCTGCTCGATGGGGTTCGCGATGCCGGGAGCGATCGCGGCGAAGATCGCGCGGCCGGACAGCAAGGTCCTCGCGATCTGCGGCGACGCCGGCGCGCTCATGAACATCCAGGACCTCGAGACGGCCGTCCGCCTCGGAACGAAGTGCGTGTTCATGATCTGGGAGGACCACGAGTACGGCCTCATCAAGTGGAAGCAGCAGACTTCGTTCGGCGAGCACTCGGAGCTGGCGTTCACGAACCCGGACTGGACGAAGCTCGCCGAGGCGTTCGGCTGCAAGGGCGTGCGGGTGAACGATTCCGACGCGCTGATGGAGGGCCTCGAGGAGGCGTTCTCGGCGGACGGGCCTGCGATCCTGTCGCTGCCCATCGATTACTCGGAGAACATGAAGCTGACGGAGCGGCTCGGTAAGATCGCATGTCCGATCTAGTCCTCCAGACTCACCACTCACGAGGCAGGGTATTCACCCCGGACGGCCGCGAACGGCGGAGCAGGAGTGCGCATGCACATCGAGGTGGAGTTCAGCGCGTCGGATCACCGGATGGACGAAGCATCGGATCGGTGTCTCGCTTCCGCGGCGCGCTGCGGCCCTCCGCGGTGAATTTGCTCCGTCCGCGCTCCGCCCGCGCCACGCCTCAAACCCCGGAGATCTTCCGATGAGCAGTGCCACGGCCACCGGCCCCCGGCAGGCCGCCAGACTCAGAGACACCTATCCCTACTACCTCGCCAACCGCGCCGTCGCCGCGAACACCGACCTCGAGGTGACGAACAAGTACAACGGCGAGGTCGCGACCCGCGTGGCCCTCGCCGGGGCGAAGGAGATCGACCAGGCGATCCAGGCCGCGGTCGACTGCTTCGAGGAGCTGCGGAACTGGCCGGCGTACCGGCGCAAGGCCGTGCTCGCGCACTGCGTCCAGCGCATGACCGAGCGGGCCGAGGAAATGGCGATCGCGCTGTGCATCGAGGCCGGAAAGCCGCTCAAGGACGCGCGGGGCGAGGTCACGCGCGGCATCGACACCTTCACGATCGCGATGGAGGAGTCGACCCGCATGTACGGCGAGGTCCTGCCCCTCGACATCTCGCCGCGCGCGCACGGGTACCAGTCGCTGTGGAAGCGGTTCCCGATCGGGCCGTGCAGCTTCATCTCGCCGTTCAACTTCCCGATCAACCTCGCCGCGCACAAGATCGCGCCCGCGCTCGCGGTGGGCTGCCCGTTCGTCCTCAAGCCCGCGTCGCGCACGCCGATCGGCGCGATCATCATGGGCGAGATCATGGCGGAGACCGACCTGCCGGCGGGAGCGTTCAGCATCCTGCCGTGCAGCCGGGACGGCGCGGATCTCTTCACGACCGACGAGCGCTTCAAGCTCCTCTCGTTCACCGGCTCGCCGGACGTCGGGTGGGCGCTCAAGGCGAAAGCCGGCAAGAAGAAGGTGGTCCTCGAGCTCGGCGGCAACGCGGCGTGCATCGTGGACAAGGACGCCGAACTCGAATACGCGACCGACCGCATCATCATCGGCGCGTTCTACCAGTCGGGGCAGAGCTGCATCGGCGTGCAGCGGATCCTCGCCCACCGCGCGATCTATGACGATCTCCGCGCGATGCTCAAGACCAAGGCCGAGGCGCTCGTTGCCGGCGATCCGCTCGACGAGCGGACGTTCCTCGGCCCGCTCATCAGCGAGGGTGACGCGAAGCGGCTCGAGAAGTGGGTCAACGAGGCCGTGGAAGGCGGCGCGAGCGTGCTCTGCGGCGGGACCCGCGACGGCGTGTTCTACGACGCGACGATCGTCGAGAATGTCCCGCGTGACGCCGCTCTCTCGTGCCAGGAGGCGTTCGGCCCGGTCGCCACGCTCGCGCCCTTCGACGACATCGACGACGCCATCGCGACGGTCAACGACAGCGATTTCGGGCTCCAGGCCGGCATCTTCACGCGCGACATCCACCATGCCTTCCGCGCGTTCAACGACCTCGACGTCGGCGGCGTCGTCGTCAACGACGTCCCCTCGATGCGGGTGGACAACATGCCGTACGGCGGCGTCAAGGACTCGGGTCTCGGCCGGGAGGGCATCCGTTTCGCGATGGAGGACATGACGGAGATCCGGCTGATGGTGCTGAACCGGATCGGGAGCTGACCGGCCGTTCGCCGGCATGGACGACGCCACGCTCATCCGTCGGTTCGAGGACCGCACGCTGCCCTTCGATCAGTGGACGCACCGGTGCCACGTCAAGGTGGCGTGGATCTATCTCTCGCGGCACGGGCTCGACGAGGCGATCGTGAGGATGCGCGCGGGCGTCAAGGCCTACAACGCGGCGAATGACGTGCCGGAGGGTCCGCTCACGGGCTACGACGAGACCACGACCGTCGCGTTCATGCACATCGTGCACGCGACGATGGAGGCCTACGGCGCCTCGCACCCGGTGAGCGGCGCCGACGCGTTCTGCGACACGCATCCGCAACTGATGACAAAGCACGTGCTGCGTCTCTTCTACTCGCCGGCGCAGCGGATCCGGCCGGAGGCGAAGACGACGTTCGTGCCGCCGGACCTCACGGCGTTTCCGACGGTGCGCCGCCCGGACGGGGCGGAGGCCGCGCGCGACTGACTCGCACACAAGTACTAGCCCCCCGACGACGGTCCACGCCGCCGCCGTCGTCGCCGGCGCCGGCGGTTCGGGGGCCCGTCGCCGCCAGGCGGCTGCGCACCGGGGTTCGGCATGGTTCTCTTCATCTTCTTCTTCATCTTCGTCTTCGTCTTCTTCTTCGGCCTCTTGTTCTGCTGCTGCTGCTGTTGTTGCTGTTGCTGTTGCTGTTGCTGCTGTTGCTGCTGCTGCCCGGCGTCCCGGCCCTCGCCGGACGACCGCGGCCGGCGTCGTCGGCCCCTTCGGCGCCGCGCCGGCTGCGTGTCCGGCGCCCGATCCGCGCGACTCTTCTTCCCGCCGCGCCGCCTGCGCGCGGGCTTCTCTTCGGCGTCCTCGCGAAGGTCGAAATAGACGTCGATGAACTTCGCCACGTCCTTGCACCGGGCGAGCCTGACGACGTCGAGCAGCCGCTTGAGATCGCGCTGCCGTTTGCGCTCGATCGCGGCGGCATCCACCTCGCCGTGCTCGATGGGGCGGACGAAGCGGTAGCGGTCGATGACGGACGTCCGCTCGATCACGCCGCGTTTCTCGAGGGCCGTGATCGCGTATTCGATCTTCGCCCGTTGCACCGTCCGGGCCTTGCCCGCCACGAGCACGTGCAGCTCTTCGAGGTCGAAGTCGGCGTGGGGGGAGTCCTCGATCGCGTGGGCCGTGTGCACGAGCAGGTCGGGCGACGGGTTTGCCCACTCGGCGAACTGTTGCTGGATCGCCAGATCGTCGGGGGCGTAGAGCAGCACGCAGCGCGACTTCTTCCCGTCGCGGCCCGCCCGGCCGACCTCCTGGTAGTACGCCTCGACGCTGCCGGGCATCTGGGCATGGATGATGGAGCGGATGTCCGGCTTGTCCACACCCATCCCGAACGCGTTCGTGGCGAGGAGGATCAGCCCCTCGCCCGGCTCCGCCGCGATGAAGCGCTGGTAGACCCGCTTCTTCTCGCGCGGCGGAAGCTGGCCGTGGTAGATCTCGATCGGGCGATCCTCGAGCAGTTTGCGGAGGCGATCGCCGATGCGGTCGAGATCCATGATGCGCGCGAAATAGATGATGCACGTTCCCCGCGGACGCCCTCGTCCGGCCACGAGGGCGCGGATGCGCGCGACCTTGTCGTCGTCGTCCCACAGGTGCTCGACCTCGAGCGCGAGGTTGGGCCGCTCGATGGGGGCGGCGAACAGTGGCATCGCCGCGCGGCTGAGGCCGAGCGTGCGGCGGATGTCGGTGCGCACGCCGGGGGTCGCGGTCGCGGTGAGGGCGATCGTCGTGGGGTTGCCGAGCGTCGCGCGGAACCGTCCCACCCGCTGGTACGCCGGACGCAGGTCGTGCCCCCAGCGGGAGATGCAGTGCGCCTCGTCCACGGCGAGCAGCTTCACCCCGCCGGGCACCCGCGCGAGCGCCTCAGTGAACTCAGTTCGCTGCATGCGCTCCGGCGTCGCGTAGATGAGTTCGTACTTGCCCTCGGCGAGCCGCTGCGCGCGGCGGTCGCGCTCGCGGCGCGCGAGCGTGCTGTTGATGTACTCCGCCCTGATCTTCCTCCCCTTGAGCGCGGCGACCTGGTCCTCCATCAGCGCGATCAGCGGGCTGAAGACGAGCGTGACGCCTTCCCCGGGCAGCGCGAGCGCGGGGAGCTGGTAGCACAGGCTCTTCCCGGAGCCCGTCGGCATGACGACGAGCGCATCCCCGCCGGCGAGCACGCGCTCGACGATCTGCTTCTGAAGCGGCCGCATCGCGCGGAAGCCGAAGCGGTCGCGGAGGATGGGGCCGTAGACGGTCGGCACGGCCGGGATGGTACGGGAAGCGGGCCCCTGGCCGTCAGGTGTCGGCGGTGAGCCGGGCCGGGCGACGGCACCCGCGAGCGCCGGTTCGCCCACGCCGCGCTGACCGCCGACGGCTGATCGCTCCCGCCTTTTCCGTTATCTTCCCGACCCATGGCGCACGACACGTCCCGCAGCAGCACCGATTTCGTCACCTGGAAGCTCGCCGAGTGGGCCGCCGGCCTGCGGTACGAGCACCTCTCGCCGCAGGCGATCGCGACCGCCAGGCTGTACCTCTACGACAGCTTCGGCTGCGCGCTCGGCGGATCCCAGCAGCACGATGTGCACATCGCGCTCGACTACGCCCGGCTCCTCGGCGGACGCGAGACGTGCACCGTGTTCGGATCGGGCTTCCGCACGGACCCCGTGATGGCGGCGTTCCTCAACGCCCTCTGCATCCGGGCGATGGATTACAACGACATCTACTGGAAGGCGGACCCGGCGCACCCGTCCGACATCATCCCGGCGGCGCTGTCGATCTGCGAGATGAAGGGGCTCGGCGGCCGGGATCTCATCCTCGGCACCGTGATCGGGCACGAAGTCGAGATGCGGCTCGCCGAGTTCGGCGAGCCGGGCATCCGCGAATACGGCTGGCACCACGCGACGATCACGTCGATCGCGTCGCCCATCGTGGCGGGACGCGCGCTCGGGCTCGATCCGGCCCGCATCCAGCAGGCGATCGGCATCAGCGCTTCGCCCTCCATGTGCCTGGGGGCGGTCACCGCCGGCAAGCTCACCAACATGAAGAACACGGTCGACCCCATGGCCACCCGGGCCGGCGTCGAGGCGGCGCTCCTCGCCGAGCGCGGCTATTCCGGACCCGAGCACGTGATCGACGGCAAGGAGGGGCTCGTGCACTGCTTCGGGAAGTTCGGGGGCCGTTTCCACCTCGACATGCTCACCGACGGCCTGCCGACCGCACCCGGCGATCACTACAAGATCCTCGACTGCGGCATGAAGAGCTTCCCGATCGAGGCGCTCTCGCACGCGCCGCTCACCGCGATGATGAAGATCGTCGCGGAGAACGCGATCGACGCCGACGACGTGCGCGAGATCAGGGTCGAGGTCATCGCCCGCGCCGCGGACATCCTCGGCGACCCGGCGAAGTACCGCCCCACGAGCAAGGAGACGGCCGACCACAGCCTGCCGTACTCGCTCGCCGTCGGCCTCGTCGACGGCATGGTCACGCCGCTCCAGTTCACGCAAGAGCGGATCGACGACCCCGCTCTCATCCCGGTGATGGACCGGATCAGGGTCGTTCCGAACGAGGAGTTCGAGTCGCTGTTCCCGAAGTTCCAGCCCAGCCGCGTGACGATCACGCTCGCGGACGGAATGGAGCACACGCAACGCGTGGACGTGCCCAAGGGCGACCCCCGCGACCCGATGACCGTGGACGAGATCGGCGTGAAGTTCGACGCCCTCGGCGCCGACGTCGTGGGGGCGGACGCGTGCCGCGACCTGCGCGGGCTCATCATGGCGATGGAGAACGAGACGACGCTCGACCGACTGTTCGGGCTCATGACGTCCGGGGGCGTGAGGCGTCGTCCGGCCGCGCCGACCGGGAACGTCCGGTAATGACGCTCTTGCGGCGTTCCGGCGGGGCGTTCCGCGTCGTTCAAGGCCCGGTAACCGGCCGGCCGATCAAGCGTCCGGCCGCCGGGCGTCTGCCGGCGCCCGATCCGGCGCACGTTGCCGTGATCGCCATGATCGCCATGACCGCCACGGAGACTCCGCGAATGACCATTACGATCCGATCGCAGTTACCCACGCCGCGAAGTGCGCTGACCGCCGCGACGGGCGGTGTCCGCGTCACGAGAGCCGACCTTCGCCGTGTCCAGACGCCGGTCCGCGAGGTGCGCGCCCGTTCGCCGGGCGCCGACCACGAGGCCGCGGGCGGGAGGAGGCGCGAGCGGAGAGAGATCAACGGGCTGCTCGCGTGATCACCGCGACCACGCGTCGCCCGAGCCTGAGCCCGAACACCGTATGTGAACGCGAGCCGGCGCCGCGAAGCTGCACCTGGAGGGCATCGCAGTCCACGGCCCTGTCCCGGGTCCGCACGGTCACCGCACCCCCGTCGTGCGCGGCGAGCCACTGCGCGACGCGCCGGGTTCGCCACGGAAGCTGCGCGAGGACGTCGTAGGTCGTCAGCCACGGCGACGCGACCGGCGTGTCGGCGGTTAGGATCCCGAGCCCGGGGTACGCCTCCCGCACCGGAAGATCGCGGCACACCGCGCCCGTGAGCCCGGCCCGCTCGACGGCCGGATCGATCAGCAGGAGATGATCCGCGAATCCGTCGCCCGCCGTACACGCGAACGGCGCCGGCGTCGCCGTGACGCTGCGGCCCTCCGGCAGGGCGGTCGCGGTGCGTCGGCCGCCGCCCGGCGCGAGGCGGCCGCACCACAGCACCGCCTGCACGAGCGTGCCGTTCTCGGCGATGATCTCGATCTCGCGGTCCGGGCCGGCCGGGAGCGCGTCGAGATCGACGCCGGGCCCGAGCTTGACCGCGCCGTCGGGACAGGCCGCGAGCAGACGCTCGATGTACTCGGGGCCCGGGCGGTAGTCGGCGTAGCGGAAGAGCCGGCGCGATGCGTCCCTTCGCGCCGGGTCGAGGTGGAAGACGACACCCGCCGCGTCGAGCTGCTCGACGTCCGCGATCCGCGTCGCGCAGCCCGCGTTGTGCCCGGTCATCCACGCCCGCACCGGGCTGGTGTCGATCCCCGTCACGTCGGCGACGCGCGCCAGCGCCCTCGCGTCGCCGCCGATCCCGCAGCAGAGGTCGAAGACGGGCGTGGCCGCGGGCAGACAGGCCGCGAAGCGCCGCGCCTTGTGCCTCGCGACGACCGTGCCGGTCGCCTGCTCGACGCCCGCGACGTCGCCGACGATGTCCGGCGCGTCGGGGAACTTGCGTCGCGTCTTCGCCCGCGCGCGCACGAGCTCGATCGCCACCGGAAGGAGCGCGGGATCCCAGCGGTCGCGCAGCCGCGCGAGCGTCGCGGCGTCGGTGACATCGCCGGCAGCGACCGCCTCCAGCAGAGCGGCCATCTCCGGCGAGCCGTCGGCGACCTCTCGCCACCGCGGGAGCATCGCGGCGTCCAGGATGCCGCCCGCCGCCACGGTCAGCGTGTCTCCGCCGTGCTCATTGCGCCGCCCCGGACGCGCCGCGGTGCACCCGCCGACCCTCGACCCAGGTCTCATCCACGCGCACCCGGGACCAGTCCACGGGCGGATCGAACGGCGAGCCGTCGAGGATGATGAAGTCGGCCCGGTACCCGGGCGCGATGCGTCCGATCTCGTCCTCCGCCCGGACGCCGTAGGCGGCGCGCGAAGTGTACGACCGCAGCGCCTCGCCGACCGTGATGTTCTCCTGCGTCTGCCACGCCTTGCCGTCGAGCGTCCGCCCGGTCACGGCCGCCTCGATGCCGAGGAAGGGGTTGATGGAGACCACCGGCCAGTCGGAGCCGAAGACGACGACGCCGCCTGCGTCGAGCAGCGAACGGAACGCGTAGCTCGACCGGGACCGCTCGGCGCCGATGCACGCCTCGGCGTAACGGCCGTCGTCCGCCTTGTGGTAGGGCTGCATCGACGCGATGACGCCGAGCGCGCCGAAGCGGGCAATGTCCGCCGGCAGCAGGTGCTGCGCATGCTCGCTCCGGCACCGTGCGGCGCGCAGGTCCGGATAGACCGCCTCGAGGGTGTCGAGAAGGAGGTGGTTCGCCTCGTCCCCGATCGCGTGCGCAATGGTCTGGAGGCCGCTGCGGCGCGCCCACTCCACGCGATCGCGCAGACGCCCGCCGTCCACGCCTTCCGCGAGGAGGCCCCGCCACGACTCCCGGCCCGGCTCGTTGCCGAGGAACGGCGCGCGCATGTACGCGGTGCGCGAGCCGAGGCTGCCGTCGAGGTACGTCTTGAGCCCGTTGACCTGGACGAGGTACGGCCGCGCGCGGAACGCCGCGATCGCGGTCGCCGCGGCCTCCCAGTCCATCGCGGTCGGATAGACGAAGAGACGCGCGGTGACGTCCTCGTCCGCGATCGCCTCGTAGACGTCGAGGTCGTCGATGCCCGGTATGTCCGCGACGGCGGTGATGCCGTGGCGGTTCGCCTCGCGCATCGCGCGCTTGAGCGCGGCGACGCGGTCCGGCACGGAGGCCGGCGGGATGTGCGACGACACGAGGTCCATCGCGGACTCCCGCAGGATGCCGGTCGGCTCGCCGGTCACGCGGTCGCGATCGATCACGCCGCCCTCGGGATCGGGCGGCGTGTCACGCGTGATGCCGGCGCGGCGCAGAGCCTCGGAGTTCACGAGCGCGGAGTGACCGTCCATCCGTGGAAGGAACAGCGGGTGCCCGTCGCTCACGGCGTCCACCCATTCCCGCGTCGGCGTCTCCGGCTCGTCCCAGCTCTCCGTGGACCATCGGCCCCCGCGGATCCAGACGTCGCCACGCGGGCGGCCGGGATGCTCCCCGGCCAGATGCCGCGCCCAGTCGCCGACGCGGGCGATGAACTCGTCCTTGCCGGACACGTCGCGGAGCTGAAGCTGCCGCAGCCCGGCGCCGCCAGAGAGCATGTGCACGTGCGAATCGATGAGCCCGGGAAGCACGACGCGGCCGCGGGCGTCGATGCGCTGCGGGCCCGGGCCGATGAAGCGCTCCGCCGGGGCGCCCACGTGCACAAAGCGACCGTCCGCGATCGCGGCGAACGGGGCGACCCCGGTGCGGC
>CAZXBB010000241.1:0-5779 GCA_964638815.1 uncultured Isosphaeraceae bacterium
CCGTGCCCCTCTCCACTCTGTCTCAGCGTCGTACCCTGCACCTGGATCTTCGGATGTCAGGGCTACTGCGATGCCGGCGGCGGAACGTACCAGGGCGACGGCGTCACATGCGCCGACGCCATGTGCCCGCAGCCCGGCGCATGCTGCTTCGACGACGGATCCTGCACGTTCGTCTTCCAGAGCGACTTCGAAGCCGGCGGCGGAACGTACCAGGGCGACGGCGTCACCTGCGCCGACGCCATGTGCCCGCAGCCCGGCGCATGCTGCTTCGACGACGGCTCCTGCACGTTCATCTTCCAGGGCGACTGCGAAGCCGGCGGCGGAACGTACCAGGGCGACGGCGTCACATGCGCCGACGCCATGTGCCCGCAGCCCGGAGCATGCTGCTTCGACGACGGCTCCTGCACGTTCGTCTTCCAGGGCGACTGCGAAGCCGGCGGCGGAACGTACCACGGCGACGGCGTTACCTGCGCCGACGCCATGTGCCCGCAGCCCGGCGCAGGCTGCTTCGACGACGGATCCTGCCAGGTCATCGAGCAGGCCGACTGCGAGGGACAAGGCGGGATCTACTCGGGTGACGGCGTGACCTGCGCCGATGCCATGTGCCCGCAGCCCGAGGGCGCCTGCTGTCTCAACGACGGCACATGCACCGTGCTCGTCGAGATCGACTGCGTGGCCGCCGGCGGCGCGTTCGCCGGCAGCGGCGTGGCGTGTGCGGACGCCGGGTGCGCGGTGCCGATCATCGACACGTATGCCGGTGGCAACGGTGACGGATACACCGGCGACGGCGGCCCCGCCACCCTCGCGAAGATCAACGATCCACGGGGTCTCGCGACGGATGGCGCCGGCAATCTCTACATCGCGGAGATCGGCAACCACGTGATCCGCAGGGTGGACGCGGTGACCGGCGTCATCACCACCGTTGCCGGCAACGGCTCGCGCGGCTTCTCCGGTGACGGCGGTCTCGCCACCGGCGCCCGGCTGGACAGCCCGGAGGGCGTCGCCGCCGACTTCGCCGGCAACTTCCTCTACATCGCCGACCGCGGCAACGACGTGATCCGCCGCGTGGACCTTGCGACCGGCATCATCACCACCTTCGCCGGGATCGGCAGATCCGAGGGCTACTCCGGGGACGGCGGTCCGGCCACCGCGGCCCGCCTTGCCGATCCGAGAGGCCTGGCCACGGACGCCGCGGGCAACCTCTTCATCGGCGACACGAAGAACCACGTCGTGCGCCGCGTCGATGTCGCCACCGGCATCATCACGACGTTCGCGGGCAACGGCGTGGACGGCTACAGCGGCGACGGCGGACCCGCGACCGCAGCCGCCCTCGACAACCCGCAGGGCGTGGCCGTTGACGGCGCTGGCAACGTCTACATCGCCGACAAGGACCGTGACGTCGTCCGGATGGTGAACGGCAGCAACGGCATCATCACGACCGTCGCGGGCAACGGCAGCGAGGGTTACTCGGGCGACGGCGGCCCGGCCACCACGGCGACGATCGCCGAGCCGCACGACGTCGCGGTCGACTTCGACGGCAACTTCTACATCGCCGACAAGAAGAACGACCGGATCCGGCGCGTCGATGCCCAGACCGGCATCATCACGACGTACGCCGGAACAGGCTCCGGCGGGTACACGGGCGACGGCGGCCCGGCCACCGCGGCGCGGATCAACGATCCGAAGTGCGTGGCGGTGGACGACTGCCGGCGTGTCTATCTCGGCGGGAAGCCCGGCGGATCGAACGTCCGGGTCATCGAAGCCGGCACGTGCCAGTAAGGCGGGGCACGACGCAGGAAGGAAGCCCGTGCCGTCACGGGCTCCGTCGCGACGACTCTCCGGCGATCGCCGCTCGCAGCGCCCGCGTTTCGGGCATCGCTTCGCGCGGGTCGATCGCCCGGAGACGGGCCAGGCACTCGCCGGCGCGCAGCGGGTCACCCGTCGCGGCCGCGAACAGGCCGCCGTTGGCGAGACCCTCGGGGAAGTAGGGATCGGCGTCGAGCGCCCGGTCGACGGCGCGCCGGGCCGCGACGCGGTCGCCGCCGCTCCAGAGAAGCACGGCGAGCGTGTTCCAGCCGTCGGCATGGTCGGGATGGTCGGCCACCAGGCGCTCGAGCGCGTTCCGCGCCGCGGCACGGTCGTTCTCCTGGGTGGAGAGGATGGCCAGCGAGAACCGCGCCTCCGCGAGCATCGGATCCGCCGTGAGCGCGCGCTGCAGCTTCTGCTCCGCCTCGTCGCGCCGGCCCTCCGCGAACGCCGCCAGGGCCTCCTGCGTGTACCGCTGCGCGCGGCCGCGTCGCGCCGGCTCGAATCCCGCGGCCTCGGCCTGCGCCTCCAGGCGGTCCGCCGCCCGGGTCTCGCCGCGCTCGCGCAGCCGGCGCGACTGCACCCAGGCGAGGAGCGGCTCGACGGCGTCGCCCGCGAGGGCCGCGTGCTGCGCGATCCGCTCGACGAGATCGAGCTCAACGCGAGCTGTGGTCCGCCCCCGGCGGAGGACTGCGGCCGTCTCGAGCATCGGGCGGTCGTCGGTGAGGACCGGCCCGGGTCCGAGCGCTTCGCGCACGTCGTCGGCGGAGCCGAGCCGACGGCCCCAGAGCGCGTCGGCGTCGTCGATCCGCAGGCCGCGGAGCACGTCCGCCGCAGCGTCGAAGCGCCTTCGCACGAGATCGGGGTCGGCGCTCCCCGGCTCGGGGCGGCCGATCACGATGATGTTCTCCGCCCCCCACCAGGTCGATCCGCCGGGGAAGACTTCATAAAACGTGCGCACGATCGTCGCGAGGTGATCGCGATCGATCCGCTCGATCGGGAGCCATTGCGCCGCGACGCCGCCCGGCCGGAGCGCGCGGCGGATCCGCGTGAAGTACTCGCGCGAGTAGAGCCCGGTCGCCCCCACCGACCAGGGGTGCAGCGTGTTGGCGACTATCACGTCGTACGACGCGGGGTGCGCGAGCAGGTGCGCGCGGCCGTCGCCCCGCATGATGCGGATCCGCCCGTCGCCGTGGGCGACGCGACCGTTCGCCGGGGCGAAGTACGGCGCGCAGGCGATGACCGACGCCGCGATCTCGACGCATTCCACGGTGTCGAGCGGCAGCCGCGCCGCCGTACCGAGCGTGATGCCCGATCCGAGACCGACCTCGAGGAAGCGCGACGGCGCCGGGTGCAGGACGAACGGCAGCGCGCCGAGCAGCTCCTCGGTGTCGCGCGCCGTTCCCGCGGTCGACGCTTCCGCGTCGCCGTCCACGAAGAGGTCGCGACGCCCCGTCGAGCGCACGACCGCCGCCGTCGCCTGCCGGCCGTGGCTCACGTGGATGACCCGGCCCGCGGTCGCGGCCGGAGCGACGCTCCACGGCGCGAGCCGGAAACCGAGCATCGCGGCCGCGACGATCACCGCCGCGACCGCGGTGCGGGCCAGTCGCATGCGCGCGCCGCGTGCGCCGCGTGCGTCGGCGCCGCCGGCCAGGAGGCAGAGGCCGAGCAGCGCGTTCAGCGTCGCGCACGCCGTGAGCGCGCCGGCGAGCCCGAGCGCCGGCAGCAGCACGAAGGGCGCGAGGAGCGCGCCGAGGATCCCGCCGGCCGTGTTCGCCGCGCTGATCGCCCCGAACGCCTCGCCGATACGCTCCGACGGCCCGACCCCGAGCCGGACGAAGAACGGAAAGGCGGCGCCCATCAGAAACGTCGTCGGGAAGACCCACGCGCCGATCACGACTACCGCGCGCTTCGTGAGGCCGGTCGCCGGCCCGGCGAGATCCGGCACGGCCCACGCGGCGCCCGCGACGAGGATGATCGCCGCGGTGATCTCGATGACACCGAGCGTGATCGCGGGTCGGCGCGTCCGCGCCGCCCGCGCCGCGGCGACGCCGTTGCCGGCCGCGAGCCCGACGAGAAAGAGGACCAGCACGGCCGCCCACGCGAGGAGGGACGACCCGAGCCAGAGCGCCGCGGTCCGCGCCGCGAGGACCTCGAAGGCGATCGTCGCCACGCCGCCGAGCGCCGCCACGAGCAGCGCCGTCACGGCCGTCCGTGGCGGAGCGGGGCGCGCAGTCGGCATCTTCGGTTCGGAGGCGGTGCGCGCGGCGACGAGCGCCGCGACGCCGACGGCGATCGCCGTCGCGCCCGCGAGCCACGTCGTTGCCCGCAGTCCGATCCACGGGACGAGCACGACCGCCGCGCCCACACCGACGATCGCCCCGGCGGTGTTCGCCCCGACGAGCCACCCGGCTTCCCGGGCCGACGCCGCCGGATCGCGGAGCGTGCTGCGCAGGAGTGCCGGCAGTGTTCCGCCGAGAAAGAACGTGATGATGAACATGACGGCGGCGGCGCCCGCGAAGAGAACGGCCGCCGGGACGCGGCCCGCGGCATGTTCGCCCAGCCCGCGCAGGATCAGCGGCGAGCCGCACGCGAGAACGCCCGCGATCACCTCGAGCCACCCGTAGAGACGCAGCGGCGACGCCGCGCGGTCGGCCCGCCGCCCGAGTTCACGCGACCCGAGCGCCAGCCCGCCGAAGAACGCGACGAGGACCACCGAGATCGACTCGACCTGGCTGCCCAGCACGAGCCCCACCTCGCGTATCCAGACCACCTGGTACACGAGGGCCGGGCCGCCGGAGACGAACGCGAGAGCGAGGTGCAGCGCGCGTCGCGGGCCGCGCGCACCGCCCACCCCTTCATGCCGAACGCCTGCCTCCATCGCCGACAACTGTACCGGCGATCCGCCCGAAGCTCCTACTCGATGAACGGCAGCAGGCGCATCAGGTCGGCGTCGTCAACAACGCCGTCACGGTTGAGGTCCTGCGGGCACGATGCCGTGCACGTCCCCCACGCCCGCAGCACCTCGCGCAGATCGTCTCCGTCCACGCGGCCGTCGCCGTTCAGGTCCAGCTTCGTCGTATCCAGGTCCGCTGTACCGGCCCGCGCCGCGCCGCTTCCGCCCATGCCGCCTCTCACCGCCCCCGACGTGTACTCGATGTGCAGCAGCGGCGCCAGCCCGGCATCGCCCTCGTACGACTCCGCCGTACGCGTACCCGTGCCCTCCAGCACGAACACCATCGCGTTCCCACCCGACCAGTCCGCGCGGTCCACGACCTCCTGCACGACGCCCGACATGTCCGTCGTACGCTGCGCCTCGCCCGATTCGCCCGCCAGCGTCCAAGCCACCGGCGACCAGTACGCCATCGCGTCCGTCAGCACACGGTTCGAGACGTCGTACGCCTCCCCGCTGAACACCGGCGCGTCACCCGCGGCCTCCGCGTGGATGTACACCGACGCCGAGCCGCTCTCCGTCTCGTCAGCCGTGAACTGGAGGTACGCACGCTCGATCAACGCACCCGCCGGAACCTGCACGTCAACGAACCGCAGACCGACGATCTCGGTCCTGTACGCCGCGTCGTACGGAAGCTCGATGTCCGTGCTGTGCGCGTGGCACGCACCCTGGTCGTCTTCCTCGACGTCCGAAAGACCCGTGGAGATCCGACGCTCCACGATCGTCGCGACTCCCAGCGTGCAGTCGAGCACCGCGCCCGACTCGTCAACAAGGCCCTCAAGGATCCAGTCGTTGATCAGGCCCGACTCGTTGTTCTTGCCGTTGCCCTGACGACGACCGCAGTCCTCGGGGCCGTTCATCTCGTTGTCCGAGCACGAACGGTGGAACTTCGACAGGCCGATCAGGTCGCTCGTCCCGGCGCGGAACACCTCCCAGTACGAATCGTTCGGACCTGCCAGCGGACCGACCGTCACCGCGTCACCGACCTGGATGTTGTCGATGTCCGCGATCACCGGGTCC
>CAZXBB010000242.1:0-1984 GCA_964638815.1 uncultured Isosphaeraceae bacterium
GGATCGGCGAGGAAGAGGGGATCGTCGCCGGGGAATGCCACGAGATCGTCTTCGACCAGTTTGGACGCCTGCTCCGCGCCGGCGGGCGTGAGGAGCGCATCGGTCGCGAGGCCGAGTGTCTCGCCCCAGGCAGTGATCAGCATGAGCGTGGCGAACGTATGGAAATCTTCAGCTGTCTCCCCGATGCCGGACGAGACGAGCGACGCCAGATCGCCGGCCGGAGCGATGGCGACCGTGCCAAGCACCGGCAGGTCCGCGGCGTAGGTCGGGGCCAGCTCGGCCGCAAAGAGCGCTGCGTGGCCGCCCTGCGAGTGACCGGCCAGGACGACGGTGTCGTCCTCATCCGGACCGATGAACGCGCGTGCGGCCCGCGCCGCGTCGAGCACCGCGCGCCCCTCGCTGTCGCCGACCAAGAAGGGATGCAGGCCGGGTGTGCCGAGCCCTTCGTAGTCCGTCGCCACGACGACGAACCCATCCTGCGTCCAGCCGTAGAGGAGGTCGATCAGGAGGGACGCGGCGCCGCGACGCGACGGCGCCGTGCTGTCGGCGAGGCCCGTTGTGCCGTGCGCCCAGCTGAGATAGTGATGCGGGCCGTCACCCGTCTCTTCGGGCGTCGCGATGACGCCGCTGACCGCAATCGGCTCACCGTCAAGGCCAACTGACCGATACAGCACTGTCCAGAGCCGCATGCCGCTGATCGGGCTGAAGATCTCCTCCGTGCGGATGACGTCGCCCGGTTCGCTGTCGCCAAGCGACGCGGGTGGCACGTAGAAATCCGCATCCACGGCGGTCGTGACGCGCGGAGCCTCGGATGGTTCGGATGTCTGGGGGGGAGGAGTTGTCGAAGGAGTTGCAGGGGCGGAGGTCGATGGACCAGCGCCGCAGGCGCCGACGACCAGCCCGACAGCCAGTGCCGCCGCGCCGCGACGAGCCCGGCCACGGGCGGTCCGCCTGTCCGCGGCAGTCGCTCGGTGAAGCATGGCGCCGTGCATCAGCATCGAACTATGGAGCGGCGCAGGCCTCGTTGCCGGCGATATCGGTGGCGCACACCTCGATCCCAGAAGCTCCCGCGGGGACGTCGGCCCAGAACAGGTTTTCGCCGTACCAGGTCATCGGCGTTTCGCCGGCCGACGAGCGGACGACGATCGAGCGCCAGTCGTGCGGCGCGTACGGGGTGCGATTGTCGTGCACCCGCGCGAGGACCGATGAGCCGACGATGGCGGCGCGGATGATCGGGGCGGCCGTGTCGGGCGAGAGGACGTCGGGGTTGCCGAAGTAGACTCGCTCGTCCTCGTGGCCGGGCACCTCGCCCTGTGCCTCGACGATGTCGACGATGCCGTCCCCGTTGAAGTCGGCGAGTGCCATGCTCAGCGAGCCACCGCTCGGATCGGCAGCGAAGACGTCATCGGCCAGGGTCAGGACGCCGGAGCCGTCGTTGATCAGGAGCCGATCGGGACCATCGAGCGAGCCGATCAGGAAGTCGGCATCCCCATCGGAGTCGACGTCGAAGGCCACGACACCGTTGTCGTCCCAGCCGATGTTCGCCTCGGGGCCCCACCAGGCATCGGTCATGTCCTCGAACGTGCCTGTGCCGTCGTTGCGGAAAACGTGCTCCGCCAGCCCGGTGCCCGTGTCGGCACCGTCGTTGATGGTGACGAGATCGAGGAAGCCGTCGCCGTCGAGGTCGATCGGCGCGAACTCGTAGTTGTTGCCGAAGGCCGGGATGCGGTCCGCGGTCTCATCGGTGAAGGTGCCGGTGCCGTCGTTCATGAACAGGTGGCTGCCGTCGCAGAGCTTGCAGGAGGTGGCGAGGTCGAGGTCCCAGTCGTTGTCGACGTCGACCAGCTCGAGGTCCCAGCTGAAGGCGATGAGCGTGTCGGGCATGCGCTCCGTGCTGACGTCGATGAACCCCGCGGTCCCGTTGTTCAGCCACAGCTGGACGCGCCCGCCGGCGTTGAGCGGACCACCATCGCCCCAGTTCGCG
>CAZXBB010000243.1:0-1528 GCA_964638815.1 uncultured Isosphaeraceae bacterium
AAGTCGGATCCGCGCCCTCGTCGAGCATGATCCGAATGCATTCGATGGAGGGAGCCCCAAGATCGCTATAAGGAATGATGCCATAGGGGTGCATCAAGGCGGCATCGCGTCGGCGTGTCAGCTCTTGACTGAACAATGCCCATGACAGCGGCGTGAAAGGGCCTCTATCCTTCTCAACATCGAATCCCCTGCGGATCGCCCTTCGCAGGGCGCCCGGATGGTCAAACGCGATGGCGTCGTACGGGTTGGGATCCCACGGCAACCAGAACCACGATATTCCTAGGCATGCTACAGCGACGCCGCCGAGCAGTTTGCCTGCGTGCGCCCTAACAGACTGCGTCACATTCGACAGGCATCTCCGGCACACCTGTCTCAGAGAAGGCCGCGTTCGAACGCCGCAGTGGGGACAGATCTTTGCCTTGTCGCTGACCTTGGCATGGCATTCCTTACACTCGACAAGCGTCATCGTCTCACACTCCGGCAGGTGGCAGGCTCCACGTACGGCACATGCACCCGGTTCACCGCGTCGGCCTTCGTCCGCTCCGGGCGGCGGTCGTATCGCGCGGTCGTCGTCGGCGAGGCGTGCCCGACGAGCCCTTGCACCGTCGCGATATCGGTGCCGGTGTCGAGCATGTCGCCGATGAACGAGCGGCGAAGGTCGTGCGGCGTGAACGGCGCGACGCCCGCGGCCTCGCGCCTTCGGTTGAGCGCCTTGAACACGGCGACGACGCTCATGCGGCGGTCGCTCATGTTCCCGCCCTTGTTGATCGGGACGAACAACGGGCCGTCGGCGTCGCCGCGCACGTCGAGCCACGCCCGTACCGCCGCGACGCCGCCGTTCGCGCCGAGGTAGAAGTGCCGCTCTTTGTTCCCCTTGCCCCGGGCGCGCACCCGCCGCTCGTCGAGGTCGAGGTCGGCCACGTCGAGCCCGGCGACCTCGGCACGACGGCACCCGTAGAGGCACGCGATCAGTGCGGCGTCACGACGCGCGGCCGGGCTCAGATCGTCGGCCAGCGTGCGGAAGATCGACGCAAGCTCGCCTTGCGTGACGTGCCGACCGGCAGGAACGCGCGAGCCGCGCACCGGAGCGATGTCGCTCGTCCGGTGGAACGTCTCGGAGTCGATCAGTCCCATGCGCCACGCGGCCTTGAGCACGCCGCGGAGCGCGGAGAGCGTCTTGTTCGCCGTCGCCGGTGCGAAGTCCTCAGCGAGCCTGCTTCGGATCGCGGCGACGTGGTGCGGACGAAGCCCGTCGAACGGGAACGCCTCGGGCTCCTCGATCGCGCCGTCGGTCGCGATCCTCGCGATCGTCTTGAGCGAGTGCCGCATCGTGTCGCGCGAACCCTCGGCAAGCGACGCGAGGTACACGGTCGCCGGATCGCTCCGCACGTCGTCGCGTCCTCGGAGATCTCATTGCCGCGCGCGACATACCGGGTCCTCTCGCCGCCGGCCGCGTGCCGCGAGACCCAGGGGCCGATCCTGTTCCTGCACGGCCTCGGAGACACGGCTTACCCGTGGAACCGCCTCA
>CAZXBB010000244.1:0-11941 GCA_964638815.1 uncultured Isosphaeraceae bacterium
ACGCGCCGCCCTGGCCGATGCAGTCGTCCTCCTCGAGAACCTGGCAGGATCCGTCGTCGAAGCAGCACGCGCCGGTGGGCTGCGGGCAGTCGGCGTCCTCGCAGGTCGTGTTGCCGCCCTGGTACTCGCCGCCCTGAAGGAAGCACTGCGCTTCGCTGATGACGTTGCAGGAGCCGTCCTCGCGGCAGCACGCCCCGGTGGGAATCGGGCACGTTCCGAAATCGCAAGGCGCGCCGTCGCCCTGGTAGTTGCCGTTCTGCGCGGCGCACTGGGCAGCGGTCAGGAGCAAGCACAGGCCGCTCGGAAGACAGCACGCGCCCCTCGCCGGCAGCGGACACTCCACGTCCGCGCAGATGACTCCGTCACCCTGGTACGTGCCGGCCTGGTCGGCGCACTCGGTCGCCGTGATCTCGTCGCACGAGGTGTCGGCGAAACAGCACGCGCCGACCGGATCGCCCGTGGACCAGTTCTTGAGCAGGACGACGAGGTCGGTGAAGTTGACGACCCCGTCCCCGGTGAAGTCGGCCGGGCACTCCTCGGGCGGCGGCGGGCACTCGCCCCACGACTTCAGGAAGATGAGGAGGTCGGTGAAGTTCACCAGGCCGTCGCCGTTGAGATCGCCGACGAGGCGGAGGGGCAGCGTCGCGGTCGCGATCGCGATCGGCTCGCTGCGTCCGTGCTCGCTCCAGAGGTCGAACGCCAGTCGCCCGTCCTCGCCGCCGTTGTCGCGCAGGAACTCCATGTACGTCGGGCTCGCGAGCTGGTCGTAGAGCGTGACCGTCACCGCCGTCGCCCCGGACGGGATCGCGAACGACGACTCGTGTCCGGCCGGCGCGGCCGCGGTCTCCGGATCGTCGTCAACGACGTATACCGGGATGCGCGTGTCGGGCGCCGCCTCCAGGATCATGCCGACTTCGAAGCCCGTCAGCCTCGCGCCGTCGGCGTCGAGCCGCGTATCAGCGAGGAAGACGTCGGTGCCGGCGGCATCGAGCGCACCGGTGGCGCCGTCGTAGCGTCCCCACTCCGCCAGGACGTTGCCCGTCTCGTCCAGGAACGTCACGCTCAGCCAGACGCGGCGGCCGCGGTCGGAGCTCGGGGGCAGCATGGCGCCGCAGTCGTTGACGACCCGGGCGCGCAGCACGGCGCCGGACTGGACGACGTCGAGCGACGCGCGGAGAGCCGCCGCGCCGTGGGGCGCCGACTCCGTGTTCGGCGCGATGGCCTGATCATGCGCGTCAGCGCGTGCGGACGTGGGCACTGCGGTCTCATCGCCGCCGCCAATTGACGACGCCGTGATCGAGACCGAGGCGATTGCGGACAGCGCGACGCCGACGAGGCGCGCAGTAAGTGAGGCCATCATCCTTCTCCCAGCCAGTCGTTCCGTCGGAAGTTCGATCGGAAGTTCCATCGAGAGCCATGGATGGATCATCCTTCTTACCTTCCGGTCTCAATCTAATGAAGCGTCCTCCTCCATTCAAGACTCGACTCACGTCTGACGGTGTTTCGGCGCTCCGGGCGCTCCGGGCGCTCCGGGCGCAACGGACAACCACGCGTCCCGAGGGACGCGTGGTCACTGGAACAGGGATGTTGCCCCGACGCTACGGCGTGCCGCAGTCCAGCACGTTGCCGGCCTCGTCGACGAGACCCTCGAGGATCCAGTCGTTGATCAGGCCGGTCAGGTTGTTCTTACCGTTGCCCTGGCGGTTGCCGCAGTCCGTCTCGTCGTTCATCTCGTTGTCCGAGCACGAGCGGTGGAAGCCGGACAGGCCGATCAGGGTGTCGGTGCCGGCCTCGAAGATCTCCCAGAACGAGTCGTTGGGACCGGCGAGCGGGCCGACGGTCACCTCGTCGCCGGGCTGGATGTTGTCGATGTCCGCCAGGAGCGCCGACCCGACCGCGCCGTCGTATGCCTTGATGCGGACCGGCATGGCGCCGTCCCAGATCATCGTCATCTCGACGACCTTGCCGTCACAGTCGAACGGCGGGATCTCGCACGGCGGACCCTGGCCGAGACCGCTCGGGCAACTGTAGCACGGCTCGCTGTCGCTCGGGCACAGGTCGCACGTCACGAGCGGGCCCACGCACTCGTTCGGCGTGTCGATTCCGGCCATGCCGAGGATGCTTCCGAAGGCGGTGTCCGGCCCGAACGGCGAGGTGATGTACAGCACGGCGCTCATCTCGCAGGGGAGCACGGGCATGTCGTAGAAGTGCCACTGAACACGGTTGGCGTGGATCTGGACCGCGCTCGGCTGCACGCCGGGGCCGTCGAGGAAGCCGGCGTCAGCGACGTTCGCGGCATCGACGACGATCTCGTAGCCGATGAGGCCGAGCGGGCTGCCGCAGGAGTTCGTGAGCTTGTAGGTGTAGGTGAACAGGCCGTCCGTCGGGAACGGATCACACGGCTCGCCCGGCGGCTCGCAGTCGCCGTCCCGGCCGACCGAGTCCACGACCATGGAGCCGCCGAAGCCGTCGCCGAAGAGAAGCGGTCGCGAGCAGGAAGTGTGGAACTTCACCTTCTGGAGCAGCGTGCCGCCCTGCACGTCGAAGATGCAGATGGAGGTGTCCGCGGCGAACTCGCTGCGTCCGATAACCGACGAATCGATGACGTACTCGTCCCCGATAGAGACGTTTCCTTCGAAGTAGACCTCCTGGGTGCAGTTGTCACTCCTTGACGCGACGAGATAGACGCTGGCCGGCAGGTCCGCGACGAACTGGTCGCACACGAAGCGGTCGCCCTGGCTGTTCGCGCTCAGGTCGCAGTCGGCGCCGGTGTAGACCATCGTCAACTGGGTCGGCCTGCCGTTGCAGCACGCGCTGTTCGTATCCGGCTCGTTCTCGCCCATGGCGTCGACGATGCGGGCCGAGCCGAACTGGTCGCCGCGGAACAGCGGCTGCGAGCATGAGGCGTGGAACTTGATGTGCTGGAGGAGCGTGCCGCCCTCCGTGTCGAAGATGCAGATATAGACGTTGGCGGGCAGCGTGTCGGCGGCCGGTGAGGGGAAGCCGAGGTCCGTCTGGGTGTGGAAGCCCATCGCGCCGGCCATGCGGCTGCTCGCCACGTCCCCGAGCGACTTCGCACCGTCGTTCGCCGTGGCGGCGAGCAGGCGGCCGTCGATCACGTACGTCCCGCCGACGCTGACGAAGCCCGCGAAGAAGATGTCCTGCTCGCAGTCCTCGTCCTTCGACACCACGATGTAGGCGGTGTCGGGAAGCGGCCCGAAGTCCTCGCAGAACCACTTGTCCGGGGCCTGCGTGTTGCTCGACGCCGAGCAGTCGAGGCCGGTGTATTCCATCGTGACCGTGATCGGCTTCCCGTTGTCGCAGGCATCCGCGCCCGGACAGGTCGGATCGAAGCAGACCGACACTTCCTTCATCACGCTGTAGGCGCCGTTGGGATTGACGACTTCCACCGTCTGCTGGAACACCAGCCCCTGACCGACCGCGGCCCCCGTGACGGAGAAGGCCGCACACAGGGCAGTCGTCAGGGTCGCGTGAAAATGCTTCTTTGCCATCGGATCTTTTCCTCTCTGAGCTGCGGGTCGGCGCTCCGACGCGACGTGGCCCAGGTCGCACTCCAAGTCGTTGTTCTCGCCGGTTCCACTTCGTTGCTCACCGGCGCGGAGAGCTCATTTCCTCGATCGAATCACGAGCGACGACGCCGACGTGCAAGCCCGGCGGCCCCCACGAGCAGCAGGCCCAGCGCGCCGGGAGCGGGGACCTTCGGAATCAGCGTCTTCACGCTGAAGGTGGGGCCGCCGTTGGTGATCATGAAGCTGAGCGACATGCCCTCGGCAATGCTGCCTTCGGAGTATGAGACGAAGAACATCTCGCTGGTCTCGCCCGGATCGAGAAGGCCGTTGCCGTTGCCGCCGATTCCCCCCGCGGGGTCGAACAGGAAGATTCGGGTGTCGGCGGTTCCGTCGAAGCCCGAGACGTCCACCCAGGCCGGGGCGCCATCCGGGACCCAGCCGAGGCCCGTCGAGTCGATGGCGGCGAAGCCGTCGTTGATGCCGATGCCGAACTGCGAGATGTCGTGCGATCCCGCGAAGACGGTCAACTGGAAGACAAGCGAGATGTCGTTCGCGCCGGGCTCGATGAACGAAATGCCGCCGGCGGGCGCGCCGACCACGGGGTCGAACATCTCCACCTGGCCGTGCACGCCGAAGTCGTCGAACTCGAGTATCAGGTTGCCCCACGCCCCCGGGGCGATCGCAAGAGACAGAGCCGCCGTCGCGACGACCGGGAAACCTTCCAACCTCCTCATGAGACCACTCCTTCTTGCTCCGCGGCGCGCGCGGAAACGAAAAGATCAGCTGGTCCCTCTCTTCAGGTCGTTGAGTTGTCCCTCAGCTTCCCCTGCCACGACGTGCGGGCGGTTCTTCCTCCCTGGCCGCACGATAAACCTTAGATTACGGGACGTGACGCGGTATCGCCAAACCAAAAATGCTCCCCCAGATACATTATTGGACACCATTTGTAATATCTGGCACGGTCGAAACCTACGTTAGCGGCAGAGCAGATCCGGTTGTAACATGAGGGTCGTCACGGCCGGGGCGCCGCTGACGGGCGCCGCGCCCGTCCCGTCCGGGTTCGCCAGGTTCCCCAGCTTCACAGCAGGCAGGCGTTACCGCCCTTTGCGGCCGGCGCGGCGCGCGGGCGTCGGTTCATCCGCCCCGCGATACGGTCGATAGGAATCCGGGTCGTGCGTCGCGCCGTGGTTCCCGCGAGGAGGCTGGGTACCGCGCCGCGCCGCGCCGACCGGGGAGGGGAGTCATCGCATGAACATCCAACGTCTCCTGACCGCGGTGCTCGCGCTGGCTGCGCTGGCGACGCTGCTCGGGCTGCTCCTGAGCCGACCCGCCGGAATCCGCGCGGACACGCCGGCCGAGGTCATTCGCCTGCGCGGCACCGTCCACGATTTCCTCTCGACGCACGCGGACTTCGGACCGCCGGATCCGCCGGACCTCGGTCACTGCGCGGGACGGATCGACACGACGCTCGGTGCGGACCGGCGTCCCCGCATCGAGAGCGACGGAAGGCGGGTCATGCGTTCCTGGTACGACGCCGACGGTCATCCCATCTCTCCTTACATGGCGCCCGGCGGCCTGCCCGGCGGGCACTTCGACGTGGACGTCTACGACGAGCTGACGGCCGACGAGGAGTATCACGAGCACCAGTTCGACGACAAGTATGACGTGACGTACGTGGACATCGTGAACGATCCGCACCTCCTCTTCGCGGACATCATCGGCC
The DNA here is from genome assembly GCA_964638815.1 of uncultured Isosphaeraceae bacterium. Classification (GTDB taxonomy): domain Bacteria; phylum Planctomycetota; class Phycisphaerae; order Phycisphaerales; family SM1A02; genus CAZXBB01. The sequence goes on from CAZXBB010000244.1 coordinate 5,254, forward strand.
CTGCGTACCCGCACGAGCTCCGGGCCGAGTTCCTCAACCCGCACCACGGGTCCGGCACCTTCATCTTCGAGGCGGACGGCGTGCTCAGGACCGGAAGCGCGCGCGGCGACTTCACCGCGACGTTCGATCCGGCGAAGCTGACGCAGTTCCGGGTCGACTTCGCGTCGCTTCTCGAGCTCAAGGCGACTTCGCCGGGCGACTCGCAGAGGGACGTCGCGGATCGCAACGACGCCTTCTCCATCCGCATGTTCGACGTCGTGACGGGCGACCTGGCCTACGAGCTCGCCGTGTACCACCACGCCAAGGAGGGCGCCCCGCCGGTGGACGGTCCCGTGGACGCCTGCGACGACCCCATCGCCGACAGCATCGGCGTCTTCGGTCCGACCTGCGACGCGGCGATCGAATCCGCCGATTCCTTTACGCAGTGGTTCCGCCTGGTGCCGGGCATCAATCTCGCGCGCGTGCACACGATCGACCTGACCCGCAACGCGGACGGCGTGTACGAGCACCTGACCGACTCCTTCCATCCCGTTGACGGGCAGCTCCTCGGGAACGAGGGTGACCGTCATAACGACTACTTCACCTACGCGATCGCGGCTTCGTTCACGTACCGGGCGTGCACCGGGCAGTTCCTCGAGTTCGAGGGCAACGACGACGCCTGGGTGTTCATCGACGGACGCCGGGTGATCGATCTCGGCGGGATCGCCACGCCCGAGGGCCAGTATGTGGCGCTCGACCGCCTGCACCTGGTGGACGGTGCGGAGTACGACCTCCACTTCTTCTACGCCCACCGGCGGCCCGCGCTCGATTCCGTGTTCCGCCTGCGGACGAATCTCGAGCTGTGCACGGAGGCGAGCCTGCCGACCGGCGGCGGCTACGACTGACGTCGCGACCTTCGCAGCCGACCCGGGCCCCCGACCTTCGCAGCCGACCTTCGCCGCCGACCTTCGCAGCCGACCTTCCCAGCCGACCCGGGGCCGCCGACCTTCCCAGCCGACCCGGGGCCGCCGACCCGACCGGCACATCCCGCAGGGTCCGCGGGCGCCGTCGGGTGCGTCGCCTGTCTCGCCGAATCCGCGGGCGTGGAACACCGATGCCGGATGAGGGGCTCGCGCGTGCCGGACCGGTCCGGGGCGGATCGCAGGCTCTCTGCGTCGGGCCCGGTTCCGGCGGACGCGCGCGGAGTCGAGGAGGAGTCCATGTCGAAGACAGGCACCATCACCGCCGCCACGTATACGCTTCTCGGACTCCTGGCCGTGGTCAGCTTCGTGATTCCCCGGTCGCTCACGGTGCCCTCGTCGCTCGCGGGCGGACCGCCGGAGGAGATCGTCCTCAACGGCGTTCTCCGCGACTTCTCCGAGACGCACGCGGACTTCGGCGTGACCACCGTGGCCGGGCACTATGCCGGCACGGTCCGGGCATGGCTGCCGGGAACGCGACGACCGCTCTTCGTCGGTGACGGGTACGAGGTGACCAGTCCGTGGTACGACGGCGAAGGGCGGCCGATCGCGCCGCACCTCGCCGGTGTGCGCGGCGGGCTTTCGCGCGAGACGCTCGGCTTCCGGGTTGACGGCGGCATCGAGCTGAAGAAGGACACCTGGATCGACGCGTTCAACTCCAACTACGGACCATACGGAGTGGACGGGAACTTCGGCCAGGACGCGCTGCTCACGACGAACGCGATCGCGCCGGGAGCGATCAAGCTCGACAAGAAGGCGTTCGTGCGAGGGGACGTCCTCGTCGGCGTCGGCGGTACGCCGTCGGAGGTGATCGACAACAGTGGCATCATTACCGGGGCGCAGCGCGCCGCCGACGAGAACTACGAGATGCCGTCCCTCTCGCTCCCGGAGGACCTTGGCGGCTACGACAGCGAGCTCACGCTCGGCGGCGTCGTCGTGCTCACCGGCGACACGACGCCCGACGACGACAACGACGAGCCGGCGATGCACGTCGGCGATTTGGTGATCGAGGCCGGCGCGATCGTCACGATCGAGGGCGACCTGCGGATCCGGTGCGACAGGAGCTTCCGGATGGACAAGGCGGAGATCCGCCTCGCGCCGGAAGCGAACATCGCGATCTTCGTCAGCGACGTCGGCGGCGGCACCGGCGACGTCGAGATCAGGGAAAGCCGGATCAACGCGGATCCGGGAGACACGACGCTGGTCACGATCAACGCGATCGGGGCGGGCAAGTTCAGGATCGAGAAGAAGAGCCACGTGTGCGCGACGGTGGTCGCCCCCGAGCGCCGTATCGACGTGAAGGACGAGGCACACTTCTACGGCGGCCTCATCGCCGGGAGCCTGAAGCTCGACAGGGAAGCGGGGGTCCACGTTGATCTCGGCAACGCCGACGTCGGGCCGACCAACTTCGCTCTCTCGGTCCGCGAGAAGGTGAAGGTTGACGACCATAGCACCATCGACAGCTTCGACTCGAACGACGGACCGTACGGCGGCGGCAACCGCCGGCAGAACGCCTGGGTCTCGACCAACGCGATCGAGAAGGCGGAGAAGGTCGAGGTCAGGGGCAACTCGGTGATCGGCGGCGACGTGATGATCGGCCCGTTCGGCGACATGGACAAGGTCTTCAGGGTCGACGCCGGGAGCACCATCACCGGTGCGCGCGGACAGCTCGCCACGCCGTACGCGATCCCCGTGATCGCGCCCCCGCCCATGACAGGACAGACGGGACCCGTCAACAACGTCACGTACAACGGCGGGAGCCACGTCATCAGCAGCGACCTCCACTGCAAGAAGCTCAAGCTCGAGAACTCCGCGCACGTGACGATCGACGGTGACGTGACGATCCGGTGCGACGACAAGGTCGAGTTGCGGAAGAACTCGTGGATCCGGCTCAACCCCGGTGCGACGCTCACGCTCTACGTGAACAAGGAGCTCAAGCTCGAGGACAACTGCCAGATCAACATGAACACGGGGAATCCGCAGGTGTGCTCGATCCGCGTGATGAGCCTCGGGAAGAAGGGCAGGATCAGGCTCAACGGCAAGAGCCAGGTGTGCGCCTGGGCGATGGGGGCGAAGTCGGAGCTGAACATCGAGGACAAGAGCGAGTTCTTCGGGAGCTTCACCGGCAAGAAGATCGAGGTGAGGAAGGACTCCTGGATGCACGTGGACATGGCGTACCTGTCGGATTGCGTTGACGTTCTCGACACCGCCGGCACGAAGGGATCCGTCGGTCCCGGGGCCGTCACCTCGGCGGAGAGCTTCGACGAGTGGTTCCGGACGATCCTGGGCGTGAACCAGGCGATCGGTCACCCGATCACGCTCGTCCGCGGCGCCGACGGCAACTATGAGTACCTCGACGACGCGTTCCATCCGATCGACGGCAGCCTCCTCGGCGACGAGGGCGACGCCCACAACAACAACTTCACGTACACCATCTCCGGCACGTTCGAACACCGCGCCTGCGCCGGCGACTTCATCGAGTTCGCGGGCGGCGACGGGGCGTGGCTGTTCATCAACAACCAGCTCGTCATGGACCTCGGCGGCGTGCGCGCCCCGACGGGTCAGTACGTCGAGCTCGACCGGCTGGGCCTCGAAGACGGCGGGGAGTACCGCGTGAGCCTCTTCTACGCTCAGCGGCAGGCGACGGAATCGGTGTTCCGGCTCCGGACCAGCCTCGAGATCAGCTCGGACCGCGCGATCCCGAACGTGACCGCCATGTTCGACTGAGCGTGAGCCCCGCGGGGACGCCCGGGCGGCCTTCGCGGCAGCGCCAGGCCGCACCGGCTCGGGGGACAAACGGTGGATGAGCGGCCGTCGCGGCACCCGCGCCGAACCCGGCAGACCGCCCGTTTCGGGGCGCGACGGGGGATTCGCGGCCGCGCGCCGGGCGCGAACGAAACGACGATCAAATCTTATCTTGCGATTCGGGTTGACCGGCCTTAACCTGCGTGCGCGCGGCTCGCCGGCGACCGGAATCGGTCTGTCGCCCGGGCGCTCGTGATCACGGCGCGCGACGCGGAGGGGAAAACGGCCAACGGTTCCGGCGGGACCTGCACACTCGGTATGTCCGGACCTCGCGAGCGCGAGGCCGGCGTTCACCGGCCCGGTCTCAGGGCCCGGTTTCAAGGCCCGGTTTCAAGGCCCGGTCTCAGGGCCCGGTCTCAAGGCTCGGTTTCAAGGCTCGGATTCTTTCTAAGGCTCGGTTTCTAAGTAGGTTGCAAGACTCGGTTCCACACTGACTCGCAACCCGGATCCGTTGGAGGCGCGTCGCGCAAGGTGATCGCGCGCTCCTCCGGTGCTCGACAGGAGGCTTCGATGAAGATGTCACGTTTGTGCCTGGCGACCCTCGCGGTCGCCGCGTGTCTCGGTGTTCCCGCGGTCGCGGGCCCGGACGTCGACCCGATGATGCCACCCGGCGGATCCGACCGCGCGGAGATCCAGGACGGCAACCGGTTGCCGGCCGCCTTGCCGTCCCGGCCGCTTGCGGCGCACCGCGACGGGGGGACCGCCGGCGACACCGGCAACGATCTCCTCCCCGATCCGGCCGAATCGCGGCGCGACAACCGGACCCAGCTCACGCCCTCCACGGGGCCCCAGGGGGCGTGCTGCCTGTCCGCCGGCGACTGCATGGTCACGACGCCGACCGCCTGCACCGCGCTGGGCGGCTCGTACCAGGGCGACGGCTCGCTGTGCACTCCCACGACGCTCGGGAGTCCGGGTTCGTACCGGCTTTTCGATCATCCCGACGGCGGCCCGAACCCGCCGCCCTACGGGATCCGCTTCGACGAGCTGTTCGACGTAACGTCAGGGAACGACGTGTTCTCGTTCAGCTTCGAAGCGCCGGGCACGCACATGCAGCTCGACTACGACGGGACGAGCATCCGCATCTTCGGCCGCGCGTACGGCGGGCTCGACACCGGCGACGGCTACGACCCGGACTGGGTGAGCTTCATCGACGTCGACATGACGTACGCCATGGTCGGGATCGCGCCGGGCGACGACGATCTGCGGGTCGTCGAGGGTGACAACAACGTCGGCACGCTCGTCTGGCTCGAGACCGGCATGGTGTTCCCTCTCATCGAGACGGCGGATGTCCAGGGCACGACCTTCCGCTTCGGCGACGAGACCGACGACATGGGACATCGCGGCCACGCCGGCCTCTCCGGGTGGGGCTGGTGGGAGTCATCCGGCCTGACCGCCGACTGGCTGTTCACCGCGCACGACATCTGCCAGCAGGAGACGAAGGGCGCGTGCTGCTTCGACGACGGGACGTGCGCGGTCCTGACCGAGGCGGAGTGCCTCGCCAACGGCGGCGACTACCAGGGCGACGACACCATCTGCGAGCCGGAAGTCTGCGAGCCGCCGACCGGCGCATGCTGCTTCGACGATGGGACGTGCGTGCCTGACCTGACGCAGGATGCCTGCGTCTCCGAGGGCGGCAACTACCAGGGCAACGGAACGGAGTGCGTGGACGGACTGTGTCCGCCGACGAAGGGCGCCTGCTGCCTGCCGGACGGCACGTGCCTCGCGACGGTGCCCGCGGCCTGCGAGACGATGGGCGGCGACTACCAGGGCGATGAGACGGTGTGCGAGCCGGGGCTTTGCATCCGTCCGGACGGCGCGTGCTGTTTCGATGACGGCTCGTGCACGGTCGGCACGCAGTCCGAGTGTCTCGCGGCCGGCGGCATCTACCAGGGCCAGGGCACCATCTGCGTCGCCGAGCTGTGCCCGCCGACGAAGGGCGCGTGCTGCTTCGACAACGGCACGTGCGCCGTGGTCACCGGGGAGCAGTGCGACGAGCAGGGGGGCACGTACCAGGGCGACGAGACGATCTGCGTGCCGGGTCTGTGCACGCCCGAGGGCGCGTGCTGCTTCGACGACGGGACCTGCGTCGTCACGACGCAGGCCGACTGCGTCGCGCAGGGCGGCGGCTACCAGGGGAACGGGACGCTGTGCGAGCCGGGCCTCTGCCCGCTTCGCGGCGCGTGCTGCCTCCCCGACCTCACCTGCATCGATGACGTGTTCGAGACGGACTGCGTCGCCCAGGGCGGAACGTTCACCGCGGACGCGACCTGCGACATGGTCGACTGCCCGCGCGCGTGCTGCTTCGACGACGGCGGGTGCGTGATCCTCACCGAGGCCGAGTGCATTGCGCAGGGCGGCGACCCGCGAGACGAAGGCGTGGCCTGCGATCCGGGCGTGTGCCCGCGGCCGGGCGCGTGCTGTCTCCCGGACGGCTCGTGTCTTGACGGCGTGTTCGAGCAGGACTGCATCGACCAGGGCGGCATCTATGCCGGCGACGGCTCGACCTGCGCGGGCGATCCCTGCGCCGGCGCCTGCTGCCTGCCGGACACCGACTGCGCCACCGGCGTATTCGACTGTGACGGCAAGATCGTGTTCATGACGATGATCTGGGACGGCGCCGTGCCGGTCCGGGTGCGGGCGTACGACGGGAACGTCGGCGGCCCGCTGCTCGCCGACATCGACAACATCCAGGTCGGCGACGAGATCACGATCGGCCCGCTCGCCGGTCCGAACGACTCGTACTGGGAGATCTTCGAAGCGGGCACGAGCAACCTGCTCGGCCGGTCGAAGTTCCACCGCTCGTGCTCGGACAGCGAGATGGACGGCCCGGAGGACTGCGGCCGGCGTCAGGGCAACGGCAAGGCGAACGAGTCGGGCCTGATCAACGACTGGATCCTCGAGGGTCTGGTTGACGAGACGGGGGC
>CAZXBB010000245.1:0-7020 GCA_964638815.1 uncultured Isosphaeraceae bacterium
CTCGGCGGCGGAGAGGGGGACGGCGGCGAAGATCACGGCGGCGGCGAGCGCGAGGAGACGCGGGAGGATGGGTCGGGACGCGGTCATGCGACGGCCCTCGTCGGGTTGATGGTCGATGGAAGCGCCCCATCGTACGGGCGCTCCCTTCCTTCATGGTCGTGCGCGCCGTGTCTTTCAGGCCGGCTGCCGGGGACGCCCGCCTGCTATCATGTTCGCCGCCTGAACGACGCGCCTTCCGCCCTTACGCCTTAAAGAGGATTACCGATGCAGCACTGGGTACTCGGCCTGACGTCCGCGCTTCTGCTCGCCGGCTGTGGCGAGAGCGCGCCCGGCGATCCCGCGTCCGCCGGGACGGAATCCGGTGCGTCCACCCCGACGTCGCAACCGTCCGCACTGCCCTCGGGTGAGGATCTCGCAGCGGGCGCCGCGGGGCTCGTCGCGAGGGCGAAGGTGAACCTGAACACGGCCACGCGCGAGCAGTTCCTCGCGCTGCCGGAGGTCACCGCGAAGATGGCGCACGAGTTCGACGAATACCGGCCGTATGCGAGCATCCGCCAGTTCCGCCGCGAGATCAGCAAGTACGTGGACGACGCCCAGGTCGCGCGATACGAGCAGTTCGTCTACGTGCCGATCGCCGTGAACGAGTGCGACGCCGAGACGCTCCGGCAGATCCCGGGCCTCGACGCGGCCGGCGCCGAAGCGATCATCGCGGGGCGCCCCTATGCCGACAACGCCGCCTTCCTCGCGGCCCTCGGCGATCACGTCGGGGCAGCGGCCGTGGAGACCGCGCGCGCCTACGTCTCGGAATGACCGCTTCTCCCGTCGAGCGACGCCTGCGCTCGTTCTGCCGGGCCCTCGCCGTCGTCGCGTGTTTCGGCGCGCTGACCGAGCTGTGGCTCGTGGAGCACACCGGCAGCAAGCTGCAATGGCTGCCGTTCGGCCTGTGCGCGGTGACGATCGCCTCGGTCGGGCTGGTCTCCGTGCGGATGACGCGCCGCGTCGTGCGCGTGCATCGCCTCCTCATGGTGCTCGTCGTGATCGGCGGCGGGTACGGGGTGTACGCCCACCTGAGCCACAACATGACCTTTCACCGCGAGATCCAGCCGTCCGCGTCGCCGCTCGCGATCTGGAGCGCGGGTCTTCGCGGCGCCAACCCGCTGCTGGCGGCGGGCGTCCTTACGATGGCCGGCGCGCTCGGGCTTGCCGGAACGTACGGGTGGGAGCGACCCCGCACATGAGCACGCTGCTCACCGCTCGCAACCTCACCAGGTCCTACCCGTCGGGCACGCTGTTCGCGGGCGTGGACGTGAGCATCGTGGAAGGCGACCGCATGGGCCTGATCGGTCCGAACGGCGCCGGGAAGTCAACGCTCCTGAGGATTCTCGCCGGTCTCGAGACGCCCGACGACGGGGAGATCGTTGCGAGGCGCGGTCTTCGGCTCGTCTACGTTCCGCAGGATGACCGGTTCGCCGGCGATGCGACGCCGATGTCCGCCGTCACCGCGGAGCTCGTCCGCGACGACGCCGATCGCGTTGACGTCGAGACCCGGGCGTCGATCGTGCTCTCGAAGCTCGGGTTCACGGACTTCGATCGCGACGTGGCAACGCTCTCGGGCGGCTGGCGCAAGCGTCTTTCCCTCGCCTGCTCGCTCGCGCACGACCCCGACGTCCTGATGCTGGACGAGCCGACGAACCATCTCGACCTCGAGGGCGTGCTCTGGCTCGAGGGGTTCGTGCGGCACGCGACGATGGCCATGATCTTCGTCACGCACGATCGGAAGTTCCTCGAGAACACCGCGAGCCGGATCGTCGAGCTGTCGCCCGCCTACCCCGGCGGGATGTTCGAGGCGCGCGGCGACTACACGGAGTTCGTCCGGCGCAAGCATGCCTTCCTCGACGCGCAGATGACGGCGGAGTCGACGCTCGCGAACAAGGTCCGCCGCGACACCGCGTGGCTCCGGCAGGGGATCCAGGGGCGGCAGACCCGCAACAAGACGCAGGTCGAGGCCGCGGCCGATCGCCGGGCGGAGCTGAAGGCGACGAAGGACCGCAACGCCGCGCCCGCGCGCACGACCACCATCGATTTCCAGGCGACCGAGCGGAAGACGAAGAAGCTGCTCGCGCTCCACAACGTTGCGAAGTCGATGGGCGGGAAGCTTCTCTTCGAGTCCGTGGAGGTCACGCTGAGCCCCGGTCAGCGCATCGGGCTCCTCGGCGTGAACGGCGCCGGCAAGACGACGCTCCTGCGTCTCATGGCGGGCGACATCGAGCCCGACTCGGGCACGGTCAAGCGCGCCGCGGCGCTCCGCGTCATCACGTTCAGCCAGCACCGCGCCACGCTCGTCCCCACGCAGACTCTCCAGGAGGCGCTGTGCCCGGTCGGCGACATGGTTGACTACCGCGGGCGGCAGCAGCACGTGACGGGCTGGGCGAAGCGATTCCTCTTCGAGGCGGATCAGCTCTCCACGTTCGTCGGCAATCTCTCGGGCGGCGAGCAGGCGCGTGTGCTCATTGCGAACCTCATGCTCGAGCCCGCGGACGTCCTGCTGCTCGACGAGCCGACGAACGACCTCGACATTCCGTCGCTGGAGGTGCTCGAGCAGGCGCTGCTCGAGTTCCCCGGGGCGATCGTCCTGGTGACCCACGACCGCTTCATGCTCGAGCGCATCGCCACGGAGTACCTCGGCCTCGACGACGCCGGCGGCGCGAAGCGGTTCATGGCGTACGAGCAGTGGAACGACCACCGGCTGAAGGGCGCGGCGAAGCCGGGGGCGGCCCGCCCGAAGGAGAAGAAGCCCGGGACGAAGCCTGGGACGAAGCCCGGGATGAAGCCCGGGATGAAGCCGGGGATGAAGCCGGAATCAACGACACGTCGGCTGACCTACAAGGAGCAGCGCGAATACGCCGGCATGGAGGAGGCGATCCTGTCGGCGGAGGCGGAGGTCGAGCGTCTGGAGGCGGAGTCGTCCAAGCCCGCGCTGGCGACCGACCACGTCCGCGCCGCCGAGGTGTATCGGGCGTTGTCGTCCGCGCAGGCCGTGGTGAAGGAGAAGTACGACCGGTGGGCGGAGCTTGCGGCGATAGCGGGGAACGGCTGAGGTCAGGCGCGATGGATGGGCTCGGGGTGTCCGGACCCGGAGTCGGGTGACGCCGCCGTCGAGAGTGCGTGTCGTGCCTTTCCATTCGAAGTCCGCTGTTGAGGCACTCTCCCATTCTTCAGATCCCGGCTCGAGTCCCCGTACCGTTCGTTCACATTCACGTTCGCCTTCACGTTCACGTGAACGAGGATTCGCAGTCGCAGTTGAACGCCCGGAAGGCGGACTCGAGCCGGGATCTGAGGAATGGGAGAGTTGGAGAACAACTGAAGTGGATCGGATGTGCCGGGTAGTGTCGGGTCTGGCGCCGGCCCGGTTCGGCTACCATACACGTCGTTCCGGTCCGGGCGCTGTCCGGGCGGACCGCGGTCGCCGCCCCGCCCCGTGAGCCTGGTCGTTCGTCAGGCCCCTCGGCGCCGTGTGATTCCGCACGGCTTGGCATTCCTCGACGCCAGCATCTGTCACAAGGGCGATCGTCAATGGAGTACTTCTGGGCAGCTCTGGCGGCCACCGTAGTCGGCCTCATCCTCTACGGGCTCGTGAGCACCGGGCTTCGCAGTCGCCGCCTGCGCCTCGCCAGCCAGGCGGCACTCCCCACTCTGACCGAGCACCTGCAAGCCGATCGACGCTACAACGTCTTTCTCAGCCACGGCCGCACACTCTCGAATGTCACATTTCTGGGGCTCTCGCCCACACATGGTTACAGCTTTCCGGATCTTCCGGATCTTCCGTTCCCACTGGCGCAATGGCTGATCCTCGAGACCGAAGATGGACGCCGCGTATTCGTCAAGCCGCACACGGTTCGGCTCTACGAAGAGTGCGACCCACGCAGTTAGGGCGCGTCCGAGTATGCTGATTCGGACGACGCTTGAGAGCCTGGATCCAGGTCATTCCTGCCGCCGACTGTGCACCTTGTTTCGGGCCGCCCCTTAGGGCGCGTCCGAGTATTACTTGCTGATTCGGACCACGTTCGAGAGCCTGATTCCAGGTCATTCCTGCCGACGACTGTGCACCTTGTTTCGGGCCGCCCCTTAGGACATGGACATTCCCTCGTACAAGAGATCTGCGAGGCGCTGGGGAATGGTCATCGGCGCGACCCTGACCGGTGTAGTCACGCCACTTGTCCTTGGCGGCGCCTACCTCGCGGACAGGACAGCTGAGTTGGTAGCTTTCGATCGAAGCATCGTTTTTCTCCTCTTCCTGCCGGTTCTTCTCGCGCCGGTCCCGCTCGCGTGCTGGTTGGTTGAGCTCCTCCTGCGCGCAACCGTGGACCTCGATGTCCCGAGTGCGGACGATCCCTTCTGCTGTACTGCCGGCCGCGTGACGTCATGCTCTCGGGCGTATGCCCCGACTGCGGCGCTGGCGTATTCACCGAAGGCAGTTCGAACGGGGCCTGACCAGGATCTCCCACGTGAACGAGGATTCGCAGTCGCAGTTGAACGCCCGGAAGGCGGACTCGAGCCGGGATCTGAGGAATGGGAGAATTGAAGAACAATTGAAGTGGATCGGGTGGGCTGCCGCGCGAGCAACCCATCGTCGCGCACCAACGAGCTACCGGAAACAAGGCCCCCAGGCCGCGAGCAGGTAGACGATGTCGCCGAAGTCCACGAAGCCGCTGCCGTCGAGATCTTCGGGACCGCCGGCCATCCCCCACGCGCCCAGCACGCGGAGGATGTCGCCGAAGTCGACGGCGCCGCTGGCGTCGAGGTCGCCGGGGCATCCGGAGCAGTCGTTGACCAGCGTCACCACCTGGTTGCTCCCCGCGTGACCGACGACGAGGTCCCCGTCGCCGTCCCCGTCGAGATCGCCCGCGGCCACGCCGAACGGCCGGTCGCTCACCTCGTACACTGCCTGCCCGCCGAAGAGGCCGACGCCGTTGTTGACGCGCACCGAGACCCGGTCGTCGTCGCTGTTCGCCACGGCGAGGTCGCGGCGGTCTCCGATCACCGCGATGCCGCGCGGCCGCGCGCCGACGTCGTATCGCACCTCGGGGGCGAACACGCCGTTCCCGTCGTTGACGAGCACCGATACCTGGCCCGCGTGACTACCCACGACGGCGAGGTCGAGATCCTCGTCGCCGTCGAGGTCGTGCGCGACGACGTCGTAGGAACCCGGCGCGGCGGCGAACGCCGTGCCCGGCGCGAACGTGCCGTCCCCGTTGTTGAGCAGCACCGTGACGTCGGCGCTGATCCAGTTGGCAACGGCGAGGTCGTCGTCGAGATCGCCGTCGAGGTCGCCGATCGCGACCTGCTGCGGAAAGTCGCCGGTGCCGTAGGCGACGAACGGGGCGAAGAAACCGGCGCCGTCGTTCAGGAGGACGAGCACGCGGTCGGTGGCCTCGTCCACGACGACGAGATCCCGGTGCCCATCGCCGTCGAGGTCGCTCATCGCCACGTCGGACGGCGTCATGCCGGCGGGATACGTCACGGCCGGACCGAGCGCGCCGGCGCCGTCGCCGAAGTGCACCGCGACGACGCGGTCGCCCCGGGCGGCGACGGCCGCGTCGGCGTGAAGATCGCCGTTGACGTCCCCGAGCGCGACCGACACCGGATCGTCAGCGGTGTCGCAGATGGCGGCCGCACCGAATCCGCCGCTGCCGTCGTTGAGCCGGATCGCGATCGTGCCGCCTTCGGTCGCATCGCTGGCGGCGACGAGGTCGGGCCCGTTCGCACCGTCGAGATCGCCGAGCGCGACGGCGCCGGGGGCGATGCCCATGGGGTATGCCTCGTCCGGGGCGAAGCAGAATCCGCTGCCGACGCACTGGAACCGTTCGCACAAGGTGCCCGGTCCGCCGTACGCGCCGCCGAGCACGGCGCAGAACAGCTCCGTCTCGTCGCGGCAGGTGCCGTCGTCGAAGCAGCACGCGTGCGGTCCGCCGCAGAGCGCGGGGAAGCACTGGACCCCGCCGCCCTGGTACAGGCCGCCGCTGTCCGCGCAGTCGGGCAGGCTCATCTCGAAGCACTGCCCGTCGGCGAGACAGCACGCCCCAATCCCGCTGGCGTCTTCGCGCCCTTCGAGGCTCCACGCCAGGTCCGCGGCGACGTCGAACTGCTCGGTCCCGCTCTGGAGCCCGCCGAGGTCTTCGTAGTTGACCCAGCACTCCTCGTGCCGGATCGGCGACGTGGTGAGCCAGAAGCTGTTCTCCTCCGAGACGGCGGCGACTTCGAACCAGTAGCGCCCTTCCAGGAGCAGGATCGGCTCGAACGTCGCCCACAGCTCCTGCTCCTCGCGCGAGAAGAAGACGCGTCCGGTCGTCGTCGCGGTAAAGCTTGCGAGGGTGACGTCCGTGAGCACGGCGCCCGGCGTGCCGGCGTCGTCCGCTCGCAACGCGATCTCCGCCCAGGAGGGGAACCCCGACCCCGCGACGTGGTGCCAGCGCAGCGCCTCCACGTACCACGTATGGCCGGGCGGAACGACGAAGTCGTCGAGCACTGTGCGGCGGAATCCGAACAGCACGTCGGTGCCGTTGCTGTAGCCGTTGACGCCGTCCGGATCGCCGTTCTCGTGCAGGATCACGACCGGGCCATCGCGACCGGGGCCCGGGTCGCCGATCTCATCGGCGACGGCCGCCGCCGCGAACGTGACGAGCGGGATCAGCGGGGTCAGCGGGATCAGGACGAAGGAACGTGGAGTCGTTCTCGTGAGCACGGTGGGGGCCCTCCCTTTGGTTGCGCCACACACACGTGATGCCATCCTACCGGCGAACGCGGCCGCGCGAAGCGAAAAAGGAGCTCTCGCGCTCAGAACGCTCAGAAGAACGCCGCAAGATTCAAGACGGGCTACGCCTTCGCCGCGGTGTCGATCGTGTCGTTCTTCAGGTCGTCGTAGCGGTCCCGGGCGTCGAGGGCGTGGCCGCGCCCGGGAAAGTACGTAGACCGCAGGTTTCGTCTTGCGCCAGACGCGCTTCGCGACGAGCTCGACGCCTT
>CAZXBB010000246.1:0-5396 GCA_964638815.1 uncultured Isosphaeraceae bacterium
GGTCGCGTCAGGGGGGTCGCGTCAGGGGTGGTCGCGTCAGGGGGGGTTGCGTCAGGGGGGGTCGCGTCAGGTGGGTCGCGTCAGGGGTTCGTCGCGGGGAGGTACTCAGGCGGGATCGACGTTCCCGGCCTCTCGCGGTCCCACGCGACGCCGGCGATCCACCACCGGCCGCCGGCCGAGACGAGCTGGAAGCTGTTGACCCCGCGCGTGTACGCGGGGTCGTCGCGACGATGGCGCGACTCGTACGTGCTCCAGACATGCGCGATGTGCCCGAACGTCACGACGCGCTCCGCGATCGCGCTCTCGAAGTAGCCCCCACGCTCGAAGTAGGTCCTGTTGGCGGCCTCGAACTGCGCCGGCGTGAGCTCGAGGACGCGCTCCTCGGCGCCGGACGGCATCACGGTGACGAGACGGGCGTCGCCGCGGAAGAGCGACGCGAAGCGCTCCCAGTCCCGCTGGGCGCCGGGCGGGCCGGAGAGCGAGGCGTAGTACGCGGCGACGATGTCGCCGATCGCGGCGACGTCGATATCGGGCGGCGCCGGTCTCGGCGCGGGCGCGTCGGGCAGCGGCGGATGGCCGGGCGGCAGCGCGGGGACGGCCGGACGCGTGACGGGGGGGTGACCGGGGGGCAGCGCGTCGTCGGTGCGCGACGCGGCGATGACGGCGAACGCGATGATCGTGGCGGCGAGGGTGCGCATGGGGACTCCTCCGGGTGTGTCGATTGTACGGGCGCCCGGCGCGTCACGACGGGGGCCGCGCGAGCGCGCCCGTCGCGTCCCGGATCTCGCGGAGCGCCGCGATGTGCACCGCGCGCCACCCCCCGCGTGACGCCGGCTGCTCGTCTCCGAGTCCGGTCGCGCGGCTCGACCGGAGCTGCGCGAGGATCCGGTCGCGCAGGCCCGTCGTGTCGGCGATGCCCTCGATCAGCGCGCGGTTGGCGATCGCGAGTCCCTGTTTCGACTTGTCGCCGCCGCCGCCGGCGGTCTCGATCACGAGACTGCCGACGTTGAAGTACCGCTGGAGCGGCCCCTGCTCGACCTTCACGTTCTGCACGTTCTCGAACGTGATCGTCATCTCGTGGATGATCCAGATGCCCCGGCGGATCCGCAGGCTGCGCCTCGTCATCACGTACCAGGTCGTGTCGAAGCGCAGGTGAAGGCCGACGTATCCGATCAGGCCGGGCACGACCACCACGAGAAGAGCGAGCGGGAGCACGAGAACGCCGACCCACGGGAGCGTCGCCATGATCACGATCCACAGGATCGAGACCGCCAGCCCGGCGAGGACGGCGACGAACCAGAACCAGAATCGGAAATAGTCGAGCAGCCCCGGATCCGGCCGGAACGCGGTCGGCGCATCGCCCGGGGCGGCGGGCAGGTCCGGCGGCTCGGCGGGGACGCGGAACCAGTCGATCAGCGCGCGCCAGACGCCACGGTAGAACCACCGGGCCGCCCCGGCGAGCTGATCGGGCAGCTCGTCGCTCGCGCGGGTCACGGCGCGGCCTCCCGGCTGCGGGTCTGCGCGAGCCGGCGCAGATCGTCCCGGATCTCGCGCAGCAGCGCGAGCGCTTCGTCGCCGCCGCCGTCCGGCGTCTCGTCGCCCTCGTCGTCATCGCCCCGCGCGCCGCGCATCCGCGAGTACAGGTAGTCGCGGAGGGCCTCCGGGTCCTCGACGCCTTCGATCGTCATCTCGGCGCCGGCGGATCCCGACGCGGTCTGCACCGAGACCGATGCGAGCCCGAGCCATCGCTGGATGATGTTGCGCGAGACGTGGATGTCCTGGATGCGCCGGAACGTCAGGTAGATCTCGCGGCGGAAGAGGAATCCCCACGACATCGAGACGCCCTCGTCGTCGAACTTGTAGCGCATCGTGTGGTACTTGAAGTACAGCGGAGGAAAGACGAACGGGAACCCCAGAACTGTCATCGCGGCGACGATCGTGTAGTACGTGAGCAGGCCGCGGATCGGCCGCGTGATGATCCGGGGATCGAACGGGGTGACGGGGGTGGCGCTCATGTCTCTGTTTCCGTCGTGGTCGTCACGTCATGATGCGGCCCAGGCGTGCTCTTCGCGCGGGGGTCGATCGCCGGCACCGCCTCGAGCAGCCGCCGCGTGTACGCGTGCTGCGGCCTCAGCCGGATGTCGTCACGGTCGCCGGTCTCGACGATGACGCCGTCGTACATGACCGCGATGCGGTTGCAGATGTGGTGGATGACCGCCATGTCGTGGCTGATGAAGAGGTACGAGAGCCGGAACTCCTCCTGGAGGTCCTGGAGCAGGTTGAGGATCTGCGACCGGATGGAGACGTCGAGCGCCGACGTCGGCTCGTCGCAGACGATGAGCTTCGGCTGGAGCGAGAGCGCTCGGGCGATCGAGATCCGTTGCCGCTGGCCGCCGGAGAACTCGTGCGGGAAGCGTTCGGCGGCGCCGCGCCACAGCCCGCATCGCTCGAGCAGCTCGTCGACGCGCGATCGCAGCTCCGCGCCGCGGGCGATCCGGTGCACGAGCAGCGGCTCGCCGACGATCGCGCCGACGCGCATCCGCGGGTTCATCGACGCAGCCGGATTCTGGAAGATGATCTGCATCTCGCGTCGCAGCCGCCGCAGCTCCCGACGTGGCAGGTCGAAGACGGGGCGGCCGTCGAAGACGACCGCGCCGGACGATGCCGGTATCAGGCCGAGGATGGTGCGCGCGACGGTCGTCTTCCCGCAACCCGACTCGCCGACGAGGCCGAGCGTCTCGCCGACCCCGAGCTCGAAGCTCACGCCGTTGACCGCGTTCACGTACGACGTCGTGCGCTGGAGGATGCCGGTGCGGACCGGGAAGCGCGTGCGGAGGTCGCGCACGCGGAGCAGCGGGCGGTCAGCCGGTTCAGCGTTGCGAGCGACCATGGGCGTCGGTTCCGGCGAGGGTTACGATCTCGCCTTCACCGTACCACGATCAGGTAGGTCGTGCCGTACGATCCGTCGCGACCGAACGCGCTGACGGGCACCGGGTTGCGCAGGTCGACCCGCCGGAGCTGCCCGATGAAGTCGTCGGTCGACCTCACGGGCACGCCCTTCACCTCGGTGATCGTCATACCCTCCTCGATCCCGAGCGCGATACCGGTGTCGGCGACGACACGCTCGATGATCACGCCCGGGCGGTGCTCGGTGCCCATGCCGGCGGCGAGCGCCGGCGTCGACGTGCTCATCTTCGCGATTCCGACCTCGAGGATGCGGTCGAGGCTCTGGTCCGGCGGCAGCTCCCCGAACTCGCGGAGGCGATCGAGACGCGCGAGCCGGACGGGGATGGACAGCTCCTCGTAGGCGCCGTCGGCAAGATCCGGGCGCCAGATCGAGAGCACCGTCGTCTCGCCGGGGAGGATGGAGGAGATCGTGGACCGCAGTTGCGGCACGCTGGCGACCGTCGTTCCGTCCACGGACGTCACGATGTCGTTCACCCGGATACCGGCGAGATCCGCCGGGCTCTCGGGCACCACGACGCTGATGCGCACCCCCTCGCCGCTGAAGCCGAACCGCGCGGTCGTCGTCCGGTTGACCTCCTGGACCTCGACGCCGAGCCAGCCCTTCTCGACGACGCCGGTCCTGATGATCTGCGTGACCACCGGCTCGATCATCGTGAGCGGGATCGCGAGGCCGATGCCGGCGAACTGCCCTTCCTCGAGCGACGATCGCCGCCCGGTCGCGATCGCCGTGTTCATACCGATCACGCGGCCGCGGAAGTCGGTGAGGGGGCCGCCCGAGTTGCCCGGGTTGATCGCGGCGTCGACCTGGATGAAGTTCTCGTAGCCGCCCTGCCCGAGCGCTTCGACCGAGCGGCCCTTGCCGGAGACGATCCCCGAGGACATCGAGAACTTGAAGTCGAACGGCGAGCCGAACGCGAAGACGAGATCGCCCTGCCTCACCATGTCCGTCATGTCGGCGAGCACCGCCGGGTGCAGGTGATCGTTCGGGATCGAGAGCACGGCGATGTCGGTGGACCGGTCGGCCCCGACGATCTCCGCGGGACGAAGCTGGCCCGTGTTGAGCTGCACCTCGATGCGGTCGGCGTCCTTGACGACGTGGTAGTTCGTGACGACGTGACCCTCGGCGTCGTAGATCCAGCCGGAGCCGGAGGAGAGCGCGAGGACCCCGCCGCGCTCCGGATCGGACTGCTGCGCGCTGATGTGCACGACGGACGGCTCGACGAAGTCGGCGATGTCCTGCGTGGCCCGGTTGAACGCCTCGAGCACGTTGCCGCTCTCGAGGCGATTCGTGGCCTGGATCATCCGGGCCCGGGTCTGCTTGTAGGTGAGCTGCCGCACCGCGGTCGGACCGAGCACGAGCACCAGCGTCGCGGTCGCGAGGACGATGAGGCTCGGGCCGTACCCGGTGAGCTTGCGCATGCGGTCTTCTCCTGGCGGACGGTGACTTCTTCGCCGGCGCCGCCGTCGGGTTGCAGATCCCGGGCCAGTATCGGCCTGCGTGAGCCGCCCGCCAAGCGTTCGGACGCCGGAATCATCGTATTCGATGACCTGAAGCCCGGGCGCACGGGCCGAGCGCGGGCGGCGTATGGTGCACCAGACGCGTGCCGCAAGGAGACCCGCATGAGCATCCGACCACCGGCTCCCCGGCGATCGATGCTGGCGACAACGTCGGCGCGGGCGAGGCGACGGTCGATCTCGAAGGCAATGCGCGGTTCGTCGACGATCCCGAGACGCCGGACACGGGGCGCGGTCAGCCCCCGCTCGTTGACATGGGGGCGACCGAGCGGCAGGCGGACGCGTGTCCGGCCGACGTCGACGGGGACGGCACCGTCGGCTTCGGGGACGTCGTGGCGATCCTCGCAGCGTGAGGCCACGCGGGGGGAGCGGAGGATGTCGACGAGAGCGGATTCGTCGGCTTTGGCGACGTGCTCCTGGTGCTGGCGGCCTGGGGTCCCTGTGACATGGGGTCCCTGTGACATGGGGTCCCTGTGACACGCACGACGCTCGCTGACGGCCTGGCGCACGGCAAGCGCAAGGCGGACAAGCGCCGGGACATGGCCGAGCCGGACGCGACGCGCGAGATGGACCGCGCGATGTCGAAGAAGGTGTGAGGCGGCGGCCCTGAGTGCCACAAGATGCAGATTGCGTTGTCCTGCTTTGGGCAGTACCTTGGTTCGACGATGGCTCCGGCCCTGGCCCGTAGACTCCTGACGATTCCGAGTCGGGCCGGATTCCCGAACGCACAGTGGACGCGGCCACGACTTGGTCCATGACCTGCTCACGACCCTCTCCACACCTTTCTTCTCACCCGAGGGATGATCGTGCCGACCACAGCGCCCTGCTCGACTGAGACGAAGGCCATGCCCCGCCACCCCGCACTCGTTTCCTTTCTGCTGGAACGCGCCATCAAGTTCGGCTCCTTCCGGCTT
>CAZXBB010000247.1:0-12831 GCA_964638815.1 uncultured Isosphaeraceae bacterium
GTGCGCGTGCGCGTCCGCGTGCGCGTCCGTGTGCGAGTGCGCGTCCGTGTCCGCGTCCGTGTCCGCGTGCGCGTCCGCGTTTGCGGCCGCGTCCGCCAGTCTCGCCTCCTCGACCATCCGCGTTGCCTCCGCCACGAGGTCGGGCGGCAGTACCGGTTCCGGGGGTTCCGGGTGCTTCGCCGGGCCGGGGGGCGGTGCGGGTGCTTGCGGGGGTTCGTGACCGGTCGTTTCCGGAACTGCGGGCGGTGGCAGAACAGGCTCGGGTGGCGGAAGGAAGGCCGCGACGTCGTCCGCGTCCGTGATGTCGAAGACCGAGAGCCAGCGGTCCACCTGCTCGTCCGACAGCGTCCCGGCGGGCTTCGGTCGTCCGGGCTGCCGCGTCGGGCCCTTGCCGGCCGCCCGGTGATCGAGCGCGATGAGCCGCAGGAACGCTTCCGAGCGCATCGTCGCGCACCGTCGCCTCCGGGCCTCGCGCGCGACCGCACGGTCGGAGGACACCACCGTCAGGCGGCGCGGGCTGGTGGACTTGCGGACCAGCCGTACGATCACGTCGTCGGCCGTCTCGCCGCCGCCGGCATAACGGATGCTGACCGGTCCCGCGCCGCGCATCGGGGCGCCGGGCGAGGGGGTGCCGTCGCACACCAGGGTGACCCGGTCGAATCGGAAGCGGCTCTGCCGGATCAGGTCCACCAGGTCCTGCGTGTCGATACCCGCGATATCCGACGGCAGGACGCCGACGACGTGCAGGACGTTGTACGTGTCGATGATGAGGGGCATGGAGCAGGACCTGTCGCGGCGACCCGCCGCTCGGCTCGCGTCCGGTTGCCAACCCCCATCGTATCCGCTCTAATACCCGGCTCGATTCACCCCGCGACCCCTCTTTCCCCCTCCCGGTTCCGAGGCCATATATGGCAATCCGCATCAAAGCCCGTCACGGCGAGCACATCGGCCAGATGATGCGTCGCTTCAAAAAGCTCTGTGAGAAGGAAGGCCTCACGAAGGACGTCAAGCGCAAGCAGTACTTCGAGAAGCCTTCGGAGCGTCGACGTCGGGCAGCCCGGAAGGCCGTTTCCCGCCTGGCGCGGGTGGAGTTGTTCAAAGGCGGGCGGCAGGGTTCGGCCCCCGGCAAGGGCCCCGGAAGCGGACCGGGTGGCGGCGGCGGTGGCCCCGGCGGTGGTGGCGGTGGTGGCGGTGGTGGCGGCGGCGGCGGTGGTGGCGGCGGCGGACGAACCGGCGGCGGGGGCGGGCGAAGCTCCGGTGGCCGCGGCCGCGGCTGACGATGATCCACACGCCACGCGAAGACGCCGTTGACACCACCCGGCGGGTTTGCGCGGCAGCGACCCCTCACACTGCGACTTCAGACCGGGCCGGCCATCGAGCCGACGCCTGAGGCTGGTCTTGCATCCCGAGAGCCCCCCCGGCCCCCGCCGGCCTGCGGCGAAACACGGACCGAAAGCTGGAGAGTCTCAACGTGAACGCACTTACTCTTGCCGACATGTCGCAGGTCTTCGGTGACGCCTGGCCGTACGTCTTCGGCCCCGTCGGCGCCGTGCTCGCGCTCGTCTCGGCGTTCGTCTTCAGCCGGGGCGTGATGAGCCAGTCGGAAGGCGATGAGCGAATGGTCGAGATCGCGTCCGCGGTGCGGTCCGGAGCGATGGCGTACCTCGCCCGGCAGTACAAGGTCGTGGCGGGCGTCTTCGTGATCCTCGTCATCATCCTCGTCGTGCTCGGGCTGCTGGGCATCCAGCCGCCGGCCTCCGCGATCGGCGTTCCGATCGCCGGCCTCCTCTCCGGTCTCTGCGGCTGGTTCGGAATGAAGATGGCGACCAACGCCTCCGCCCGGACCACCTTCGCCGCCAAGCGATCGCTCAACGACGGTCTTCGCGTGGCGTTCCGCGCCGGCGCGGTGATGGGCCTCGTCGTCGTCGGCTTCGCGCTCCTCGACGTCTCGGCGTGGTTCTTCGTCTGGAACACCATCGGCGGCGAGATGAGCCTGGTCGACATCACGACGGTCATGCTGAGCTTCGGGATGGGCGCCTCGACGCAGGCGCTCTTCGCCCGCGTGGGCGGCGGCATCTACACGAAGGCCGCCGACGTCGGTGCGGACCTCGTCGGCAAGGTCGAAGCCGGCATTCCCGAGGACGACGCCCGCAACCCGGCGACGATCGCGGACAATGTCGGCGACAACGTCGGCGACGTCGCGGGCATGGGGGCCGACCTCTACGAGTCGTACTACGGGTCGATCCTCGCCTCGATGGCGCTCGGGGCCGCGGCGGCGATCAGCATGGGCGCCGAATCCGCCGCGGCGGGCGTGAAGCTCGCGGTGGCGCCGATCGCGCTCGCCGGCCTCGGCATCATCTGCTCGCTCATCGGGGTGTTCGTCGTCCGGGCGAAGGAGGACGCCTCGTTCAGCCAGCTCCTCAAAAGCCTGCACATGGGCGTGTGGACGGCGTCCGGTCTGATCGCGGTCGCCGCGCTGGTGCTGCTTCGCGTGCTGTTCGGCAGCGTCGAAGCGGTGAGCTGGTTCGGCATCTGGGGCGCGATCATCGTCGGCCTCATCGCGGGCCTCGTCATCGCGTTCGCGACGGAGTATTACACGAGCTACGAGCACAAGCCCACGCAGTTGATCTCCGAGCAGGCCAAGACCGGACCGGCGACCGTCATCATCTCGGGCATCGCCGTCGGCATGATCTCGACCTGGGTGCCGATCGCGACGATCGTGCTGGCGATCACCCTCGCGTTCTCGTTCGCAGGCGGCGCGGAGAACTTCCTGCTCGGTCTCTACGGCGTGGGCATCGCCGCGGTGGGCATGCTGTCCACGCTCGGCATCACGCTCGCCACCGACGCCTATGGCCCGATCGCCGATAACGCGGGCGGCAACGCGGAGATGTCGGGCCAGCCCCCGATCGTGCGCGAACGCACCGACATGCTCGACTCGCTGGGCAACACGACGGCGGCGACGGGCAAGGGTTTCGCCATCGGCTCGGCGGCCCTGACGGCGATGGCGCTGCTCGCGGCCTACGTGTCGGTGGTTCAGACGAGCCTCGATCGCCAGCTCACGCGCGACGTCGATCACGACGCCCTCCGCACGAAGAGCAGCCTCCCCTACGTCGCCGAGTACCGCGGCAACGGTACGTTCGTCGTCGCCAGCGACGACGTGGAGCACCGGCTCTTCGGCGCCCTCGCGATCACGAGCGAGACCGTCGTCCGCAAGCTCGACCGCGGGCTGAGTGTCGGCGATACGTTCGGCTTCGCGGGTGGTTTCGACCCCGACACCAACGCGTACAAGGCGACGGCGAACGTCGAAGGCGGGCCCCTCGAGTTCGACCTCGCGCCGACCGATCGGGCTGAGATCGAGCAGATCCTCGCGTACTACAACGTCACGCTGATGAACCCTCGCGTGCTCGGGGGCATCTTCCTGGGCGTGCTCCTCGCCTTCGTGTTCTGCGCGATGACGATGCAGGCCGTGGGCCGCGCCGCGTACCGCATGATGAACGAATGCCGGCGCCAGTTCGGCATCATGAAGGAGGCGTTCCGCAGGGATGGCATGAGCGAGGAAGACATCGCGGACCCGATGTCGTGGCCCATGAAGGTCATGGCGGACGGCCACCAGTATCCGGATTATGCCGAGTGCGTCGCCATCTCGACGGCCGGCGCGCAGCGAGAAATGGTCGTGCCATCGCTCATGGCGATCATCGTCCCGATCGTCGTTGGTCTCCTCCTCGGCGTCGGCGGCGTGATGGGTCTGCTCGTCGGCGGGCTCACGTCCGGTTTCGCGGTCGCCATCTACATGGCGAACGCCGGCGGGGCGTGGGACAACGCAAAGAAGTACATCGAGAAGGGGCACCATGGCGGCAAGGGCTCCGCCGCGCACAAGGCGGCCGTCGTGGGCGACACCGTCGGCGATCCGTTCAAGGACACGTCGGGACCCTCGCTCAACATCCTCATCAAGCTCATCGCGATCGTCTCGGTCGTCTTTGCCGGGCTCGTGGTCAAGTTCAGCCCGGCGATCTCGGCCGCGATCGGTCTCGGATAGCGGGTCCGCATGACGCAGACGTTCACCCAGGGCGATCCCCGCAAGCTGCTCGAATTCGCGGTCGAGGCCGCGCGGCTCATGGCGGATCGCCATTGCGAGGACGTTCGTCTCCTCGATGTCCGCGGCCTCAGCCACGTCTGCGATTACGTGCTGATCGGATCGGGCACCAGCGACCAGCAGATGAGGTCCGTCGCGCGCGAGCTCGAGAGCCTCGGCGCGGAGCACGAGAACCCGAGTTTCCGGTCGAACCACGACACGGCCGTGACGTGGGTCGTCGTCGATTTCGTCGACGTCGTGGCCCACCTCTTCGAGCCGGGCCAGCGAGCCTACTACGACCTCGAGGGGCTCTGGAGCGACGCCCCGATCGTCGCCTGGGAGCGGCCCGCCTCATGAGTGATTCGGGGTGGCCCGCATGATGCATGGCTCGCTTCATGGATAATGCGGGCTAGAATTCCGCCATGTTGCGCGAAGCCCTCTTTGCGAAGATCCACCACGCCGTCGTCACGGAGTGCAACCACGAGTACTCCGGGTCGATCACGATCGACCAGGATCTGCTCGACGCCACGGGCCTGCTCGCGAACGAGAAGGTCCTCGTGGCCGACTGCGAGAACGGCAACCGGTTCGAGACGTACGTCTTCGCCGGTCCGCGCGGCGGGGGCGGCATCGGCGTCAACGGCGCCGCCGCGAACCTCACCCGGGTCGGGCATCGCGTGCTCGTGATGTCGTTCTGCCGGCTGACGACCGAGGAGATGGCGACGCACCGGCCGAAGGTCATCGTGTGCGATCGCGAGAACCGGGTGGCGGAGGCCTTCGCCTACGAGGCCGCCGGCAGCCTCACGAGCGTCATCGCCCGGAACCCGCGCCCCTCGCGCGCGAACTTGCGCTCGTAGTTCGTCCCCACCAGCTCCCCCTCGCCCGACGACGGGGGCGTCTCGAATGGCCGCCGGTCGAAGCGCTCCGCGTGACGCGCCGCGTGCTCCTCGTACCACGCCCACAGCGCCTCGTGATCCGTGACGAGACGCAGCTCACCGCCGGGCTCGAGGACGCGGTGGACGTCGTCGAGAAAGCGGTCCTGCACGACGCGTCGCTTGTGATGCCGCTTCTTCGGCCACGGGTCGGAGAAGTAGAGGTGCACGACGGCGGCGATCGCGGCGGAGCAGCGGTACCGCAGGAACTCCGTCGCGTCGGCGTGCAGCATGCGGACGTTGTCGAGACCGCGCCGCCGCATGCGATCCGCGGCGTAGCGGTAGAACTCGCCCGCCCACTCGATGCCGAGATGGTTGACGTCGGCGCGCGCCGTCGCCTGCTGGACGAGGAACGTGCCCTTGCCGGAGCCGATCTCGATCTCGAAGCGACGCTCCGGGTGCGCGAACCACGCACGCGGGTCCACGCGGGTCGCCTCGCGATCGTCCGGCTCGAAGGGCGGCAGCGCGCTCAGCTCGATGCCGTGACCGCCGGTGACGAGCGGCTTGCCGCGGGAGAGGGTCACGGGACGTCCTCCCGATCGACGACCATGATCTCGCTCAATGGCTTGCGCCCGATGTCGGGCACTTCGCAATCCTCCGCCGGGTACCCGACGGGCAGGAGCAGGAACGGCCGCTCGTACTCCGGCCGCCGGAGGATCCGGGCGAGGAACTTCATCGGGCTCGGCGTGTGGGTGAGGGTCACGAGACCGGCGAGGTGGATCGCCGTGATGAGCATGCCGGTTGCGATGCCGACGGACTCGTTGACGTAATACACCTGGTCGGTTCGCGCTCCGGGGTGATCGTCGCGCACGAGCTTGAAGACGACGATCAGCCAGGGCGCGATCTCGAGGAAGGGCTTCCGGTCGTCGGTCCCGAGTGCGTAGAGGTCCCGGAGCCATGCCTCGTTCGCGCGGCGCTCGTAGAACGCGCGCTCCTCGTCCTCGGCCGCGACGCGGATCTGGTGCTTGATAGCGGGGTCCTTCACCGCGACGAAGCGCCACGGCTGCTTGTTCGCGCCGCTCGGCGCCGTGCCGGCGGTGGCGATGACGGTCTCGATCAGCTCCAGGGGGACGGCGCGATCGGAGAACATGCGGACGGACCGGCGCCGCCGCACCACCTCGTGGAAGCGCCGCGCGGCGTCGATCGCGTCGCCGTCGGGCGTGTACGGCTCGTACGGCCGGAAGCCGGGCGACCGTGATGTCGGCTCTTCGCGCACGCCGGTGTCCTTCCGCCGCTACCGGGCCGGGGGTTTCCGCCAGTCGTAGTCCGGATCGGCGTGCAGCCGGCCTCCCGCCTGCTTTGCGCATCGGCGGCAGATCACGGACTCCTCGTGCACCGGGCTCGGCCAACCCGGCTCGCCCGCGCGGTCGAGGGCCGCGCGGTCCTTGTCGTCTTCCCGGCACATGGCGCACGTGTAGCCTTCGACGAGCGGATCGGCCCCGGCGTTCACGATCTCGTTGTAGGCGACGGCGAGGCACAGCCCGCAGATCACGCGGCCCTGGTGACCCTCGACGAACGGCACGTCGTCCGTCCACTCGCGCCGGCAGAAGTCGCAGAGGACGTCGGACATCCGGACGTTCGTTTCGTCGGTGCCTGGCTTGAACATGGTGGGATGATAGCGACGCAGCGACGCAGAGACGACGGGTGCGGAGCCCAGCCCCCGTGTCGCTCCGTCGCTCCGTCGCTGCGTCGCCGCGTCGCTAAGATTGCTCCATGGTTCCCGGCATCAGCCTCGCGAACAAGTGCCAGCTGCTGTTCGGCTTCGCCGTCGTCGTGATCCTCGCGATGGCGTTGAGCGTGCCGTGGCTCGGCACGCGTCTGCTCGTGGCCGATTACCAGGTCGAAGTGGCGCGGCAGATCGCGGACGCGTGGCTCCGGCACCGCATCCAGCTCGGCGGGTTGTCCGACCCGCTGACGGAGCTGGCCCAGGGCGACGACCTCACGCTGCGCTTCGTGCGCATCGAGCACGCGGCCGACGTCGGCGACGCGTTTCTCGATGTCGCGATCGAGCGATTCCGCGCGGATCCCGACCTCACCGAGCACGTCGCCACGGCGCAGGTCGAAGGTCGTACGGCGTACCGCTACGCGCGTGCGCTGCACGAGTCCGAGATGCGGGCCGTGCGTGACGCGTCGGTCTCCGGCTTCGACGCGAAGCCGTTCGAGCCCGCGATCGCCGACCCGCTGAAGGCCGTGCTCGTCGTCGACCGCACGTCGAGCTTCGCGGAAGGGCAGAGGCTTCGCAGCCTGATCTACATCATCACCGCGCTGATCGTGGGCAGCCTGCTCGCGATCCTCGTCTTCTACTTCATCCTGACGAAGCTGATCTTTTCCCCCGTGCGCAAGCTGCGGGAGACGGCGGAAAAGGTGCAGGCCGGCGATCTTGAGATCCGGTCGCAGATCAGGACCGGCGACGAGTTCGAGCAGCTCGCCGAGGCGTTCAACACGATGCTCGACCAGGTCGGGCAGAGCCAGTCACAGCTTCGCTCGATCAACGAGAGCCTCGATCTCAAGGTGGACGAGCTCGCGGAGGCGAACATCGGCCTCTTCGAATCGAATCGCCTCAAGAGCGAGTTTCTCGCGAACGTCAGCCACGAGCTTCGGACGCCGCTGAACTCGATCATCGGGTTCGCGGAGCTGCTCCAGGAGCTCGCGCGGCAGGAGGACGGAGCCGACGCGAAGCGGCTGCGCTACCTCGAGAACATTCTCGGCAGCGGCCGCTCGCTGCTCGAGATGATCAACGAGCTGCTCGACATGGCGAAGATCGAGGCCGGGCGCATCGAGGTGAACGTGGAGCCGACGAGCGTGTCGGACCTCATCGAGGGCCTCGTGCGCATCATGGGCCCGCAGGCCGCCGCGAAGAACCTCGAAGTGCGCACCGCCATCGGCACGCGCGTGCCGGTCGTCGAGTCGGATCCCGGCAAGCTCCAGCAGATCCTCTACAACTTTCTCTCGAACGCGATCAAGTTCACGCCCGAGGGCGGAACCGTCACGCTCTCCGCCGACCGCATCACGCGCGCCGACGACAGCCCGGGCGTGCGTCTCGCGGTCACGGATACGGGCCCCGGGATTCCTGAGGACATGCAGGACGTGATCTTCGAGAAGTTTCGGCAGGTCGACGCCGGCCACACGCGCGAGCACGCCGGCACCGGACTCGGCCTCGCGATCTGCCGCGAGCTTGCGAAGATGCTCGGGGCGACGGTGTCGTTCACGTCGGAGCCGGGGCGCGGGGCGACTTTCATCGTGGATATGCCGGTGACGCACCAGCCGGACGAGCCGCAGCCGTTGATGGCCTGAGGCGCACGGGGCGGTCGGGGGGCGCACCGGGCGCACGCCTCACGGCACGTCGCCGATGAAGCCCGGCAGCACGTCGTCCGCGTCACCGTGGAGTCGTCGTGCGATCGACGCGTCGAACGAGCCGCGAAGTTCGTCGGGGTGGCAGCGAGAGAGCAGGAACTCCACGACCGCCGCCGCCACCGCCGCCGGCTCGTCGGCGCCGGAAGCGGACCACAGGTTGTAGTCGGCCCACGACAGTGTCACGTCGTGGCGGCGCAGCCTGCCGTCATCGTCCAGCACCTGCGCGACGAACGTCCAGCCCGCCGGTCCCTCACGCTCTCCGACGATCTCGACCTGTGCCACCACGCGCTCTCCCACGGGTATACGATGCGACCACCAAAAGCGTACACGCCGTCACTCCCCCGGTCCGTTCCCCGTTCCCCGTTCCCCGTTTCCCGGGGCCCGGGCCCCGGCGCCCCCGTCCCACGCATCCCGTGACATTCCTCCTCGAAATCATGCGTCTCGGCCTCCAGAACCTGCGGCTTCACAAGCTCCGCAGCTTCCTGACCAGCCTCGGCATCATCCTCGGCGTGGGCGCCGTGATCGTCATGGTCGCCATCGGCGAGGGGACGAAGAACGAGGCTCTGCGCGACATCCAGGCGCTCGGCGCGACGAACATCATCATCCGGTCGATCCGGCCTCCCGAGTCGCAGTCGTTCAGCTCGGAGGAACGATCGTTCATCGCCTCGTACGGGATCGTGCGCGAGGATCTGCGCCGCTTGCGGCACTTCGTCGAGGACGCGGTGCAGATCGTCTCGATCAAGGCCGTTGGCGACGAGATGTCGTACAAGAGCCATCGGATGGCGAGCCAGGCGTTCGGCACGTCGCCGGGGCTCATCGAGGTCGCGAGCCTCCGGGTCGATCGCGGGCGGTACATCTCCGACGAGGACATGGAACAGCGCACGAACGTCGCCGTGATCGGCGACCAGGTCGCGCGGCAGTTCTTCCCGCTCGAGGATCCGCTCGGAAAGGAGTTCCGGATCGGTGAACGGCTGTTCCGTGTCATCGGCGTGCTGCACCCGGTCGGACTCGCCGGCGGCACCGGGTCTGCGCTGGTGGGTCGCGACCTCAACCGCGACGTGCACATCCCCATCACGACGGCGGAGCTGGAGTTCGGAGACACCGTCTTCCGGCGCCAGACGGGGAGCTTCTCCGGCGAGGAGGTCCAGATCAGCGAGATCTACGTCACGGCGGAAGCCACGGACACGGTCCTCGACACGGCAAAGCGCGTCACGCGCATCATGGCGGCCGGCCATGACGACCTGGGCGACGTCGAGATCATCGTGCCTTGGGAGCTGCTGGAGAACGTCAAGAAGACGCAGCTCGTCTGGAACATCGTGCTGATCACCATTGCGGCGATCAGCCTGCTCATCGGCGGCATCGGCATCATGAACATCATGCTCGCGTCGGTGACGGAGCGCACCCGGGAGATCGGGATCCGGCGCGCGATGGGCGCGACGCGGCGGCACATCATCGCGCAGTTCCTCGTCGAGACGGGCACGCTCTCGTCGGTGGGGGGCGTGCTGGGCATCATGCTCGGCGTCGGCGGGTCGGTCGCGATCGGACGGTTCATCCCCTGGCTGCTCAGCCAGCCGGCCTTCAGCAAGATCGTGACGAGCGAGATCCAGCTCGCCACCGAAGTGACGGGCTGGTCCATCATCGCCTCGTTCATCGTCGCGGCGGCGGTGGGGCTGATCTTCGGGCTCTATCCGGCGATGATCGCGAGCAGGCAGGATCCGATCGTGGCGCTGAGGCACGACTAGCGCGCGGTGGACCCGGTCGAGATGATGAAGCCTCAGTCCCGGTCGAGCCGCGCGACGAAGTGCAATCCTCGCTCGAACAGCCAGTCGGCGGGCCACGGGTAGAGTCCGAGCACCGTCTGGTAGTGCACGAGTCGCAGCCCCAGCGTGTCGAACGCCGCGCACCACCGCGCGTGCGACCAGTAGTTGTACGGCAGCGCCACACCGTGCGCGCGGTTGCCCGCCCAGTCCATGACGCGCAGGACGGGGCGGGCGAGGGGGCGTGACGTCCGGTGGTCCTTGATGATCACGGCGGTGCGCGCGACGCGGGCCGCCTCGCGCAGCAGCACCATCGGATCGTCGGTGTGATGCAGCACGTCCGCGAGCAGCACGGCGTCGGCGGACGCGTCGCCGGCGGGGATCACGCGACCGCCGAACGGGTGCACGGGAATCGCCGCGTCCGCGCGCGGCAGCACGTCGTAGCCCTCGACCCGCGATTCCGCAACGCGGCGCCGAAGGAGATCCGCCAGGCGTCCGTCGCCGGCGCCGACATCGAGCAGGTGCCAACTCTGCCCGACGAGGGGGGCGATGGCCGTCGCGAGCGCGCGCACGCGGCGACCGGCCACGAGGCGGCCGTGTGCGGATCGGACCGCGTCGAGCGGCATCGTCATGGCGCGGACCCCGTGCCCCTGCGCCAGACGACGAGGTCGCCGTTCGTCCAGTCGATCCAGCCGTCGAATCGCGCGACCGGCGCGTAGCCGCGATGCTCGAGCAGGTCGTAGCGATCCCGCGTGACGCTGTTCGGGTACATCACGATGACCCACGCGGGCTCACGTTCGTCGAGCTGCGCGGCGAGATCCGCGCCGTGCTGGAGGCTGAAACGCTCGTCCAGCCCGCCCGCGTATACCTCCATGACGGCGTGACGGAGACCGACGACCAGGACCCGGTCGTCCGGCGCCTGCCGCATCTCGACGTATCGGGCGGCGTCGCGGAGGGGCTGCCGCGGCGGACGCGTCACCAGGTCGCCGGCCCAGACGCCCGCGAGCAGCGCGAGCGCCGCGTATCCGAGCGCCCGCGGCCGGGCGAGGGTGTCGAGACCGAGCGCGATCAGGACCAGCGCGCCCGGAAGCGAGAAGAGCGCGAACCGCGCGTAGCTCCAGGTGCCGGTGAGGAGCACCACCGCGCACAGCGCGGGGAGCCCGACCAGCGCCGCCGCGCACACCTCGCGCGCGGGGCCGTCGCGCAGCGCGCGGGCGAAGCCCACGCCCGCGAGCAGGAGTCCCGGCAGCGCCGCCCACCACGCCCACGCCCCGCCGAGCTGCCACAGCATGTGCAGCCCCTCGGCTCCGAACGGCGAGGGGCCGCGGCTCTCCGCGCCCGCGAACCTCGCTCGCACCCGCACGATGTCGTCGAGGATGGGGGCGTAGAGGATCAGCGTCAGCGCGGCAGCGCCCGCGATTCCCGCAGCGCCCGCGCGCCAGGGTCCGCCGCGCAGCGCCCGTCCCGCGAGCCACAGCGCGTGTCCGACGACGAGGAAGACCGTCATCATGTGTGCCCACACCCCGAGGGCCGCAAGGACGGCGTAGATCGCCCACGGCGCGATGCGTCGCGCGGCGACCGCCGCGAGGAGCTGGGCCGTGGCGGCCGCGGCGAAGAAGATCATCATGCTGTAGGCGCGCGCGTCGGCCGCCTCGAGCACGGCGACCGGCGCGAGCGCCGCCAGCGTTGCCGCGAACAGTCCGACCCGGGCGCCGCCGGCACGGCGTCCGAGCGAGAACAGCGCCGGTATCGCGAGCAGCGAGAACACCAGCGCGGGCAGTCGCATACCGGCCTCGGCGCCGAGCGCGTCGCCGAAACACGCCATCGAGCACCACACCAGGAGCGAGTGAGCGACGTGGTTCGCGGGATCGTCGTACGTCGTCAGGATCCACGCGGGTCCGCGCGAAGCGTAGTCGCGCCAGACCGCGATCTCGTCGTACCAGAGGCTCTCATTGATGCGCGTGGCGCGCACGAGCAGCCCGATGACGATCAGCGCGAGAAGAACGACGTGGTCGCCGTTGCCCGGCGGCGGCGGATCGGGCGAGGGGGTGGACGTGCGGGCCACGGGCGGCATGTTCGCGGGCCGGTCGCTGCCGCACAAGTCGCGCACCGCCGTGTTTGCGCCGCGCGCTGGATCACGCACCCGGCGTGCCGGGGACTCGTTGTCCGCCCCGACGAAAGTCACCGGCCCACGAAGCACTCGCGATGATGGTCGCTCGAAGTGGTCGCAGACGCACGAGGGCGTTCACCGCGGCGGGCCGGAGGGCCGCGGACAAACGGGTCGGGCGTCAGCGGTGAGACCCGGCGGCCCGGACTCGACGGGCCAGACTCGGCAGGCCGGCGTTCCGCCTCCGCCGATTGCCGCCGTGATCCCGACGATCTTTGCCGCGGCTTGACGCGTTTGTCGTTGCCTCGTTCGTTTTTGGCCGGGTATATTGATGAACTACGGGGGCCGGGGGCCGGGGGGCGGAGGTCCGGAGGTCCGGGGGTCCGGGGGGCCGGGGTCCGGGGGCTGGAGGAAGGATGAGCGGCGGATCACGGCGTTGTCTCCTGGTATGGCTGGCGTGCGCCCTCTGCACGCCCGGGCTGGTCGGATTCGCCGACCTGCTGATCGTGCTTCAGAACCGGGATTGACGCGACGGAGCGACAGAGAGCCACGACGTGACAGGGCCGAGGAGCAACAACGCAATGCAAACGAAGCGTCAACCGATCGTGCATG
>CAZXBB010000248.1:0-7450 GCA_964638815.1 uncultured Isosphaeraceae bacterium
CCCCCCCCCCCCCCCCCCCCCCCCCCCCCCCCCCCCCCCCCCCCCCCCGCGGGGGGGGGGGGGGTGGGGCGTGCGCGCCGGCCCCGCCGTACACTCTCGGGCAGTCACCTGGAGTCGAGTGATGTCACGGACCCATCCCGCCCGAACCCATCCCGCCGTTCCCGGATCGCTGTTGCTCCTGTGCCTCGCAACCGTCGCGATCGGGCAGACGACGAAGCCCGGGCCCGCCGTGCAGCGGAGCCCGGCCGTCACGAGCTCGCCTTTCGTGGGCCTCCCCGCGCCGGTGCTCGACGAGAACACGCAAATCCTGATGGAGTACGAAGTCCGCTCGATGAACGGCTGGCGGCAGCGCGACGGCGAGCCGAGCGAGTGGAAGCTCATTCGCGCGACCGGCAGCGCCCGGGTGCACGCCGGCGACGCGGTCAGCGAGGCGGTCGCGGGCGACTTCCAGATGCACCTCGAGTTCAAGCTGCCGCTCATGGCCGACGCGACGGGCCAGGCCCGTGCGAACAGCGGCGTCTACCTGCACGGCCGGTACGAGGTGCAGGTGCTCGACAGCTACGGGCTCGAGCCGGGGATGGGCGACTGCGGTGCGATCTACTCGATCGCACCGCCGCGGGTGAACGCGTGCCTCCCGCCGGAGGAGTGGCAGACCTACGACATCGTCTTCCGCGCGCCGCGTTTCGACGACGTCGGCACGATGACGAAGCCCGCGTACGTGACCGTGGTCCACAACGGCATCGTCATCCACAACAACGTCGAGCTGCCGCACACCACCCCGGGCGGACTCGATCGCGAGATGGTGGCGGCGGGGCCCCTCCTCCTCCAGGATCACGGCAACGACGTCGAGTACCGCAACATCTGGGTGCGCAAGCTGAACTGATCCGTGCGTTCGCTCGTCGTCACCGCCGTCCGCCGCGAAGCCGAGGCGATCGCGTCATTGCCCGGTGTCACCGTCATGGCCGGCGGCATGGGCCGCACCAACGCGGCGGCCGCGACGACGGAGGCGATCCTGCGGAACGGACCGTTCGACGCCGTGATCTCGGCGGGCGTGGCCGGGGCGCTTCCCGGCGGCGGCCTCGACATCGGCGATGTCGTGGCGGCGTCCGCATGCGTCTACGTCGAGGAAGGCGTCGTCACGCCCGACGGCTTCCGGGGGATCGAGGCGATGGGCTTCTCCCTCGGCGACTTCGGGGGGAACACGGTGCCCGTCGATGCGGCCCTGCGCGACACCCTGCGCGCGAGCTTCCGGATCGGCGTGATCGCCACCGTCGCGACCTGCTCGGGCACCGACGAGGCCGCGGCCATGGTCGCCGACCGCACCGGCGCGATCGCGGAGGCGATGGAAGGCGCCGCCGTCGTTCACGCCGCCCGGCGTCTCGCGGTTCCTGCCATCGAGCTGCGCGTCGTCAGCAACACGACGGGCGACCGCGCGAAGCAGGTGTGGGATCTGCCGGCCGCACTGCGGACGCTCGGCGCCGCCGTCGCGCAAGCGGTCGAGCTGCTCGCGCGCCGTTGACTCAGGGTCGCGGCTCCGAACCACCCGGGGCCGGCCGGCCGGGACGGATATCGCCGCCGGAGCACGACCGCGATACGAACGCGCAAGGGGCCGCGCGGACTTATCGGTCCGCTCATCCGGTGAAACCCCCGGCGCCGGCTCAACCGACACGCCCGGCCCGCCGATGACGTACCGGAGCGCACCTGGTGTGCTGCTGCGCCGAAGATACGGAGGCGGTCGATGGGTTTCTCGATGTTCTCGCCGCAGGTTTCACCGATCGCGATCGATTTCGGATCAGCGTCGATGAAGCTGCTGCAGATCACTCCCGGCGATCGTCCGAGAATCGTCGCGGCGACGGAGATCCCGCTTCCCGAGTCCGCTCGCAACGACCCCGACAAGCTGACCTCCTTCTACAACGGGGCATTGCCGGCGGCCCTGAGCGCCTGCAACTTCAAGGGGAAGCGCGCAGTGATGGCGATCCCGAGCACGCGCACGCTCATCCAGCACATGCAGATCGCCGAGGTCTCCGGCGCACGGACGGAGGACATCCTGAAAGGCCAGCTCTTCGCCCAGATGGGCTGCTCGCCCGAGAGCGTGGTCGTCCGGTCGCTCAAGGTCGGCGACGTCCACCGGAACAGCGCGGGCCAGAGCGAGATGATCTGCTTCGCGATCGCCCGCGACACGGTGATGCGGTTCGTCGCGCTGCTCAAGCGGTGCAAGCTCAACGCCGTCGGCGTTCACACCGAGGCGATTGCCGTCGTCCGCGCGTTCGATCACCTGAATCGACGGGCGGACGACGCGAACCTGACGACGATGTACGTCGATCTCGGGTGGGCCGGAACGGGCGTCGCCATCGCCCACGGGCGCAGCATCGTCTTCGCGCGGCACATCCAGCTCGGGGGCCGGCACTTCGACCAGCACATCGCATCCACGCTGAACTGCAGCATCGCGGACGCTCAGAGGCACCGGCTCGCGATCGACGGCCCCGATTTTCCGGGCTTCGAGCGCAAGCGCGGCGAGAGCGCCTCGGCGCTCCTGGACGTCGCCGAGCAGGCGCAGCGCAAGAGCAAGCGTCGCGGCCGCGCGGCCGTCGCCGAGATCGACCGTCGCAGCGGCGACGCCACGCCCGCGTCCTGCTGGGATATGCCGGAGACCGATCCTCCCCGGACCGCCGCGGAGCTCGACCTCAACGAGTTGCTCGACACGATGACCGACGAGCTCTCGATGTGCCTGCGCTATCACCAGGGTCTCTTCGCCGGTCGCTCCGTGGATCGGTGCATCTTCGTCGGCGGCGAAGCCCGGCAGCTCTGGCTGTGCCAGCACGTCGTCAAGGGGCTGCGCTTCCCGGCGCAGCTCGGCGATCCACTCTCGCGTCTCGCATGGGACGACACCACCGAAACTCCAGGCCTGAAGCTCGGCGATCCCCAACCGGGGTGGGCCGTTCCGTACGGTCTCGCAACCGCACCCACGGACCTCTAAGAGGAGCTGAGCATGAGCAACAACGCCAGTTTCCTGCCCGACGACTATCTCGACCAGAAGGCCGAACGCCGCACCAACCTCATCAGCCTCGTGCTGTTCGGCGTGGTGATGCTCGGCGTCTTCCTGGCGTTCCTCTTCACGAACCAGCGATGGGCGGTGGTCAAACGCGACCAGTCGCAGATCAACGTGCGCTACCAGCAGGCGGCGTCACAGATCACGGAGCTGCTCGAGCTGGAGGAGCAGAAGGGCGAGATGCTCGAGAAGGCCGAGCTCGCCGCGGCCCTCGTCGAGCGCGTACCGCGTTCGGTGCTGCTCGCCGAGCTCGTCAATCGCATGCCGGACAAGCTCAGCCTCCTCGCGTTCGAGATGAAGAGCGAGATCATCAAGCCGGTCACGCAGGCGCCGACCGAGCAGGCCTCCGAGCGTCTTAAGCCGAGGCGGGCCAAGACCAAGAAGGAAGCCGTGACCGAGGCCAGGAAGGTCCGCCCGCCGAAGCATCGGGTCACGATCAGCCTCGTCGGTGTCGCGCCGAGCGGCCAGGAAGTCTCGCGCTACCTCGCCGAGCTCAACGCGTTTCCGCTCCTGCGCGACGTCCGGCTCGAATACACCGAGGAACGGGAGTTCGAGGACCAGACGCTCCAGCAATACAAGATCGTGATGAGCCTCGACCCGAGCGCGGACGTGCGTGACGTGGAGCCCCGGATCGTCCCGCGTCGGGGCCCCGAGCCCAACGCGACGACGTTCCGTGCCGACAACCCGGTGACCGACACGCGCGGCCTCCCGGCTCCGAGCGACGCGCGGGCCGCCCACCCCTCCTCCGGACCGAGTGGAGACTAGTCATGAGATTCGGATTCCGAGAGATCATCTTCCTGATCGTGCTGCTGGCGGTGCCCGCCGTCTCGCTGTTCTACGTCTTCCAGCCGCGGAACAACGACATCAAGCAGGCGCTCGAGGAGATCCAGGTCAAGCGCGCGCGGCTCGACCGGCTGGCGCAGGTCACGGAGAAGATCGACGACATCGGCCTGGCCATCGAGCAGGGCCGCGAGTCGATCGCGATGATCGAGGCCAAGCTGCCGTCGGAGCAGGACGTCGAAGGCATCCTCGACGAGGTCTGGCAGATCACCGCGGGCAACCGCCTCACGGTCAAGAGCGTCAAGACCAACAAGACGGTTCCGGCCGCGAAGTATCGCGAGCTGCCGCTGGAGCTGATCGTCGAGGGCAAGTTTGACGGTTTCTACGAGTTCCTGCTCGAGCTCGAGAACCTGCCCCGCATCACGCGCATCCACCAGCTCAAGATCCAGCGCGCGACGAGCCGTTCGCAGGACGATCCGGAGGGGATCATGAAGGCTGAGTTCACGCTCAGCATCTACTTCGAGCCGAGTCCGGGGTCCACGGACTAAGTAAGCGGAGTCAGTACTGTGAATTTCAACAACGAACGCGGACTTGCTCCCTCGACCCCGGCCGACAAGGCTGCGTTGCAGCATGGATCGGAGTCCATGTACGCCGCGGCGCCCGTCGGCGCGGACGACTTCGCGCCCGATCCCGGTCTCGACCCCCTCGCCGGGGCGACTGCGGGCCGCAAGCTCAGCGGCGGCACGATCATCGTCATCGCGGTGATCCTGAGTGCGGTCGCGGGCCTGTTCTCCATGCGGAAGCTCGCCGAGGTGACCGCCGCGGCGACCATCGACACGGACATCGAGAAGACGATCGACGCCTTCTTCAAGAAACTCGAGCCGACCGGCGGCACGGCGGTGGCACAGTTCTCACCGGCGACCGACACGGTCCTCGACGTCCTCACCGACACGTACTCGGAGCGGCAGGTTCCGTTGCGCGACGTTCAGCGCGATCCGTTCATCATCAACGAGCCCGAGCCCGTGACGGCTGCGCAGGGCGATCCCGTCGTCACACAGCCCGCGGACACGGGCCGGAAGCAGCGCGAGTGGGAGCGCAACCGCGACGATCGCCGGCAGACGATGGAAGCCGACGGCGCGAAGATCGTCGTCAAGTCGATCATGGGCGGGTCGCGTCCCATGGCGCTGATCGACCGCCAGATCGTCGTCGTCGGCGATCGGGTCACCGCGAAGAACACGGCCACCGAGTTCGTCGTCGAGAGCATCTCGACCGGCTCGATCGATCTCGTCTCCGAGGATCCCGAGTTCCAGTTGACGGTGCGGGTCACCGCCTTCCTCCAGCGGGACTGAAGCGACGCGGCAACGGCGGAGGGCACAAGGTTTGGGCAAGTTCGACCTCGATGACCTGTTGAAGGACCTCGCGCGCGAGGCCGAGGAGCCGCGCCGGACGGCCGGCGGCGACGAGGTCTTCGTGCGCAACGACCCCGCCGAGACGCCGCGCCCGCCCGACACCACCGGTGAAGGTCTCGGCGCGTCCGTGGGCACCGAGCTGGTGCCCCGCGACGCCGACCCCACACGCATCCGCCCGCACGACGCGGTCTCCGCGATCTACAAGCCGGGCTCGGACAACATGCCGGCGGCGCGCGACGACGTGGGTCACCGTCTGGTGGACAAGGGCGTGGTTACGCCGGAGGAGCTCGCCGCCGCCCAGCGCGTGATGAAGCAGTCCCCGGGCACGCGCATCGCGCAGGTCCTCATCGACATGGGCGTCGAGGAGGTCGCGGTCCAGAAAGTCGTGGCCGAGCTCGCGCGACTGCCGTTCGAGCGCATCGACGTCGAGCGAGAGGGCGCCTACGACCGCAAGGCGCTCAACAAGCTGACGGTCGACTTCTGCCGCGCGAACATGGTGATCCCGCTGCGCCGGCAGGGCTCGCGTCTCGTCGTCGGCACGGTGAACCCGGACGACGTCTTCGTCCTCGACGATGTGAAGCGGCGGCTCGGCGTCGTGTCGGTCAAGCACGTGCTCGTCGTCGCGGACGACATCCGCGCCATCGTCGAGAAGCTCAGCGAGAACGATCGCGAGGAGATCAGCGTCGAGGACATCCTCGCCGACGTCGACGAGAACGACGTTTCGGTGGTCAAGGAGATCCAGGACGAAGCGAGCATCGACGACGCGGAGTCGTCGCCCGTCGTCCGCTACGTCAACCACATCATCCAGACGGCCCTGAAGGAGGGCGCGTCCGACATCCACATCGAGCCGGAAGAGACCTCGATGAAGGTGCGCTTCCGCATCGACGGCGTGCTCTTCGAGATGATGAACCCGCCCCGCGGCATGCACGCTTCGCTCACGTCGCGTCTCAAGATCATGGCCAACCTGGACATCGCCGAGCGCCGGCTTCCGCAGGACGGCCGCATCCGGGCGAACGTCCACAACCGGAAGATCGATCTGCGTGTCTCGACGGTCCCCACGCCGAAGGGCGAGAAGACCGTCATGCGTCTCCTCGACAACCGCTCGATCAACGTTCCGCTGGACGCGCTGGGCTTCGGCGAGGACACGCTCATGATCTGGAAGAACCAGATCAGCCAGCCCCACGGCATCATCCTCGTCACGGGGCCGACCGGCTCGGGCAAGACGACGACGCTGTACGCGTCGATCCAGCAGCTCGACCTGCGTCGCCTCAATGTGTCCACGGTCGAGGATCCGGTCGAGTACAACCTCGTCGGCATCACGCAGATGCAGACGCACGACAAGATCGGGATGAACTTCTCGGCCGCGCTTCGCGCCCTGATGCGACAGGACCCCGACGTCATCATGGTCGGCGAGATTCGCGACATGGAGACGGCGACCATCGCGATCCAGGCCGCGATGACGGGCCACCTCGTCCTGTCCACGCTTCACACGAACGACGCACCGTCGTCGATCACGCGACTCATCAACATCGGTATCGAGCCCTTCCTGGTCTCGGGCGCCGTCCGTTCCGTGCTCGCACAGCGTCTCGTCCGTCGCATCTGCCTCGGCTGCGGCGAGGAGGTCGAGGTCGGCGAGGAGATCGCGGAGTTCCTCGTCATGCACGGCGTGTCAACGGACAAGATCGTGCACGGGACCGGTTGCGGCAAGTGCCGTGAGACCGGCTATTCCGGCCGCGCCGGGTTGTACGAGATGCTCGTGCTCGACGACCACCTCGGCGACGCCGTCGCCCGCAACCCCGCGGTGACCGAGTTCCGCCGGACCTGCGCCGAACGCGGCATGGTGTCGCTGCGCGAGGACGGCTTCAAGAAGGTGGCGGCAGGGATCACGACGGTCGAGGAAGTCCTTCGCGTGACGGAATCGACTATCTAGCTCTACCCCGCGAGACGGTGGCCCCTCGTCGCGGGTGACGCCGATCGCGATGGTCGCGCCGGCCTCGCCCATGCTGGGACCCGACGGCACGCTCTGGCCCGCAAGCGGCTGCCCGTGCGTCCGGACGGACCGACGCGGGGTGATCGGGCACCGCGGAGGCGGCGTGCGTGTGTTTG
This sequence comes from uncultured Isosphaeraceae bacterium, assembly GCA_964638815.1. Taxonomy (GTDB): domain Bacteria; phylum Planctomycetota; class Phycisphaerae; order Phycisphaerales; family SM1A02; genus CAZXBB01. The sequence continues at coordinate 7,345 of CAZXBB010000248.1, forward strand.
CGGGCAATTTCGGTGCTCGGGAGCCCGGTGTTGTCGCAAATCCGGCGCGATCCCGGCCGGGGAGCCGTCACGGCCCCGAGCCGTGAACCAGACGACCCGGCAAGCG
>CAZXBB010000249.1:0-15196 GCA_964638815.1 uncultured Isosphaeraceae bacterium
GCCTTGCCGTAGCGCTTGAGGAGGCGGCCTTCAAGCTGCTCGCGGTTGCCCTCGATCACGTCCAGGTCGTCGTCGGTGAGGCGGCCCCACTGCGTCTTGACCTTGCCGCGGAGCTGCATCCAGTTGCCCTTGAGCTGTTCAGTGCTGATCATAGCGGATCTCCTTATCAGGCTGGCGTGAAAGCTCGCCACCACCCTTCGATGGCGGCGAGCGCGGTGCAGTCGTGGCGGCGGCACGGGCCGGGGGGCCGGGGGCCGGGGGGGCGGGAGGCGGGTCCCGGCCGCCGACACGCGGGGATCGTTTACTTGCGGCCTGCCGAGCTTTGGTCCTTCATCCAGCGGTGAGGCCGGTCGAGGTCGAACTTCGTCGGCTTGAGCTCGAAGTACTCGTACACGCGCTTGACGACCGACATCTCGTTCAGATCGCTCGCGCCGTCCTCCGAGAGCTTGGGCGCCAGCTTGAGCTTCGACGCGGGCATCTCGACGTACAGGTTGCTGTCCCGTCCGTGCGTGATCACGCGGCAGGGCACTGGGTACAGCGTGTCGTCGATGCCGAGCACGCCGCCCTGGGAGACGATGGCGAACGCCGCGGTGCCGCTGTTCACTTCGCAGACGATGTCGGAGACGGTCCCGAACTTCTCTCCGCTGGCATACAGGGCGCCGTCGTCCATCCCGCTCGCCAGCGCGTAGAACGACTGCGAGGCGGCGCTGCCGGTGTCCCACGCCGGAACGCCCTTCGGGTCGCGGAGCCGGATGTTCTTGCCGTCGACACGCACGGCGCTCGCGACGCGGATCACCTGGCCCTTGGCGTCAAGCGCCCGGACCGTCGTGACCGTGACGTCGTTCCCCGCGCTCGGGACCGCCGGCTGCGTCGCGAGGTACGCCATCGGCGCGAGGAAGACCGTGTGCCGCGCCTGGCTGTCGTCGTCCTCGACGACGATCGCATAGCACTCGTGTCCCTGCGCCGTCATGGACTTGGCCTCGACGGACACGACCGTGCCGTCCATGGACTCGGGCCGGTTCTCCTCGAAGTAACACGTGTACTCGTCGCCTCGGGTCTGCTCGATCGCGGCGATCTCGTGACGGTCATCGAAGATGCCCCGGAGCGTGCTCTGCCAGCTCTGGTCCTGAAGCCGCGCCAGGTTGCCGGGATCGCACGGCGGGAGGCTCTCGAGTTGCTCGGCCGTCGCCGCGAGGGTGTACTGACCGATGGCGGGTTGCCACGTCAGTGCGCCGTAAGGGATGGCGACGACCTTGTTCTCGCTGCCCAGGATGCCGTTGGTGTCGATGACGGCGAACACGACCTGCCCGTTGCGCGTGTCGATGACGAGGTCGTCGACGCTCGCCTTGGTTTCCGCGCTCTCTTTGGCGGTCACCGAGGCATCGAGCAGCGTGTCGAACGTCTCGAAGCGGGGCGTGCTGCCGGCCTTCGAAGCGGGGTCGGACTGAGCATGGGCGGCGCCGCCGGCGGCGATGGACCCGACGGCCGTTGCAATCAGAATGCGTTTCATCATCAGATCTCCTTTACGGGAAGCGGGATTCGGAAGAGGTGCGATTCGCGTTGCGATTCGCGGTGCACGCATAGTGATACCGGGGCCGAATGAGACACCCCTGAGAACGGTCTTAAAACACGCTCATCCCCCCGGTTCCACCGCGTTGCCGGGAGCGGGCGTTGCTGCGGAGTCCCTGCGATGCGAGAATGCCCGTGTGTCCTTCTGTTGACAGGAGCCGGCGATGCGGATTCTCGTGATCGAGGACAATCCGAAGATGGCGGAAGGGATTCGCAAGGGCCTCGTCGAGCACGGCCACGTCGTGACCGTCTGTCACACGGGGTTCGAGGGCGAGGAAGAGGCGGCGACCGGCACGTTTGACGCCATCGTCCTCGACCGGATGCTGCCCGATCGCGACGGCATCGAGGTCTGCCGGAACCTCCGCGCGCGCCGATCGGCGACGCCGATCCTTATGCTGACGGCGTTGTCCGGCTCGAGCGAGACGGTCAGCGGGCTCGACGCCGGGGCGGACGACTACCTGACGAAGCCGTTCGATTTCGACGTGTTCGTGGCCCGGGTGCGCGCGCTGCTGCGACGCGGGCAGGCGAGCGAGGCGCGCGTGCTCACGCACGAGGATCTCGAGCTCGACCTCGACACGCGGGGGGCGCAGCGCGCGGGGCACAAGATTCGGCTCTCGGGCAAGGAGTTCGCGCTCCTCGAGTACATGATGCGCAACCCGAACCGCGTCCTCACGCGCCAGGCCATCGCCGAGAAGGTGTGGGACATCAACTACGAGCCCTCCAGCAACGTGATCGACGTGGTGATATCGGCGTTGCGGCGCAAGGCCGACCGCGACTTCGAGCCGCCCCTCATTCACACCGTCGTCGGGGCGGGTTACCGGTTCGGCGTCGTGGAAGATTCGCCCGTCGGAGACTGAGGAGGGATCCCGGCCCGATGACGCGCGCAAGACTCTCGCTACGGCTGAAACTGACCCTCTGGTTCCTCGCGATCTTCACGGTGGTGTTCATGGGCGTCGGGCTGGCCGCCAGCGTGCTGCACAGCGGCGCGACCCGCCAGGCGCTCGACGAGCGGCTCCTGGTCCACGCTGACGGCGTGGCGGCCAATCTCGAGAAGACCTCGGGGAAGATCCTGCCGTACGGACTCCAGCGGTTTCAGCCCACCGATCGGACCTTCGTCCTCCTCGCCGTCCGCGATGGGAACGGCGAGGTGCTCGCGGTGCGCAGTTCCGCGGACGCCGACGCGCTTCCCCCGCTGTCCGCCGCGGAGGAGGTCGGCGGGACGCTGGTGCGGCCGCTCTCGGGCGACCAGGCCCGGCGGCTCCTCGGCGGGGCGATCACGAGCCGCATGGTGACGCACCGGGTCATGATGCCCGACGAGAGCGTGCGCTACATCGATCTCGCGACGACGATCGACTTCGACGCGGAAGATCGGTCGTTCGTGCAGGATGTGTTCGTCGTGGGGGGGATTGCGGCGCTGATCGCGGCCGCGCTGGCGGCGTGGCTCATCGCGGGGAGGGCCGTCGCGCCGATGACACGGCTGACGGCCGCCGCCGCACATCTGCAGCCCGAGAACCTGAGCGCGCGGATCGACGTGGAGGGCGAGGAGATCGAGGTCGAGCGTCTCCAGCGAACGCTGAACGAGGCGCTCGCGCGGCTCCAGGAGGCGTACCGCGCGCAGGAGCGATTCATCGGCAACGTCGCGCACGACCTGAAGACGCCGATCGCCGTCATGCTCACGGAGTCGCAGGTGCTGCGTCCCGGCAGCGTCAGCCTGGAGGAGTACGAGCAGTACCGCAGGAGCGTGATCGACGAGATGCGGCGGCTCGGGGGGCTCGTCGAGAGCTTCCTCACGCTGGCCCGGGCGGACCGGGGCGACCTGCTCGACCGCGTGTGCGACGTGTCGATGGTGGACGTCATCCTCGAAGCCGTCTCCGAATGCGACGGCGAGGCCGCGAGCGCGGGTGTGCGGCTCGTGCCGTCCATCGACGACGCGGGCGAGGTCGAGGGCTTCGGCGAGCTTCGCGGGGACCCGGACCTGCTGCGAACGATGCTGATCAACCTGATCCGGAACGCCGTCCGGCACTCGCCGTCGGAGGCGTCCGTGGAGATCCGCCTGACGCACGACCGCCCGGACATCGAGGTCTCGGTGCGCGATCACGGACCGGGCGTTCCGGACGAGTTCGTCGAGGCGATCTTCGATCGGTTCGTCCAGGTGCGGTCGGATCCGGCCCGCGGAAAGGGGACCGGCCTCGGCCTCGCCATCGCCCGGACCGTGGCGGAGGTGCACGGCGGCGCAATCGGCGTTCGCAACTGCCCGGACGCGGGCTGCGTGTTCACGGTGGTCCTGCCGCCCGCCGGGGCCGGTGACCGGTCCGGCGCCGCGTCGGCGGAGGAGGATGAAGCCGCCTCGGCGATGAGCGAAGATTAACGACCATTTCAGAGGATCCTCATCCCGTGATCCGATCGTGAGCGCGTGGACCGCCCATCGATACCCCGAGGACCTCACTGCGCGGCGCCTCGAGCGGTTCGGGTCGCGAAGGTGAGCCTTCGCGTGCACGACGTCGGTCGAAGCGCGGCTTTCTACCGGAGGGTCCTCGGCTGCGAGGAGCACGCGACCGCAGCCGGCGTGCGATTGAGCCTGGCCGACGCGTACGACGGGTTGACGGACACGATCGAGATCCTGGCCGGGCGGCCGATCGCGGGCATGCCCGTCCTCGACTCCTTCACGATCGAGGCGCCGTCGCCCGAGGCGGTGGACCAGATCTACGCCAGCGCGCGGCGCGAAGACGTTCGTGTCCTCCCCGTGCGCGAAGCCGCCGGTACGCGTCAGTGCGTCATCTTCGACCCGGACGGATACAAGGTCGAGGTGTTTGCGCGCATCGTCCCGCTGTGACCCGCGACACGCAGAATCGCCGTCCGGAGGAAGCACGCCCGCGACGCACCGCGCACCGCGGCATGATCGCTCAATCCCCCGCGACGTCGCGCCCACGGATCCCGTCCGTCGTGAGGACGTGGTAGCTCGTCTCGGCCTGGTCGTACCCGTAGTCGCTGAGGTAGCCGTCCTCGCCCCATAGCGTGTCCTTGCTCCACAGACCCCAGTCCTCGTTGCGGGTCTGCGCCCGGACGCGGCCGTCGGCGCGCATCGCCGCCCGCGTGCCGACCGACTCGACGTGGCCGTCGTAGAAGAGCGCGACCGGGCTCGATTCCCACGCGTGGTTGAAGTAGTACGGCTCGCATCCGGAGGCGTACGTACCGGGCGAGAATCCCGGATTGCAGTCGGCGCCGGGATTCTGGAGCCAGTGGTGCTCGAGCATGTGCGTCTTGAGGTTCGGGTACTGCGCCTGCGACAACGACGGCGAGCGCATACCGCCGGGGAGACCCCAGGGATCCTTCCAGCCGTCCGCGCGGGTCGAGTCGTCGTTGTCCTGGTGCGACATGACCTCGGGGTTGAACATTGCGGCGGGGCTCAGGCAGTAGCTGCTCCACGACGGCACGGAGCTCGGCCGATACACCGCGGCGAGGTGGCAGAACTCGTCCGGACTCTCGAAGCACGGCGACGCCGCTTCCCAGGCAACCCGGTCCTTCGGCGCGTAGAACGTCTTGTCGTAGAACTTGCCGCTGACGTAGCTCGCGAACTGCTGCGCGTTGCACAGACGGAACGAGCCGAAGTACTCGACGCCCTGCTCCCAGTTGATGGGCACGACGAGGCTCGCGTTCGCGCCCTGCACGACCTCGTACGTGAACAGCGTGTACGTGCCGCTGCCGTTGACGTGGCCCCACCCGAGCACGACGCCCGGGTGGTTGCCCGGGTCGCCCCACGTGCCGCTGCTCCCATGCTGATCGTTGTACTCGATCCACCAGGTGCGGCCGTTGCCGTAGTCCGCGGCGGAGTCGTTGATGAAGGTGAGCTGACGGTCGCCGTACTCGGCCCCGTAGCTGCCGTGCGCCGTGCCGAGGTTCCGCAGGTTGGCCTGCGAGATGGTCAACTGGGCCTGGTCCCGCGCCTTGCCGATCGCGGGGAGCAGGATGCCGACGAGGAGCGCGATGATCGAGACGACCACGAGCAGCTCGATGATGGTGAAGGCTCTCCTGGGCATCGCGTGGCTCCTTTCGATTGACCCTTCTTGCTTGACGCTTCCTGCTTGACCCGGTTCGATCGCCCGCGGTCGGTGACGCCGGCCGCCCGCCCGCGCCCCCGCGCCCCCCGCGCCCAGCCGCGCCCACCCCGGCGCCGGCATCCACGATAGCTTCCGGGAGCCCGTCGCGGCGCGCAAACCCCGGCACTTGACGACGATCGCGATCCGCGGGGGCCGCCGTTCACTTCGCGCGAGCGAGGAACGGAACCAGCATCGGCACCCGCCGGCGGTACCCGGCGTACTTCTCGCCGTGCTCGGTGACGAGATCGCGCTCCTCGAACCGGATGGCGACGAGGATGTACGCCGTCAGACCCACGGCGAAGAGCAGGTGGGCGACGGTCATTTTCGGCGTCGCCCAGAACGCGATGATCCAGCCGAGATACAGTGGGTGCCGGATCATCCGGTACGGGCCAGGTGTGACGAATCCAGGCGGCCGGTACCGGTGCCGCCGCAGGTGTCCCCAGACCTGCCGAAGGCCGAAGAGATCCGCGTGGTTGATGAGCACGGTGGCCACGACCACGAGCAGGCAGCCGCACAGGTAGAGCGAACTCATGGCGACGCGGCCGAGCGGGCTCCCGATCTCCCAGACGACCGCCGGGATCGGCCGCCACTGCCAGAACAGGAGCGCGAGCACGAGGCTCGTCACGAGCACGTAGGTGCTGCGCTCGATCGCGGGCGGCACGAAACGCGTCCACCACGCCTTGAAGGACGGGCGCGCCATGATCGAGTGCTGGAGGCCGAACAGCGCGAGCAGGGCGAGATCGATCGCGATCGCCGGGCCGAGCGGGGTCGGCGGGCCCTCGTCGAGCGAGCGCGGGACCACCATGTTGCCGACGAAACCGACCAGGTACGCGAACGTCACGAGGAAGCTCGCGTAGCACGCGAGGCCGTAGAGGAAGATGACGTTGCGCTGCATGCCGGCCACGGGTCTCACCGCCTCCTGACGCTGCGCCGGGCGGCGGTGGGGACTGCCACCTTTCCCGGGTATTCCCGACGCCCGGAGTGGTATGCTCGGACGCGACGAAGCATGAGCGACCCGAACCGCGTTGACACGGCCGATCTCGAGAAGGAGATCCTCTTCGAGGCGCTCCAGCGGTCGGACCCTGCACGCGCGGCCTACGTGGAGGCCGCGTGCGGCGCCGACGCCGCGCTGGCTGCTCGCGTGCGGAAGCTGCTCGAGGCTCACGCCCGGGCGGGCGCCTTCCTCGCGACGCCGACCGCGGGAGCCGCGTCCGGGGGGGCGCGGGGGGCGCGGGGGGCGGGTGGAGCGGGTGGAGCGGGGGCGGGGGACGCGGGGGACGCGGGGGACGCGGGGGACGCGGGTTCCGGGGCGGAGGCGACCAACGGTGCGGCCCCCGACGCCGGCGAGGGGCCCGGCTCGCGGCTCGGGCCGTACCGGCTTGTGGCCGTGCTTGGTGAGGGCGGCTTCGGCAAGGTCTTCCTCGCGATGCAGGAGGAGCCGGTCGTGCGCCCGGTGGCGATCAAGGTCGTCCGGCCGGGAATGGACAGCCGCCAGGTCATGGCGCGTTTCGACGCCGAGCGCCAGGCGCTCGCGCTCATGACGCACCCCGGCATCGCGCAGATCTTCGACGCGGGGGCCACTGACGCGGGCCGCCCCTTCTTCGTCATGGAGTACGTCGAGGGCGAGCCGCTCACGACTTACTGCGATCGGCGGTCGCTCCCCGTCCGCACGCGCGTGGGCATCTTCGAGAAGGTGTGTCTCGCGGTGCACCACGCGCACCAGAAGGGGGTCATCCATCGCGATCTCAAGCCGACCAACGTGCTGGTCACGGAGCACGACGGGGAGCCGGTCCCGAAGGTGATCGACTTCGGTATCGCGAAGGCCATCGAGCAGCCGCTGAGCGGCGCGATGCTTGAGACCGCCGCGCTCCAGGTGCTGGGCACGCCCCAGTACATGAGCCCTGAGCAGGCCCGCGTCGGCGCCAGCGACATCGACACGCGGGCGGACGTGTACGCGCTCGGCGCCCTCCTGTACGAGCTGCTCGTCGGGGCGCCGCCCCTCGACGCCGGGAAGCTCCGGGACGCCGACATCGCCCAGGTGCAGCGTCTCATTCGCGAGGAGACGCCGCCGCGCCCCTCGGCGCGGATCGGCATGCTGCCGCCGGAGGACGCCGATCGCGTCGCCGACGAGCGCGACGCCGACTACACCGAGCTGCGCAGCGCCCTGCGCGGCGACCTCGACTGGATCACGCTGAAGGCACTCGAGAAGGATCGGCGTCGGCGCTACGACTCCGCCGCCGCGTTCGCGCACGATCTCCGCCGGCATCTCGCGGACGAGCCCGTCGGCGCCCGCCCGCCGAGCGCGATCTATATCCTCGGCAAGTTCGTCCGTCGCCACCAGGTCGCGGCGACGTCGGGCATCGCCGTCGCCGCGGCGCTCCTGATCGGTCTCGTGCTCGCCGTCGTCGGCCTTCAGCGGGCCAGCGAGCAGGCCGACGTCGCGGAGCGGGCGCTCGGGACTGCGCAGATCCGGCTCTGGGATTCGCTCCTCGCCCAGGCGCGGGCGGGGCGGGAGAGCGATCGCCCCGGTCGTCGGTTCGACAGCCTCGCCGCGCTGCGCGAGGCGGGCCGGATCCGTATCGCGCCCGAGCTGCGGGACGAAGCGATCGCGTGCCTCACGCTTGCGGACGTGCAGCGACGGCTCACCCTGACGGGCGTGCGCGTTCCGAGCGTGAAAGGGATGCGCGTCATCGATCGCATCGCCTATGCCACGATCGAAGGCGAGACGCGCGTCGAAGCCCTGCCCGGCAGGGCCACCATCGCCGAGCTCTCCGACGGCGACTTCACGCCGGTCGGGTTCACGTTCAGCCCGGGCGGCCGATACCTGGCCGTGATGTCCATCCGCGGGGACCACCGGGCGTTCCGCGTGTGGGACCTCGAGCGCGGCGTGGCGATCATCGAACTGCCGCACGATCGCTTCGGGCCCAACGGCGTCGCGTTCGACGAAGGAGCGCCGACCGCGCGGTGGGTGGCGATCTGCGAGACCGACGCCGCCGTGCACGTGTACCGGCTGCCGGACGCGACGCCGTGGCGACGCATTCCCGTCCCCGCGGGCGAGATCCGCCTCGCGGGCGGACCCGCCGGACGACGGCTCGCGATCACCGGTGCCGGCCCGGATCTCGCGATCCACGACCTCGAGGCCGACGCCGAGCTGATCCGCGTGACACTGGACGCGCCGCCGCGTTCGCTCGCGTGGAGCCGCGACGGCGTGCTTGCGATCGGCGCGGCAGACGCCAGCGTCCACCTTTACCGCGAGGACGGCGCGCTGATCGCGACGATGAGCGGGCACCAGGCGCACGTCGTCGACGCCGACTTCAGTGCCGACGGATCGCTCCTCGCGACGTACGGCTGGGACAACACGGTCCGGCTGTGGGACGTGAACGCCGGCGCGCCGTTCCTCGGACCGATGCGCGGCGCCTGGCTCGGCGGATTCGGGGACATGCTCGCGACCCACGCGCAGGGCGAGGCCGTTCTCTGGAGCATCGAGCGCGGCGTCGCCTACCGACACGGGCGAAGCGAAGACCTGTTCGGCTCGCCGGCGCGTCTGGCGTTCTCTCCCGACGGCCGCCGGCTGGCGACTTCCGGCGAGAACGGCCTCCTCCTCTGGGACGCCGCCACGCTCACGCTGCGCGGCACGGTCACCGTGGAACCGGCGCGCAGCGTGGACTTCCACCCGGACGGGACGACGCTCGTCGGGACGACGCTGAACGGGCTGTACCGGTGGCGGATCGTCGAGACCGACGACGGGCCCGTCGCGCGTGACGAGACGTGTCTCGCCCGCCTTCGCCTGGTGCGCGCGAGCGCGCCGGGACCGGGGTGGCGGACGATCTGGGTCGTGGACCGCGACGGCGCCCACGAGGTTGACGTCGAGCACGGCGGCATCCTGCGGACGCTTCCCGCGTACGCGGGCATAGCCACGCGGCCCGCCGCGAGCCCGGACGGCCGGTGGCTGTTCACGGGCACCTGGAAGGGCGAGCCGGCGGCGGTCTGGGATCTCCAGACGCGCGAGCCGGTGCAACGCTTCGCCGCCGCGCACGCCATCGGCGCGTTCAGCCCGGACGGCCGCTGGCTGGTGGTGGGAACCGGCGCCGTCTTCCGCTTCCTCGAGGTGGGCACCTGGCGCGTCGCGCGCGAGCTCGCGCGCGACAATGTCGACGATCTCGCCGGCGCGATCCGCTTCTCGGAAGACGGATCCCTGGTCGCGCTCGGGCACTCGCGGTTCGTGATCCGCCTGCTCGACCCGCAGACCGGCGCGGTGCTGGCCGCGCTCGAGAATCCCGACGGCCTCGCGTCCACCTCGTACGCCTTCAGCGGCAACGCGGGAACGCTGGCTGCAACGACGCCGCAGAAATCGCTTCTCGCGTGGGACCTGCGCGCGATCCGCGCGGAGCTGGCGTCGCTCGGCATGGACTGGCAGTGAGCGCGATCATCCCGGCGGCGCGTCGTCGTCGCCGCCGGTGAGGAGCTGGAAGAGACGCGCCCGCGCGTACGTCCACTCGCGCGCGACTGTCCGCTCCGACATCCCGAGCGCGTTGGCGGTGTCGGCGACGCTCAGCCCCGCGAAGAACCGCAGCTTGACGATCCCGGCCGCGCGGGCGTCCTGTCGCTCGAGGGCGGTGAGCGCCTCGTCGAGCGCGACGACATCGTCCGGATCGTGATCCGCCGCCAGGTCGACCGCGCTCAGCGGCACCGCGCGGCGATCGCCGCCGCGCTTCCGGCGACCGCGGTGACGGGCGTGGTCGATCAGCACGCGTCGCATCGCCTCGGCCGCCACGCCGAAGAAGTGCCCGCGATCGCGCCACGACGTGTGCGCGTCGCCGAGCAGACGCACGTACGCCTCGTGGACGAGGGCGGTCGCCTGGAGCGTGTGGTCGGCCCGCTCGCCGCGGATGCGCCCGCGCGCGATCACCTGGAGCTGGTCGTAGATGAGCGGGAGCAGCTCCTCGGCGGCCCCGGCCCGCTCGCCGAACTGCTGGAGGAGACGCGTGACGTCGGAGGGCGTGCTCATGGAGCGGAAGATAGCCTCGGCCGGAAGATACCTCGGCCCGCCGCCGGCACGGACGCGTCCCTCGTGGGATCCCGGCCCCGACCCTGCGCCCGGGCCCCGGCGCGTCGGACGGGATTGCCGGCGCGCGCGGGTCAAAATGAGGACGTTTTCCTCGCGTCCGGGGCCACGGCCGCGTATTGTGTTCAGATTGCGTTAGCGAATCTTTAGCGATCGACTAAGAGACGCCGATGGCAGGTCAACTGGCGTTCCGGCGGGACGCGTTTCGGCAAGGAGACTCTCCCATGACCCCGATGACCATGACCCCGATGACCCGGGCCACGCATGCCCCCCACGTGTTCGGCCCCCCGGAGGTCCCGGCGGACGCCGATCCGGACCGGTGGGAGTCGGCCCGCGAGCTCACCGGCGCGGTGGCCAGGGTTGTGCTCGACCTCGTGCTGATCGGCGTCGTCGCAGTCGTCATGTGGTGGTGCCTCGGCGCCGCTCTCTGATCCGTCCGGGGACCGCCAGGCCAATGAGCATGCCCACTTCCAACCCGATCGACCTCGAGCACGCCGTCTTCGAGAGCAACCTGCAGGAGTTCTGCGGCCTCGTCTCGAGCACCTGCAACCTTGCGGCCGGGGGCAAGCTCTCGCCCGAGCAGTGCTTCGAGCGGATCTCCGCGTCGTGGTTCCGGCTGCAGCGCAGCCGCGTCGCGCTGGGGCTCCCGCCGCGCGGACCCTCCGGACGCGCGACGTAACGGCTCCGGCGTTCGCGACCTGACAGACGAAGTGTGCCCCGGGCCTGTGCTCTGACAGGGCCGGGTGGGCCACCCATGGAAAGCGACGGCTTCGTAACTTCGTGGCCCACCCGGCCCTTGCCGAGCCAAGGACCGGGGCACACGGCGTTTCAGCGGGTCGCAGTCCTTCAACGGTCGGCCGGATCCGGCGTCGCGCTTCCGGTGTGCCCCGGTCCTGTGCTCGGACAGGGCCGGGTGGGCTACCCATGGAACGAGGGCTTCGGAGCTTCGTGGCCCACCGCCGTGACGGCTCCGCCGTCCGCGGCTCAAACCGGCCCGGGCAACGTGACCCAAGCCAGGTCTGTCTGACGGATCGGGAAGCCATCGGAGCACACCCGAGCACGGTCATTCTCGCCCCGGCGCGGACGGGCCGGCTATTCATACACGCAATCACTTGCCGGAAGGAGTCGCCATGTTCCTCGAGCACGTCAACCTGACCGTTTCCGATCTCGACCGCTCGATCGCGTTCTACACGGGGCTGCTCGGCCTTCGCGTCCGCTGGCGACGCGAGGCCGGCGAGGACCAGGCCGCCGCCCACGTCGGTGACGACCGGTATTACATCGCGATGTTCCAGTCCGCGCCGGGGTCGGCGGCCTCGGTCGTGGACTACGAGCGGGTCGGTCTCAATCACTTCGGCTTCGTCGTCGATGACCTCGACGCGGCGCGAGAGCGTCTCCTCGCGCTGGGGGCCACGCCGCATCACGAGGCGGACTACGAGCCCGGCCGGCGGCTCTACTTCCTCGATCCGGACGGCATCGAGGTCGAGCTTGTGCAGTACGACGCCGCGCCGTCGGCCTGAAGGACGTGACGCGGCGGCTGGCGAGGATTCGCCGGCCGAGCCTCCGGCTGCACAGGATTCCGCACCCCACCACGGGGCCGGGGCCCGCGCCGTGAGCGCCGGCGGCGTGCGGGCGCGGTGGCACGGCCGTTGCGTCGTCCTCCCCGGGGCCCCCGACGCCACAGAAGAGCGCGTCGCGGCAACCAGGCCCCGGAAAGGGATGTTCGATGAAAGCGACGATGAAAGCGACGTTCAATCGGCGTGTCGCCCGCCCGCGGCGACTCGACTCAATCGGTGTGTGCTTCGCGCTGGCGCTCGCCTCGGCGGCCTTCGGGCAGAATCTCCAGGGCTACTGGACGAGGAACGACGTCACGAAGGACACCAACCCGTGCACGCCGGGCGCCGCGTGGAACGAGCTTCCGGCCAACGGGGAGATCCGGCTCACGCTGGCGCGCGGCGAGAAGATCTGGTTCGCGTTCTGCAACGAGGAGTGGTTCGGCTGGCACAAGTTCTTCCTCTTCGACATCGCCCCGTTCCCGGGCTCCCAGCTCTACACGGAGGAGGTGGTCGGTTTCGACGAGGACGGCAACCCGATCAAGGCGCGCATGCACGGCTTCGGCTTCGACGCGAGCGGCCGCGACGAGACGTGGCGCTTCGACGAGCAGCCCGAGTGGGAGCGGATCGAGTTCACGCCCACGATCTTCGGGCTCGACAACGAGCGTGTGTTCGTCCGCGCCCGCAGCTCGTGCACGTTCCGCTGGCGCACGGCGCCGAGCGACCTTCTCTTCCCGCTCGAGGACACCAGCTTCGGCGCGCCCGGCGCGATGGAGGGCGAGCCGAAGGTGAAGAAGTTCTGGATCTTCCCGTGGCAATGGTTCGTCGATCTCGACCGCGCGCCGACCTTCGACGCGCCGCCGCACACCGGCGAATGGAGCTGGGAGCATGTCTTCACCGATCCCGAGGACCGTCCGCGTCCGTTCGGCGGCGTGCTGTGGACGACCGACGGCGCGGGGCTCGCGGCGGGCGAGCGGTTCGATCACGAGCTGCCCATGGTCGATCACCTCGATCGGCGGTACGACCTCTACGCCGAGAACGACGAGACGGGTGAGATCACGCGGTTCCAGTACGGCGCGCCGCGCTGGAACGACGCGTTCGACGAGTACCCCGCCGGCCCGCTGGCGGGGCAGGGCGGATGGGAGCCGTGGAACGGCGATCCCGAGGCATCCGGGTTCGAGGTGGATGCCGGGAACGCGCACAGCGAGCCGCACTCGCTCGCGATCGACGGGGCCGACGACGCGGTGCGCCGCTTCGCCGGCTACACCTACGGCGTGCACGAGCTGACGACGTGGATGTTCGTTCCGCCGGACATGGACGACGTCCAGGCCCTGATCCTGCTCAACACCTACCCGGCGCAGGTCGCCGCAGACTGGTCGCTCCAGCTCGAGATTGACGGCGACGCCGGCGTCATCGCCGACCGCAACGGCGATGCGAGGCTCCCGCTGCGACGCGGGGAATGGACGCCGCTGCGCGTGCTGATCGACCTCGATCGCGACACGCAGACGGTCTGGTACGACGGCGTTCGCATGCTCGACAAGAGCTGGACGGGCGGCGTCGCGGAGGGCGGCGCGGCGAACATCGCGGCGATCAACCTCTTCGGCGGGGGGAGCGCGCACACCGTCCACCACGACGACGTGCTGCTCGACGACGGCGACGGGCGCGGCGCGTGCGTCCTCGAGGACGGGACGTGCCGCGACGGCGCCCACCCGGAGTTCTGCGCGGCAATCGGCGGCGCGTACCTGGGTCACGAGATCGCGTGCGCGCCCGGGTGCTCCGCGGACCTCGACGGCGACGGCACGGTTGCGTTCGGCGACCTGCTCGTCGTGCTCGGCGCCTGGGGCGAGTGCGCGGGCTGTCCCGCGGACCTCGACGGCAACGGCTTCGTCGGGTTCAGCGACCTGCTGATCGTGCTCGGAGCGTGGGGGCCGTGCCCGGAACGGTGAATGCCGAGTGAGGGCGCAACCGGTTTCGCGAGATGCAGTGTGTGAGGTGGTCTTCCGAGATTCCCGATTTCCCGTTTCCCATTGTTCAATTGACCGTTCTTGAGGTTCCCGACTCCCCGTTCCCCGTTCCCCGCTTCCCGTTCCCCGATTCCGGAGGTATTTCCACCGACTTCCCGCGTGCCCGATCCGGACGCGGGAGCGGGCGCCGACGCACGTTGACGCATCGAAACCCGTCAGCTCCGGGGGGCCGGGCATTGCGTGCCTGCGGGCGGTCCCTTAGGTTGGAGGGCGGAATGGGGGGTCGGGACAGGGGAAGCGTCGTGCTTCCCGATCCGATCGAAGACGGAAGGAGCCACGCATGAGGCGAGCGATGATGTTTGGAGCGGCCGCAGTCCTGCTGAGCGCGGGGGCGGCGAACGCCGGGATGATCGACCCGGGGCTGGACGCGACGTTGCGCGATGCGGCGCCCGACGAGATCGTCTCGGTGCTCGCGTACATGGCGGTCCAGGAGGACCTCGACGCGATCACCGGTCACATGGATGAGCAGCGCGCCTCGCTGCGGGAGCGGCACGAGGTCGTCGTGCGCGCGCTCCGGGACGTCGCGTCCGCGACGCAGGTCGATCTGCTCGCGCACCTCGATGAGCTGAAGGCTGCGAAGCGGGTCGCCGACTTCCGGTCGTTCTGGATCACGAACATGGTGCGCATCGACGCGACGGCGGCGGAGATCCGTCTCCTCGCGGAGCGCGACGATCTCGACATCGTCTATCCGAACTACGGGATCGAGCTCATCGCGCCCGTCGAGGAGCTCGGCGGCGTCGTCGGCGCCGCGGATGGCGGGCCGGAGCCGGGCGTCGTCGCGGTGCGCGCGCCCGAGGTGTGGGCGATGGGAATCACGGGCGAGGGCGTGCTCGTGGCGACGCTGGACACCGGCGTCGACGGCAATCACCCGGCGCTGGCGAGCCGGTGGCG
>CAZXBB010000250.1:0-1842 GCA_964638815.1 uncultured Isosphaeraceae bacterium
TCACGACGCGCGTCGCGCCCTCGAGGGCGCGTTCCACGGCGCGCGAGATGCGCGGGTCCGCGCGCCGTCGCGAGCGGTAATTCGTCCCGATCGTGTCGTACAGCACGCCGGCATCGTCGTGCACGGCGTGCCGCGCTCCCACTGTCGGCGTCGAGATTCCCTCCCGGACGCAGAGCGCCCCCGCCGCATGGTCGGCGAGGGCGCTCCGGGGCCGCCGGCACGGGCCGGTCGACGAGGTCGGTCCTGGACCGCCTCCTACTGCACGACGATCTTCGACGCGCTCGAGATGCCCCACGGACCGACGGGGTCGATCGCGGCGAAGGCGATCCACAGTTCGAGTCCGGGTTGCACCGTCGGCGGCATGATCACGAGACCCGGTGCGGTCCCGGCGGGGCCGATGAAGCCGATGAAGTTGTTGAAGACGCCGCCGCCGCCCTGGAACAGGACGAACTGGAGGATGATGTCGTAGTCGAGCGGGAACGTGCCGTGCGGCGGGAGCGGGATCCCGGTGTTCGTGCTCAGCGACGCCGCCGCGTAGTAGAGCTTCCCTTCGTACCCCGGAGCGTTGAAGATCAGGTTGACGAACTGGCCGGGCAGCACCGGGCTGCCGATCACCGTCACGTTGATCGGGTTGAGGATCGGCTCCGTGCAGCAGCGGATGACCCAGTTGCCGTTGTAGAAGAGCGGGCAGAGGTTGAACGGCCCCACCATCGCCTTCGTCGAGTCGACCCAACCCTGGCCCAGGATGTAGATCAGGTTCTTCTGCGCGACGCAGGGCGTGTTGTCGGTGAAGAAGTTCGACGTGTAGCCCGTCGTGCAGTTGCCGTTCGGGTTGAAGTTCATGATGAACGCCACCACGAACTTCGGGCCGGAGACCTGGATGTTGTAGTTCGCCAGGTCGATCGTGTTGATGCCGCCCTCCGCGAGCAGCACTTCGTTGCCCGTCGCGTTCACGAGGTCGAACACCGGCGTCCCCATCTGCGGGACGCCCTGCGCGTTGAACGTGACGTTGTCGAAGATCTGGATGTTCGCGGTCGCGCCGAGTCCGCTGCCGGTCGGGCTCGTGAACGGACAGCCGAGCTGCGTGATCTTCTGCGGCGTCTGGCCGACGACGTCGAACACCGACGCGCAGCCCTCGCCCTCGCACAGCCCGGGGACGATCGCGAGGCTGAGCGCGCCGCCCGGCACCTGCGGGAAGATGTCGTTCTGGTAGTGCGTGTTGCCCGGATCGGGGCAGATCTGGGCGTGCGCGACGCCGGCGAGCATCGCGGCCGCGGCGAGAGCGAGGAAGGGACGAAGCTTCGACATGGGGACTCCTCGGTGGGATCGGATCGAGACCAGGTCCGGGCCTCGTGGAATGGACCGATCCTCACCGGTGGTCCCGGATCCGTCAACTCGGGGGCACTCGGCCGGCCCGCAGGCGAGTCGTGGCACGACCCGGGCTCCCGATCGACGGGATTGCGACTTCCTCGGACCGGAGCGACGGTTACCGGACCGGGCGCTCCGCGAGCCGCGCATCCACCTCGCCCTCGAAGTCGCGCACGAGGCTCTGCGTCACGAGCGGCGCCGCGATGCCGAGGCCGCAGGCGCTGACCTCCGCCATGGTGTAGCCGATGTCCGCGACCTCGCGCTTCCACTCGGCGGCGTCGGTCGGACCCGCTGCGCCCGAGAGGCGCTCGGTGAGGCGCTGCGTGCCGATGCGGCACGGGAAGCACTTGCCGCAGGACTCGTGCGCGAAGAACGCCATCGCCTGGTGCGCGAGGTCCATCATGTCGCGCGAATCGTCGAACACCATGATCCCCGCGGCGCCGAGGAAGCTGCCCTTCGCGCGGATCGACGGCT
>CAZXBB010000251.1:0-17724 GCA_964638815.1 uncultured Isosphaeraceae bacterium
TGGCCGGGTGGATCCTGCCGCACGTCGCCGGACGCCCGTTGAGCCTCGTGCGATGTCCGCTCGGTCTCGCCGGCGATTCGTTCTACCAGCGTCACGTCCTCGACGGCTTCCCCAAATCGATTCGCGGCACCCGTGCGGACGAGAAGATCGACGGCGAGCCGTACCTCGTCATCGACGACGTCGAGGGGCTGGTCTCGCTCGCGCAAATGGGCGTGCTCGAGATCCACATCTGGGGCGCACGGGAGGACGATCTCGAGAAGCCCGACCAGATCGTGTTCGATCTCGATCCCGGGGAGGGCATCGAGTGGGAGCACCTCGTCGCGAGCGCCCGGTTCATGCGGCAGTATCTGGACGACCTCGGCCTCCAGAGCTTCGTCAAGACCTCCGGGGGCAAGGGCGTTCACGTCGTGGCGCCGATCACGCGTCGCTCGTCGTGGGGCGACGTCAAGGCCTTCACGCACGCCGTCGCGAAGGACGTCGCGAAGATCGCCCCTCGCAACTTCGTCGCGACCATGTCGAAGGACTTCCGGCGGAACCGGATCTATCTTGACTATCTGCGCAACACGCGCGGCGCGACCGCTGTCGCCCCATATTCGACGCGGGCGCGGCCGGGCGCGGCCGTGGCCACACCGCTGGAATGGGACGAGCTCTCGGAGGCCGTGCCCCCGGCGCACTACACCGTCCGCACCGTGCCCGAGCGTCTCGAACGCGCGGGCAGCCGCGAGCCCTGGGCCGACCTCCGCAAGGTCCGGCAGTCGATCACGAAGGATATGAAGGAAGCTGTCGGTGTCACGTGAGCGGGACGCCGTCGCGTTACAATGACCGGACGCTGAAAGGACTCGAACGATGAACACCCCCGCGTCGACCTCGAACGCCCGCAACTGGGCGATGGCCTGTCACCTGATGGCCCTCGTCGGCCTGCTCGGCAACGGCATCGGGTTCATCCTCGGGCCGCTCGTCGTGTGGCTCATCAAGCGCGCGGAAGACCCGTTCATCGACGACCACGGCAAGGAGGCGGTGAACTTCCAGATCACGATGATGATCGCGGTGTTCGTGTCCGCGCTCCTCATCTTCGTCCTGATCGGGTTCGTGCTGCTGCCGCTCGTCGTCATCGCGAACATCGTGCTCACGATCATCGCGGGTCTGAAGGCGTCGAACGGGGAGCACTACCGGTATCCGCTGTGCATCCGGTTCATCACGTGAGCGAACCGTCCGGCGGGCGATTCGCGCTGGTTGCGCGGCGCTCGCATTCGTTGTCTCGAGCTGAGCGGGGACGCCGATCGGACGAGCGACCGCCCGCTTCATGAATAGTCCGCGGACGTCCCGCGGAAGAACACCAGGTAGCACGCGCCGGCCACGACGATCCACGCGAGGCCGACGAGCGCCGCTTTGCGGGCCTCGGGGTCGAGGTACGCGCCGGCCACGATGCCGAGCTCGCCGAGCACGAAGAGCACCGGCACGAACGGGTAGAGCGGAACGCGCACGGGCCGCGTTTCGTCCGGACGCCGGAAACGCAGCACGATCAGCGCCGCGCCCGTCAGCGCGAAGAACAGCCCGTCGATCAGGACGACGCCGGTGAGAAGCTGGTCGAGCGGATCGCTGCCGACGAACGGCAGGTGCGACGCCCCGAGCAGCGCGAGCGCCATCACGCCGATCAGGAGGATCGCGGGGATCGGCGTCGCGAACCGCGCGTCCACGACGGCGAACACGCGGAAGAACCGCCCGTCGGCCGCCATGCCCTGCACGAGCCGCGGACCCGACAGAAGCTGGGCGTTGAGCACGCCGAACGCCGACACCGCGACCGCTGCCGCGACGAGACCCGGGCCGAGCCCCGGCGAGACGACCGCCACGGCGTCCGCTGCGAGGGCCGGGCTCCCCACGACGCCGTCGTAGCCGAGCAGACGCAGGTACGCCCAGTTCACGAGCACGTAGACGACGACGACGATACCGACACCCACGACGATCGCGCGCGGCACGTTCCGCGCCGGATCGCGGATCTCGCCGCCGATCCACAGCGCGTGCTGCCATCCGCCGAAGGAGAAGAACGCGGGCACGAGCGCCGCGAAGACGAGCCCGATGACGCCGAGGCCGGGTGACGCCGCGCCCACATCGCCCGCCGGCGCCACGGCGACGCCGGCGTCACCGGCGAACACCGCCATGAGCGTCACGACGAGGAGGGTCGCCACCTTCGCGAAGACGGTGGCGTTCTGAATCCCCGCCCCCCAGCGCACGCCCGCGGCGTTGGCGACGATCAGCCCGACGATCAGCGTCGCGGCGACGCCGAACAGCCTCATGCCCTCCAGCGTGCCTCCGACCGCCTGCGCGAGGTGCTGCGCGCACACGATCGCGATGATCGCGACCGCCCCGGCCTGGATCGCGGTCGCGTTGCAGAAGACGTAGAGGAACGCGGGCCCCGGCCCGTACGCGTCGCGCAGGATCGCGTACTGCCCTGCGGTGCGCGGATAGAGTCCGCCCAGCTCCGCGAAGGTCAGCGCCCCGGCCATTGCGATCACGCCGCCGACCGTCCACGCCAGGAGCGCGACGCCGCCCGACTCCGCCAGTCGCGCGACGCTGCTCGGCGTGAAGAAGATCCCGACGCCGACGATCGCGCCGACGACGATGCACGTGGCGTCGACGGGGCCGAGGATGCGGCGGAGCTGGCTCGTCGGACCCTGGTCGCCGGGCATGGCGGGCACGGTACCCGGGGCGAGAGCCGCTGTCTCCCGGGCGAGGTCTAGCCAGGTTCTTCGACGCGCGCCCACGTCCGATACCCGTTCGTCACCATCGCAGACCGACTCCGCGTCCGCCGCCCGTGGCGCGCCGGCTCCGCCGAGCACGGCCGCGACCCGATGGAGAGGCGGAGGGCACCCGGTGCGCGACGCCCGCGCGCCGGCGCCTTTGCCGGAGGCAGACGTGATGCGCAGAATCGGAATCGCCGCCGCCGTCGTGTTCGGAGGACTCGCTCTCCTCATCGCCGTCAAGCTCGCGGTGCCGACGGTTGCCGTCGCCCGCGCGGACACGCTCGCCCCGGAGCCGCCCGACGCGATCGCGCTCAACGGCGTGCTGTACGACTTCCGGCGCGGGCATCCCGACTTCGACGTCATGCCCGCGGGCGGAGCCGGTCACTACGCCGGAACCGTCGCACCGACGCTCGATGGCACGGGGCGGCCCGTCCTCGCCGGCGGCGGCTACCGCGTGTCCGGGCAATGGCAGGACCGCTACGGACGCCCGATCGCGCCTCACGTCGCCGGCATGCGCGGACTGGCGCCCGCCGGGACGCTCGGGTTCCGCGTGGACGGACCCGTGTCGCTGGGCGACGGCGCCATCGTCGACGCCTTCGACTCCAACGACGGGCCGTACGGCACGCCCGGCAACTTCGGGCGCCGCGCGGTGATCGCGACGAACGCCAACGCACCAGGGTCGGTGCGTCTCCACGACCACGCGATCGTGCGCGGCGACCTGCTCATCGGTCCGCGGGCCGCCGCCGACGGCTTGGTCGAGGGCGCCGGCCACGTCACGGGGCGCCGTGGCGCCGTGGCCCCGCCGTTCGCCGTCGCCGCGCCGGCGCCGCCCGAGCATCTCGAGCCCTACCGCAGGCTTCTCCTGGTTGATGAATCCACGACGCTGACCGGAGATCTGACGCCGCGCGACGGCCGGCACGACCGGGCGCTCCACTGCGGCGAGCTGCGGATCACCAACGACGCGGTGCTTACCGTGGACGGGAACCTCGTCATCCGCTGCGATCGCAGCCTGGACATCCGTCGCGGACGGATCGATCTGCGGCCGGGCGCGACGCTCACCGTGTTCGTGTGCGACTACGACGGGGGCAGCGGCGACGTGCGCATCAGCGACCGGGCGCTCGTGAACACGGAAAGCGGCGACGCCGCGCGCGTGACGATCGTCGCGCTCGGCGCGGGGGGCCTCGCGATCGAGCGCAGTCACGTCTGCGCGACGATCATCGCGCCCGACCGGCGTCTCGAGCTCCGCGAGGGCGGGCATCTCTACGGCGCGTTCGTCGGCGGCGCCCTCGACGTCGGCGCGCGGTGCGGGCTCCATGCCGACCTTGGCCTCGCGATCTCCCGGGGCGCCAACCACGGGCTCGCGGTGCGCGACTCGATCGAGGTGAGCGGCGGCAGCACGATCGACAGCTTCGACTCCACGGTGGGTCCGTACGGCGACGCGAACGTCCACGCCCACGCGTGGGTCTCCGTCAACGCCGCCGGCGGCGGGGCCCGGGTCGCGCTCGTCGAGGAATCGACGATTCGCGGCAACCTGTCGGTGGGGCGCTCCGGCGACGCGGCGGCGCTCGTCACGACCGCGTCCGGCGCCTACGTCAGCGGGCCGGTCGGTCACCTCGCGACGCCGCGGGCTCTTCCGTTTCCCGTCGCGCCGGAACTCGGACCGAGCGCCGGTGACCGGCATTACGCGGGTGGGAATCACCGCGTCAACAGCGACCTGCATTTCCGCAACTTCACGCTCGATCACGGGGCGGTCGTCGAGGTCTTCGGCAACGTGACACTCCGCATCGACGATACGCTCACCCTCGCCGACCACTCGGCGATCCGACTCGACGCCGGGGCGACGCTCACGGTGTACGTCGGACGCGGGCTCGTCATGGGCGGGCACGCGCGTCTGAACGCGAACACGGGGAACCCGCGTCTGG
Source organism: uncultured Isosphaeraceae bacterium (assembly GCA_964638815.1). GTDB lineage: Bacteria > Planctomycetota > Phycisphaerae > Phycisphaerales > SM1A02 > CAZXBB01. The sequence goes on from CAZXBB010000251.1 coordinate 4,664, forward strand.
TCTCCGTCCGGTTGACCGGCGCGGGGGCGCGGATGACCCTCGACGACCACGCGATCGCCTGCGCGTACGCGGAGGGCGCCCGGGCCGATCTCGAGATCGCGGGCGCTTCCGAGCTCTTCGGCAGCTTCGCCGGGCGCAGCGCCGCGATACGCGACGGCTCGCGTCTGCATACCGACCAGGCGGATCTCGCGACCTGCGTCGAGGTCTTCGACGTGACCGGCGCGGCGGGTTCCGCCGGCCGCGGCGGCGTGGCGTCGGCGGCATCGTTCAACCAGTGGTTCCGGACGGTGCCGGGGACGAACGAGGCGACGGGATACGGCCTCACCCTGACGCGCGACGGCGACGGCGTCTACGAGTTCGCGGACGACTCGTTCTACCCGCTCGACGGGCGGCTCCTCGGTGACGAGGGGGAGACGCACAACAACCACTTCACCTGCGCGATGTGGGCGCGGTTCCGCTACGAGCCGTGCGAGGGGCAGTTCGTGAGCTTCGAAGGCGGCGACGGCGCCTGGCTCTTCATCGACGGCCGGCTCGCGCTCGACCTCGGCGGCGTCCGCACACGCACGCCGCAGGTCATCGACGTGGATCGCCTCGGCCTCGAGCCCGGACGCACGTACTCGTTCCGCCTCTTCACCGCCCAGCGCCGGAGCGGCGACTCCGTGTTCCGCCTGCGCACCAGCATTCCGCTGATGTCGGATCACACCGCGCCCGATCTCGCGGCGCAGTTCGAGTAGGGCCAGGTGCCGTCTGATACGGCTTACGGATGAGCCTCAGGCGTGAGCCACGATACTCGGCACACAGAGCGCACCCGGCGTCGAGTCAACTGGCGCGATCCCTCGGCCGCGGCGGCGATCGCCGGCGCCAGATGGTGCAACCGAACAGGCGACGAACAGCTCGCGGAGATCATCCGGGAGCCGTATGACGGCTCAGGATCCGCCTGAGTGCGATGCCTTCGTCGCACGCGCCCTCCCGCGGATCTTCATCCGGAACGTCGATCCCGCGGCTCGGGGGGGGCGGAGGGGGCTTCGCGCGGGATAGCGGCCGTTTCTCAATTTTCCTCGCCGGCTCGCGCCGATGGCGGCCGGCGGCGTCTTGCTTCGGGTGCCCATACGAACCACCTCTCCCGGACCCCGAAAGGACGAGACCATGAGCACCCGAACGAACCTCAACCTGTGTGCCGCCACCGGCGCTCTCCTCCTCTCCATGCCCGCGGCTGCGGCGACCTTCCTCTTCGACGACTTCAGCACCGGCGACGACAGCCAGTGGGAGCGGATCGACCAGACGGCCGAAGTGTGCGGCAAGCCCGGGCTCTACGACGCGTCCGGCAACGAGTACCAGATGGAGTCCGCGTGCGCGATCGACGACGAAAGCGACGTCATCCTCGCCGCCCGCTTCGCCGGCGGCCCGGACCTCTTCGAAACCGACGGCAAGGTCCGCCTGAAGGCCCGCCACCTGAACGCCGAGACCAACACCTTCATCAGCCTGCGCTCGTGGGGCAGCGAGGGCGTCGGCGTCTGGGGCTACCGGTTCCGCGTGTCGGGCGGCGGATCGATGCTGAGCATTTCGCGCGTCTGGGAGCACGGCACGGACACGATCCTCGCCGCGCGTCTGTCGGCGAGCCAGCTCTTCCAGACCGGCGACGAGATCTACATCGAGGCGGCCGCGATCGGCGAGCGTCTCTCGCTGAAGGTGTGGCGCGCCGGCCAGCTCGAGCCCGAGGACCCGGACCTGGTGACGCGTGATCACGTCTTCCGCGACGCGGGCAGCGTCGTGATCGGTGTCGACCACGACGGCGAGGCGGCCCTGATGGGCGCGACGTTCGACGACGTCATGTTCGCGACGGCCGTCCGGGGCGACGCCAACGAGGACGGCGCGACGGATTTCGGCGATCTTCTCCTCATCCTCGAGGACTGGGGCGCCTGCGGCACGTGCCCGACCGACCTGAACGGCGACCACGCCGTCGACTTCGCCGACGTCATGATCGTGCTCGCGAACTGGAGCTGAGACCGGCGGCGGAGTGAGAGAGCCATCCCGTCCAGAGTTCATTGACGAGGGCGAGTCGTGGGGGGCTCGCCCTCGTTCCTTTCGTTGCGTGCGGCCGCACCCGGCGCCGGTATCAGGTCGGTGTCATGGCGGTATGACGTTGGTATGATGGGCCGACGCCACTTCCGAAACGAAAGGATCTCACTCATGACTGAACAGGCCACCAGCGACTGCACCCGGGTGGGCGCGACGACCGAAGCCCACGAGTCCATCGCGCGCTTTGCCGGAACCTTCCGCGCGCACGTGAAGATGTGGATGGGCCCGGGCGAGCCGCACGAGTCGACGGGCGTGATGACGAACACCATGGAGCTCGGCGGCCGCTATCTCCAGCAGGTCTACGAAGGCGACGCGAGCGACGGGCCCTTCCCGGACTTCGAAGGACGCGGCTACTGGGGCTACAGCACGCTCGACAACGTGTACCAGGGGATCTGGATGGACACCGCGTGCACCTGCATCCAATCCGAGGTCGGCAGCGTGGACCCCACCGGCAAGGTCTGGACGATGAGGGGCGAGATGACGAACCCGATGGGACCGGGCACGCTGCGCAAGCGGACCGTGATCACCTACATCGACAAAGACCACCACACGATGGAGTCGTACTTCACGGCGCCGGACGGCAAGGAAGCCAAGAGCATGGAGATCCGGTACGAGCGGAAGCGCTGAGCCCGGTACGAGCGGAAGCGCTGAGCCGCGACCGCCGCCGGTGATCGCCGAGGAAACAACGGAGCGGGCGGGTTCGCACGAGCCCGCCCGCGTTTGCGTTGACGACCGCCGTGGGCGCGTGGTATGTTGACACGGATTCACGTGGCAAGGGGTTTGCAAGATGTTCACGCTGCGACGCGGTTTGCCGGGGACTGGGCGCCGGTCCCGTCCGGGCGTCCTCCTGCTCGTTCTCCTGGCGGCGGTGAGCCGTGCCCACGCGATCGAGCCGCTGGCCGGCGCGATCTCGTTCGCTCCCGTCGCGACGCCCGCGAGTGATGCCGGCGCTGCGCAGGAGACGTCGATCTTCCGCTCCTTCCTCGACTCGGACGTCGCGCTCGCCGCGCTCGCGGACGGCATGCCGGAGTCCGGAACCGACGGAGGGGAGTACGTCGGCGGTCGCGGCCTGATCACGACCGAGGGCCCGTCGGGCATGTTCCTCAACCCGACGTCTGGCACACTGGATGAGGGCGGGTTCGCGGCGCAGTACTGTCTCGCGTTCCTGCACTTCCCCGGCGGGCGGCTGAACGTCGCGCACGGTGCGATGGTCTCCTACGGCGTCACCGACTGGCTCGAAGTGGGCGGCGTCGTGCTCGTCCTCGACCTCGACGACGTGAACCACAACATCGGTGTCGGCGGGCCGTTCTTTCGCGTGCGTCTCATGAAGGACGAGTCGTGGTGGCCCGAGCTGAGCGTCGGCGCCGTCGGCCGCTACGGCTACCGCGCGATCGAGAGCCAGAGCATCTTCGTCGCAGCCTCGAAGGGGTTCCCCATCGACATCGACGGATTCTTCCGCTCGTTCCGCCTGCACGGCGGCTTTCGCCAGCAGTGGCAGGATTCTTCGTTCGGGGAAGCCAACGGATCGATCGGGTACATCGGCGGCGAGATCGAGCTTCCGTGCCACCTCTTCATCGTGGCCGAGGTCTCGAACAAGGACGACATCTACACCCGCACGCCGTACTCGATCGGCATGCAGCTCCGCAGCCCGAAGCTCTCGTGCAGCCTCGCGGGCATCCAGACCGGGGCGCTCGAGCAGATCAGCCTGTATGCCGGCATCGGGATCGACTACTGATTCCTGAAGCGGCCGGCGGGTCGGTGACGCGGGTCGTTGCCGCGCGTCGTCGGCACGCGTCGTTCAGACTGCGGTCATTGCGTCCGGCGTCGCGGCGCCTCGCTACCGCCCCGGCAGTCCCTCGCGCACGACGCGAACGCGATCGATGTCCCTGTCCGCCCGCATGGCGCGGAAGGCGGCTTCCGCTGCGTCGAGCTCCCGCCGCGCGTCGTCGATGTGCCCGGCGGCGATGAGCGCCTCGGCGAGGCTCACCCGCGTGCGGGCGTGCTCCTGGGTGCGCTTGAGCGACTCGAAGCGTGCGCAGGCGCGACGCAGCTCCGGGAGGGCGTGCTCGGCGTCGCCCGCGGCGAGGGCGAGGCGACCGCGCCCGCGCTCCGCCCCGGCGACCGCGAGCGGGTGATCGTCCTCGGTGCAGGTCTCGAGGACCTCGTCGAAGGATGCGCGCGCCGCGTCCGCGCGGCCGGCCCGCTGGTGGCCCTCGCCGAGCACGACACGGACGAGCCCGCGAAGAAGATCGTCGCCGGAGGTGCCGATCGTCTCGAGCGACTTCTCCGCGGCGCGCACGGCGCCGTCCGCGTCGTCGCGCTCGAGCGCGAGCAGCGCGAGATTCGCGTGGGCGAGCGCCTCGCCGCGGCGATTGCCGATCTGGACCCACGACGCGTGCGCGCGCCGGAAGTGATCCGTCGCGAGGGCGAGATCGCCGACGCTCATCGCCACGTTGCCAAGGTTGTTGTGCACGCCCGCGATCCGCTCAACGTTACCGGTGCGCGTCCAGTCAATCAGCGCGCGGGCGTAGTGTTCCTGAGCGGCCTCGTAGGCGCCCTCGTCATGCGCCGTGCTCCCGATCCGGTTGCTGGCCTCGCCCGAGTGCGAGAGACTTCCCAGCTCGGACGCGGTCGCCTGCGCCCGCAGGTAGGTCGCCCGCGCGTCCTCGAAGCGGCCGCGCGTATGGAGCACGCGCCCCTCGAGAAGATCGGCCTGGAGCGTCGCGAGACGCGGGTTGGCCGAAGGCGTCTCGCGCGAGCGTCCGATGCACCCGATCGCCTCGTCGAGACTGCCGGCGCGGTAGTGCAGCAGTGCGAGATCGTGCCACGCCGCGCTCAGGACGTCAGTCCCGGCGGCGTCCGCGGGGGCGAGACGCGCAACCACGTCCGCGAGGCGCTCCGCCGCCTCGTCCGTGCGCCCGGTCGCGGCGAGCGCCGCCGCCTCGAGCCGCATCGCCTCCGCCGGCCCGACCGCGAGGGGACCGTCCGGGGTTCCGTCGGCGCCCGTGACGTGCTGCGCGGCGGCGAGGGCCTCGTCGTACGCGCCGAGACGGAGGTGGATCTGCGCCGCCCCGCAGTAGGCGCGGGCGATGACACCGCTCAGCTCGGCGCCGGGCTCCGCGACGCGGCCCGCCATTCTCACGACGTTCGCGTAGCGCTCGAGCGCCTCGTCGTTCATGAAGACGTCGGAGGCGTGATCGCCGGCGTGGAGATTGGCCGCGGCGGCGCGATCCCAGCGCTCGGCGCGCTCCTCGTGGAACGCGAGCACCTCGCCGAGCGCGCCGGCGTCGCCGCCCGCCAGGTGCGTGATGGCGTCGGCCACGCGCGCGTGGAGAGCGCGACGGCTCCGCAGGAGCAGCGTCTCGTACGCCGCCTGCTGCATGAGCTGCCGCGCGAACACGCGGCGCTGCGGATCGGAGCCGGACGGCGGATCACGGACGATGCGGCGATGCTGGAGGTTGTCAACGAGCGGCGGCAGCGGGGGACCGGCCCAGGGCGGCTCGCGGCGGACCCAGTCGGCGCAGCTCAGGCAGAACTCGACGCCCTGCACGGCGCACTGCGAGAGGAGATCGCGCTCCGCCGCGTCCAGGCGGTCGAGCCGGCAGATCAGCGCCGCGTGGAGGGTCGGGGGAATCTCGATGCCGCTCCGGGTGGCGTCGAACGACCACGGCGCGTCGTCGGCCCCGGCGCTCAGGGCGCCGCTCGCCATCAGCACCCCGACCATCTCCTCCAGGAAGAGCGGCACGCCGTCCGCGCGATCCAGGATCTGCCGGCGCAGCGCGCCGGGCAGCTCCGCGTCACGCACGAGCAGGTCGAGCAGCGCGCCGGCGTCGTCGCGGTCCAGCGCGTCGAGCGCGATCAGCATGTCCGGGTTCACGGGGTCGGTGTCGAACGGCGATCGGATCGCCGCGACGGTCGGCACCGGCGGACCGCCCGCCTGCGCGAGCCGTGCGAGGAGCGCTGCGGTCGCGTCATCGGTCATCTCGTGTCCGTCGATGAAGAGAACCGCGTCGGGGCGCCGGCGCGCGAACGCCTCGAGAAACGCCTCGGCGCCGCGCTCGACCGTGCGACGCAGGCTCTGCGGATCGGGGTCGGGGGGCGTCGCCGCTTCGCCCGCCGTTGACGCGATGTACCACAGCGCGTTGCGGTAGGGGAGCAGACCTTCGTCGAGGTCGCGCAGCAGCCCGTCGAGCGAGTCCGCGTCGGCCAGGCAGCCGGTGTCGCCGCGGAGGTCGGTGACGGCGTCGTGGATGATCCGGCGCAGCAGCGCAAAGGGCTTCACGCGCGTCGTGTTGGTCGCCGAGACCTGGAGCAGGCGCCGGTCGCGGGTGCGGAGTCCCGCCTCGCGCACGAGCCGCGTCTTGCCGACGCCGGCCTCGCCGCGCACCTCGATCCAGCCGCCGCGCCCGCGCGTCTGGGCCAGCCATGCCTCGAGGGCGGCGAGCTCCGCCTCGCGAGCGACGAGGCGCGGCGCCCGCATGTGCCGCTCGCGCTCGAGCTCGTGCTCGAGCGCCGCGACGAGCGGGTGCGCGCCGATGGGTTCGGGCTTGCCCTTGACCGTGATCGCCTGTCGCGGGCCGAACTCGAACCCGTTGCGAGCCTGCGTGTGGACGCTGTCGGAGACGAGGATCGTGCCGGGCTCCGCCGCCGTCTCGAGACGGGAGGCGACGTTGACCGTGTCGCCCATGACCGTGTACTGGGAGCTCGAATCGTGACCGACGCTGCCGGCGACCACGAGCCCGAAGTTGACGCCGACGCGCAGCGTGAGGGCGCTGCCGGTCCGCCGCGAGAACTCGCGGATGAAGGCCTGCATCGCGAGCGCCGCCCGGCACGCGCGTTGCGGGTCGTCCTCGTGCGCGATGGGCGCGCCGAAGACACCCATCACGCAGTCGCCGATGTACTTGTCGACGTAGCCGTCCTCGTCGTGGATGGCCCGGCCGAGGCCCGCGAGGCACTCGTTCATGAGGTCGTGCACGGTCTCCGGATCGACCTCGTGGCTCATGCTCGTGAAGCCGCTGACGTCGGCGAAGATGATCGCGGCGTAGCGCCGCTCGTCGCGCGCGGTGACCACGGCGGCCGGCGGCGCCGGCACGGAGTGGGTCGGCGGCGGGCTCGGTGCAGGCGGCGGCGGGCTCGTTACAGCCGGCGGCGCGGTAACCGCCGAGTCCGCGTCGAGCGACGTTCCGCAGTGACCGCAGAACCGGAAGCCCGCCGGAGCTTCGGTGTGGCAGCTCGGGCACTGCACGCGGGGATGATACCATCCGGGTAGCACCCGTCGCCGTCACGGCCTTCCGGTCGGTCGTGGTTCACGAAGTCCGGGCGGCGCTCCTGAAGTGTCCTTCACATCTCCCGGCAGGCTGGTTCGTGCGCATGAGCTGGATTGAGCGAACCCACCCATGACCGACGCCGACAACACCATCCGGGTCTTCTGCTCGTATGCGCACGATGACGATCGACTCCGGGAGAAGCTGGCCACCCAACTGATCGTGCTCCAGCGGAGCCGGAAGATCGGCCTCTGGTCCGATCACGACATCACGGGTGGGCATGAGTGGCACGCCAGGATCAAGGACGAGCTCGCCGCGGCCCACCTCGTGCTGCTGCTCGTCAGCCCGAGCTTCCTTGCTTCCCTCTACATCAACGAGGTCGAGCTGGACGAATCCATCAGGCGCCACGAGGCCGGGGACCTGCGCGTCGTGCCCATCATCCTGGAACCGTGCCTGTGGCAGGAGGACCCGCGGCTGAAGAAACTCCAGGCTCTCCCCACCCGAGCGAGGCCGGTCTCCAAATGGCGAAGGGTGAATGACGCGATGCACGATGTCGCCACAGGCCTCAACCGCGTGATCGACGAGCTTCGCGAGCACCGTGGCCCGGACGCGCAGCGTGGCCCGGACGCGCCGCCGTCGCCGACCGTGCCGGCCGCCGCCGAGCCTGCGTCGCCGCCACCCGCCGGGCGTGCGTCGCCGGCCGAGTCGCTCGCCGACTACCTCGGGCACTTCCGCTCCGAGTGGCAGCACGTCGCCGGCGCGTCGCTCGATCCCGATGCGGCCGACCCGCGAGCGGGGGGAGGACGCGTCGAGCTCGACCACGTCTACGTCGGGCTCAACGTGCTCGAGCCGAATCCCCAGGATCGCGACGAGGACATGCGCCCCGACAGGGCGGGCATCCGGCCCGAGCGAGAGCGCGCCCCGTGGACTGCGCTCGACGCCTGCCGCACGCATGCGCGCTGCGTTCTTCTCGGCGATCCAGGCGCGGGCAAGTCCACGTTCCTTCGCCGGCTCGCGCTCTCGCTTGCAGACGGCTTTCGCGAGACGAACGGCGCTGCCGGCCCGCAGCCCTTCGGCCGGCCGCTGCTCCCCATCCTCGTCACGCTCCGCGACCTCGCCCAGGATCTCGGGCCCGCCACGGACGATGACGCCGTCCGCATCCCGAAGTTCGTCGCACGCACCCTCGCGGCGAGGGACCTCGAGGAGGACGCCTCGCCCTTTATCCGCCGGCTGCTCCGAGACGGCGACGCGATCCTCCTCCTCGACGGCCTGGACGAGATCGCGAACGCCGACCACCGCGCCGCGGTGCTCGACTCGATCCGGGCCTTCGCCGGGAAGCACCCGAAGACGCGTATCGTGGTGACGTGCCGTGTCGCCGCCTACCGCGACTTCAACGACGCCGGGGGGGCCGACGCCAAGGGGGACGACGCCGGCGGGGACGATGATAGAGCGGACGACCGGCGGGCGGACGATTGGCGGCTGCCCCGGGCCGACTATCCCGTCGTCACCCTCGCGCCGTTCACGACGTCGCAGATGCACGAGTTCATCGGGGGCTGGTACAGAGAGCTGAGCCGAACGGGCAAGATGACCGGCGATCCCGAGGCGACGGCGGGCAAGCTCTGCCGCGCGCTCGAGCGTTCCGACATCGCGCGGCTCGCCTCGAACCCGCTGCTGCTGACGGTCATGACCTACGTGCACGCGAAGAGGGGCGAGCTTCCGGACGAGCGCGTCGTGCTGTACGAGCAGGCGGTGGACACGCTGCTGCGCACGTGGCGATCAGGCCGCGATCCCAACGACGAGAACGCCCCGCCCGGCGTGATACACGTGCTGGACGAGGCCCGCTGCCCCTTCACCGAGCTCGAGGCCGCGCTGTGGCGGATCGCGGAACGCGTACACGGGAAGACGGCCGGGCAGACCCGCGATGACGAGGTTGTCGCCGACATCGCGATAGACGACCTGGTGGCCGAGCTTCGATCGCTGCACCCGCACGGCAGCCTCCCGTGGACGGGGTCGCTCATCGAGGCGATCACCTTCCGGTCGGGCCTGCTCCTCGAGCGGAAGCGCAACGTCTTCACGTTTCCCCATCGGACTTTCCAGGAGTACCTCGCCGCGCGGGAGCTCGCGAGCCGGGAGACCTTCGTCAGCAACGCCCTCGAGTTGCGATCGGCCCCGAACGACCTCTGGCGCGAGGTCATCCTGCTTGCCGCCGGCGCGTTCTCGCACCTGTTCGGTCAGGCCGCCCGCGTGCGCACGCTCATCGAGGGGCTGCTCGACGCCGGCGACGACGCCGCCGCGATCCTCGCCGCCGACGTGGCCCGCGAAGCGACGGTCCGCAAGCTCACGGGCGTCGCCGGCGGCAGAGACATGCTCGACCGTCTCCGCTCGCGTCTGCTCGATGACGGCATGTTCGGCGACGGCGACATTCGGGCTCGCGCAGCGTTCGGGTCGGCGCTGGGGCGGATGGGCGATCGGCGGCCGGGCGTGGCGACGCTCGACGAGGTCCGGTCGCCGGCCTTCTGGAGCGACCCGATTCCGGCCGCGCCGTTTCCGATGGGGAACGACGAGCCGCGATTCGACTGCCGGCTGATCGAGCACACGTACGCGGTCTCACGCCACCTCGTGACCGTCGGGCAGTACCGGGCGTTCATCGACGCGGGCGGATACGACCGCCGGTGGACAGATGCGGGGCGGGCCTGGCGTGACCAGAACCGGATCCGCGGGCCGGAGGCGTACGCGGACGTCTTCCAGACGCCGAACCACCCGCAGGTCGGCGTGAGCTGGTACGAGGCGGTGGCGTTCTGCGACTGGCTCGCTGCCGAGAGCGGCCTGCCGATCCGGCTTCCCACGGAGCCGGAGTGGGAGCGGGCTGCGCGCCACGACGACGCCCGGGAGTTCCCCTGGGTCAGGCACGCCGATCCCGGGCACGCCGATCCCGATGCCGTTCGAGCCCGAGCGAACGTGTTGGGCGCGATCGACGCCACCACCGCCGTCGGGCTCTACCCGCCCGGACGTGCCGAGTGCGGCGCCCTCGACATGGCGGGGAACGCATGGGAGTGGTGCGAGACCAAGTGGACGAACGACTACAAGGACTACCCCGGGAGACACGACGCCGATCGGGAAGGCGACGCGTCTCGTGTGTTGCGGGGCGGCTCATGGATCGTCCACCGTGCGGGCGCACGCTGCGCGTACCGCGGTAGGCGCGACGCGCACGTGCGGAGCGGCGGCGCGGGTTTTCGTTTGTGCGTCTCCCCATTCTCCCCCTCCGACCTCTGATCGCTACCGCGAGGGCCGCTCGCTTCGCAGCTCGCGCAGATCGATTCCATGGCGCCCGAGGAGCGCCGACTGGAGCCCCGCGGTGTCCCCGTGCGCCGCATGGGCAAGCCAGCTCGTCACGGATGCGCCGAGATCGGCCGGTGCCATCGTCCCCTCGTCGATACACCGCAACTGCCGGCGCAGCCGGCGCGCGAAATGCGTCACCTTCCGACCCTTCGGACGCGTGCGATCCGGGAACACGACGAAGCCGAGGAACGGAATGCCTTCCGTGGCCGGGCGCGGATGCGCGCCGGGTTGCATGACCAGACGCAGCGTCGCGAGACGCAGCTCGATCGCAGCCTTCCACGCCCAGAGCGTGCGCATCGGCGGCGAACAGCAGCACGTCGTCCACGTAGCGCACGTAGCCCCGGCAGCGAAGCTCGCGCTTCACGAAGTGGTCGAAGCCGCTCAGGTAGACGTTGGCCCAGATCTCGCTCTTCAGGTTGCCGATCGGTAGCCCGCGCGGACGGCACGCGGCGAGGAGATCGTCGCCGTAGCGTTGAAATCGTCGGAAGGTCTATTCACGCACTGTCTGCCGCCGGCCTCGGCGTTGCTACGGGCGCGTCCGAGTATTACTTGCTCATTCGGACGACGCTTGAGAGGCTGGATCCAGGTCATTCATCCCGCCGACTGTGCACCTTGTTTCGGGGCGGCCCCTCAGTGCAGCTTGATACAGCGCTTCGGGTGGGCCTCCTCACTGGCGTGCGCGTGCGTGGCCCTGCTCATCTGTCATGCTGCTCATGAAAGGTTCGCCACGAAGCTCACCACATGTGCCAAGGCATGGGCGATCATGGCTGATTCCAAGCCGTGTCGCCAGAACATGTACCCGAAGAGCAGTCCAAACACTGTGTTCACGCCGATCACGAATGCCACGACGGTCACATCCATGGCACCGAGCAGGACTGACGCCGCCGGCAGGTGACCCGCGCCGAATATAAGCGCGCTGACCGCGATGGCCAGCCAGACGAAACCTGCCCGCACAGGACCTCGCCGCTGTTGCAGAAACCGCCACGCCGACCACACCAGCGCGGTCATGAGGCCCCATCGCAGAAGGAGTTCCTCGGTGATTCCGCCGTAGAGCACACGAGCAACGATTGGAACGGCGAACCGCTCCTGCAGCTTTGCCACGGCACCGGGGGCGTACCGAAAAGCGGCGAACAGCAAGATCCCGCCCAGCACGCCGGCAATGAGGCCGGGCAGAAGCTGCGACCTGAGTGCGGGTCCAGTGGGACGGCCAGTCACAACAGCCTCAAACGCCGGTGCGCGGAGGCCAACCGATGGCGTAAGCCTGATGCCAGCCCATACGGCGAGTGCGAGAACGAGCGCGCTCTGCGCAAGGCCTGCGAGTGAGATCACCCACAGGGGCGCGGGGAGCGGCACCTGCCCCAACAGCTCCGGTAGCACCATGGCCGTGATGGCAACCGAGCCGACCATACCGGCCGCCCAAAGGACGAGACCGAAGCGTAGTTTGGGTATCGCAGTGGGGTCAGTCATCGTTCTCGTTGTGTTGAGCGGCATAACGCTCCGGTTCAGCGGCGGGCCGCGCAGCGGACCGTCCGCAGCGACTGCGAGGTCTCGATCCTGGACCTGCTCAGGATTCTCGGCGAGTAGTGGCCTTGCCCGTAGAAAGGAATGCCGTTTACCTAAGCCGCAAGTGTCTGGCGTTTCCCGTTTCCCGTTTCCCGTTTCCCGTTGCTCAATTGACCGTTCCGAGGTTCCCGATTTTTCGGCACATAGCAGAGCAATGCGATGGCGTTGCAGACCGGCTCGCGGTCTCCAGGTGTCGTCAGAGGGCTGTTTGCCTCGCGATCTGCTTGCACGGCCGTGATTCTCGCATCCCAGCATAGGGGGTATCCTGGGCACACACTTGCATGGTGACTCACGGGTCCACGGGCTGCGTCACGGGCACGCGCCCCAGCCGCCGAGCAGCAGCAGGATGTCCGCGAAGCTCACTACGCCGTCGCTGTCGATGTCGCCGGGGCACGACGGGCGGATGCCGAGCACCGCCGGCTGGCTGAGCTCCGAGCCCACGTGGTTGGACACCTCCACCGTGTAGTTGCCGATGTCCTCGTTGCCGGCGAAGACCGTCAGCATCGCCGTGGTGCTGCCGCTGATCTCGGCGCCGTCCACCAGCATGATGCCGTCGCGGAACCACTGGTACATGAGCGGCACCGCGCCGGTCGCCGTGACGCTGAAGCTCGTCAGCCCGCCGCCCACCGGCAGCAGGACGCTCTCGGGCTGATCGATGATGAGCGGCCCGCAGCCCCGCAGCTCCAGCACCCAGACCGCGCCGCGACCCATGCCCCCGTCGTCGTCGCGAAAGGCCCCGACCGCCATGCTGCTCACGCCGTCGCCGTCCAGGTCGCCGAGGCCGGCCACGCTCACGCCGAACTCGTCGGAGTTGTC
>CAZXBB010000252.1:0-6969 GCA_964638815.1 uncultured Isosphaeraceae bacterium
CCACCCCTGACCGACCCCCCTGACACGACCCCCCTAGACGCGTGCCCCGCCGGGTTATCGCCACATCCCCAGCTTCACGGCGTCCGCCTCTCCCCCCGGGGGCGCGCACGCCGCCCGCTGCAAAATAATCCCCCAAACCGGAAAGACGCCCCGCGTCGGCCGGGGGCGGGTGCCTCTAGGATGGCCCGCAAAGGTCTGATCGCGCGGGCACGCCAATCCGGAAACGCTCGCCGACGCACGAACGGAGGATCCTCATGAAGCCCCTGCTCATTCTCGGAGTCGCTGCCAGTGTGCTTATCGCAGCCCCTGCGATGGCCCAAGGCATGTGCGGCTGTCCCGGCGACGCCACAGGCGACCACAACGTCGGGTTCGAAGACGTCCTGCAGATCCTGGCGGACTGGGGTTGCATGGACTGCGATCAGACGGACGTCGACGGCAACGGTGTCGTCGGCTTCAGCGACATCCTGCTGGTCCTCGCGAACTACGGGTGCGGGATCGAGGGCGAAGTGACGACGATCTCCGGCACCGTCGCCAACGCCATCACCGGCGACCCGATCGCCGGCGCGAACGTGCTCGTCGGCCAGTGCCCGCTCGTCACGAACGCGTCGGGCGACTACAGCGGCGAGTTCCCGGTCGGCCAGCACACGGTCAGCTTCGAGGCGAGGAACTACGTCACGGAAGAGAGGGAAGTCATCCTGTTCCCCGGCTTCCCGACGGTGCTCGACGTGGATCTCGATCCCGTCGCGCCCGTCATCGTGCACATCATTCTCGGCGACGCTGTCCCCGGCGAGATGATCGAGGCCACCGCCGTGGTCGAGGTGCTCGACGGCTCCACGATCCAGAGTTACGAGTGGATGCAGACGGGCGGCGCGCCGGCCGTCATCGACGACGCCAACTCCGCGATGGTGTCGCTCGACCTCGCGTCGCCGAAGGAGTACCGCGACGAGCTGATGCACATCCTCGCCGAGCCGCCGATCGGCCCCGAGGATCTGCCCGAAGGGATCGAGTTCCCGGAGGGCGAGTTCCCCGGCGGTCTCCAGAACCGGTTCCACGTCGTCGGCGTGAATCCCTTCGCGCTCGAGGAGGCCGGCCTCGTCGGCCTCGCGGTTGACGTGACCACGACGTCCGGGACCTACGCCGGCGTCGCGGACCTTCACACCGTGCTTCCGTGGAAGCCGACCGCGGGCATCCGCAGCGTTTCGATCGGCATCCCGGTGCTGCTGTACGGCAAGGACCAGGCCAGCTACAACTGGTCGCTCACGCGTCCTGCGGGCTCGGCGGCGACGCTCGCCGATCCGACGGCGCGCAACCCCGAGTTCACGCCCGACGTGCCCGGTCTCTACATCGTCCGCGTCTTCGACATCGCGGCGGGCGCGAACGTCGATCTCCAGATCTTCGGCGGAACCTGGCGCGGCGTCATCGTCGGCCAGGATGCGGACGGTCGTCCGGTCCCCGAGGCCACCTGCCTGAACTGCCACATCGAGGGCGGCGTCGCGTCCGACATGTTCACGCCGTGGATTCAGACCGGGCACGCGGAGATCTTCACGGACAGCCTCAACACGAACGATCACTGGGGCGAGCAGTGCTTCTCGTGCCACTCGGTCGGGTACGACCCCGACGTCCATGCCTTCGGCATCGATGACCAGCCCGACTTCCTCGATTTCGTCTCGACGCTCGTCGGGAATCCGAGCCCAGACAACTGGACGACGATGCTCGCGGACTACCCGGCCTCGGCGAAGCTCGCCAACGTGCAGTGTGAGAACTGCCACGGACCGCAGAACGGACCCGAAGGCGTCTTCAGCGCCGCGCACACGGCGGTGCTGCCGCGGGTGAGCCTCTCGTCGGACGTGTGCGCGACCTGCCACGGCGAGCCGCTGCGTCACGCCCGGTTCCAGCAGTGGCAGCTCAGCCCGCACGCCAACTACGAGCTCGCGATCGACGAGGGCGAGAGCGGCAACTGCTCGCGGTGCCACACCGCGAACGGCTTCCTTGCCTGGCTGCCGATCCTGCTCGGCGAGGTGCCGGGCGACCCCACGTCGTCGATCCAGGTCACCTGGACGTCCGATGAGACGCACCCGCAGACCTGCGTGACGTGCCACGATCCGCACAGCATCGGCACGGTGTCCGGCGAGCCGAACAACGCGACGGTGCGCATCTCCGGCAACACCCCGCGGCTCATCGCCGGCTTCACGGCGTACGCGGTGGGACGCGGCGCGATCTGCATGACGTGCCACAACTCGCGGCGCGGCCTGCGGAACGATTCCGTGTTCGACGAGTTCTACGGAACGAACGAGGCGTCCTTCGCCCCGCACGGCTCGGCGCAGACCGACGTGCTCATGGGTGAGAACGCCTACCTGGTGGAGACCGGCAACCGCGGCAACCACTCCTTCATCGCGGACACCTGCACGAACTGCCACATGGTGCAGACGCAGCCGCCGCCGGTCCTGTCCTACAACCAGGGCGGCACGAACCATACGTTCATCGCGAGCCGGGACATCTGCGCCGACTGCCATGGCGGCGGGTTCACCGCCGACAGCATCCAGGGGAGTGTCCAGGACGTGCTCGACCTGCTCCAGGCGACGGTCGAGGACGGCATCCTGGCGTACATGGACACGCTCATCGACATGGGCAACAGCATCGACCTGGACGGCCTGTACGAGGTGACGGACGTGGCGGACATCGCCGACATCGAGTTCGGCGAGTCGCGCGGCCAGCAGGCGATCACCGTCACGCTGCATGACGAGACGGTGTTCGGACCGATCGCCATGGGCAACGTCGAGGTGCTCGACAACCTCGGTGATCCGATCGGCGACTTCTACGACAACGCCGATCCGGGTCTCATCAAGGCCGGCTGGAACTGGAACCTCATCAACAACGACGGCAGCCGCGGGGTCCACAACCCGAGCTTTGCTCTCGACGCGCTGGCGGCCGGCATCGAGGCGATCGACTCCGGCCTCATCGGCGCCATCCAGTGGCCCGGGTGGTACACGGGAGCCTCGGTGGTTCCGCTCAAGGAGGTCGCCCGGGACTGACGGCTTCGGGGGGATTGCAAATCCAAAGGTCTCGACGAACGGGCGGGCTCAACGAGGAGTCCGCCCGTTTTCCTTGACGTCGTGCCGCTCGACGTCACCCGTCTGGATCCGCCACAACCTTGCGTACAGCCCGTCGCATGCGACCAGATCGTCGTGCGTCCCCGTCTCGACCACGCGACCGCCGTCGAGCACGTAGATCCGGTCCGCGTGCCGCACGGTGGAGAGCCGATGGGCGATGACGATCGCCGTCTGCCGCCCGGACATTCGCAGGAGCGAACGCTGGATCGCGGCCTCCGTCTCGTTGTCGATGGCGGACGTCGCCTCGTCGAGGACCAGCACCGGGCTGTTCTTGAGCAGCGCACGGGCGAGCGCGACGCGCTGACGCTGCCCCCCGGAGAGCTTCTGGCCGCGCTCGCCTACGACGGTGTCGTAGCCGTTCGGGAGCGCGACGATGAACTCGTGGGCCTCCGCCGCGCGGGCCGCCGCGATGATGGCCTCGTCGTCCGCCACCTGGCCGTTGCCCGCCGCCCCGTACGAGATGTTCTCCCGCACCGACCCGTGGAAGAGGAAGACGTCCTGGGTCACCAGTGCGACGGCGCGTCGCAGCGCGCCGAGATCGAGCTCGCGCACCTCGTGCCCGGCGAGGCGAATCGTCCCGGCCCGGGTGACGCCGGCATCGTCGTGCTCGAAGAACCGCAGCAGCAGCCTGATCACGGTGGTCTTGCCGGACCCCGTCGGTCCCACGATCGCCGTCGTGCGCCGCGCCGGGCAGCGGAGCGAGACGTTCTCGAGCACGGGCCGACCCGCGTGGTACGCGAAGGTGACGTCGTCGAACCGCACCTCGGCGTCATCGGCCGTCACCTCGGGAGCGAGCACGCCCGAGGCGATCGTCGGCCGCGTGTCCACCAGGTCGAGAATCCGCACCGCCGACGCCATGCCCCGCTGGTAGAGGTCGAGCGTGCGTCCGAGGGCCGTCAGCGGCCAGAGGAGACGCTGCGTGAGGAAGACCATGACGCTGTACGCGCCGACCTCGAGCTCGCCGTCGAGCGCCTGCCACCCGCCGACCACGAGCGTCGCCGTGAAGCCCACGACGATCGCCATGCGGATGAGCGGCGAGAAGGCGGCGCTCAGGGCGATCGCCCGCCTGTTGCTCTCGCGGTACGCGGTGCTGACGGCGTCGAGCCGGTCGATCTCGTGGTCTTCGGCGGTGAAGCTCCTGACGGTGTCCATGCCGCCGAGCGTGTTCGCCAGGCGATGGTTGAGCTCCTCGACGCGGGCGCGCACCTCCCGGTACCGCGGAGTGATCTGACGCTGGAACCGGAGCGACCCCCACATCACGGCGGGGATCGGGAGCATGGCGAGCCACGCGACCTCGGGCGCGAGCCAGAAGAACACGCCGCTGATGATGACGACGGTCGTCGCCATCTGGATCAGCTCGTCCGCGCCGCCGTCGAGGAATCGCTCGAGCTGGTTCACGTCGTCGGAAAGGACGGAGAGCAGCCCGCCGGTCCCCCGCTCGTGGAACACCGTGCCGTCCAGCGCGGCGATGCTGCGGAACGCCTCGAGACGCAGCTCGTGCTGCACCTGCTGCGCGAGATTGCGCCAGAGGATGCCTTGCAGGTACTCGAAGAGCGACTCGAGTATCCAGATGACGAGAGTGATTCCCGCAAGCGCCCAGAGCTGGTCGCGGACATCCGGAAGACCGAAGCCGGCGATGAACGATGCCTCCCGTCGCACCACCACGTCGACGGCCGCTCCGATCAGCCCGGGCGGCGCGAGGTCGAACAGCTTGTTGAGGACGGAGCACGCCGCGGCCAGCCGCCAGGTCGTCCGGTGAGCCCGCGCGGTGCGCAACAGTCGTCGCATTGGGTGCGGGGAGGACATGACGCCGATGGTACATCGGGGCGACACGGATGCCGCCGCCAGGGCACGGTCCTCTCATGCCCGGCGGGCGTGCGTCCGACCGGGTCGGGGCCTCGCGGACGCAGCCGACGGCGTGAGCCGTGGCGGTCGTGAAGCTCGGCCACGCACGCGCGTGAGGTTCGGCCACGCATAAGGCGTGAAGGCGTGAATGGCCACGCACACGCGTGAGGTTCGGCCACGCACAAGGCTTGATGGCCACGCACGCGCGTGAGGTTCCAGCGAAATTCGGCCACGCAAGCGCGAAATCCGGTGGCGCGCACCGCACTGGCGTCGTCGAATCGCGGCATGAGACGCATTTCATCCGCTTCTCATGCGCGCCTCAGAACCCCTGAGTAGAACTCCTGTGCGGCTCGGAAGGATCGGAAGATCCCGAGCGAACGAGTTCGAGGCGTCATGGGGCAACATCACCCACATCACGCGTACCGAATGCAGTCCCGCCGGACATGGGCATCGCTCCGATCCCTCCGAGCCATCGATTGGTGGTCGGCAGGGCCGCCGAAAGAAGAACCTGCCATGGAGTACAAGACCATGAAGACACTCTTGACGACAATGTGTGCCGCTGCTCTGGCCTCCACGCCTGTGTTGGGTGGGGTCAGCCCGGAGTCCTTCGTGTCATCGCTTCAGCACGTGATGGCCGCCGCGAGCCTTTCGGCTGAGACGCACGAAGGAGAGATCCACAGCGTCGCGGAAGACGCGTCCAGCTTCCGTCTCCGCGCCGCGGACGACCAGCTCCGGACGTTCCGCGTGAACGAGAAGACGGCCTTCACGCTGGACGGCAAGAAGGCCGACGCCTCCGCCCTGAAGAGCGGCCTGATGGCGAAGGTCACGGACGAGAGCGGCGTCGCGACGCGCGTGGACATCTCGTCGAAGCGGGACCCCGATCGCCGTTAGCATCCGGGCCCTGCTCCCTGCGAGCGAAGCGTCGGCACGCCCCGGCGCGCTCGCCGGGTGATCGCACGGCCGGCGGCACGTTCCGCCGGTCGTGCCTTTCTCACTCGCCACGGCACACCCGACGATGGCCGGCCGCGACGCTCGACGCCACGGTCGGTCGTCCGTCCTCCTGTCCGGGCGGTCTCGTCCCGGCGTTCATTCAAGGAGAACTCCCATGACCGAGGACACCATGGACCGGCTTCGTCACCTGGTCAGGGTCAACATCGACAGCTCCAGGGGGTTCGAGCGCGCCGCCGGGGCGGTCGAGCGCGAATCGCTCGCCTGCCTGTTCCGGCAGATCGCCCGGGATCGGCGCAACTACGCCGACCGGTTGCGCTCGCTCCTCGGCACGGCGGGGCGGTCGACGCCCCTGGGCACCACCCGGGGGGTCCTCCGACGCTGGTGGCTTACCGCGCGGGAGGTCGCAGGCGGCACGGACGACGATCTCGTGCTCATCGAAGCGGAGCGCGACGAGGAGGCGATCGAGCGCGGTTACGAGGCATCGCTTCCGGCGATTCGCGATCCTGGGATACGTCGGCTCCTCCGCGATCAATACGAGAACGTGAAGTTCATGCACCGCGCGGTGCGCGGTCTTCGCGACCTCGTGGCGTTCGAGTCGCAGCGGGGCGAGGTCAGCGACGACGGCCCTCCTCGCGCGGCCCGGCGACCCGTCGGGCGGCTCATCGATCTGCCGGCGCGATCGATGCGGCGGCGCCGCCGATGGAGCGCGGCCCGGGGGGGATGATGGATGGGGCATGGCGGATGGGGCATGAAACTCCGCGGGCTGTCGATCCGACCGGGCATGCTCTCCACACGACCCCGTCCAGTCAGGGACACCAAGGGTCAATGTGTGCCCCGGTCCTTGGCTCGGCAAGGGCCGGGTGGGCAACGAACGTCCGAAGCGGGCGTTCCATGGGTGACCCACCCGGCCCTGTCAGAGCACAGGACCGGGGCACACTTCGATGAGGGCAAGAGGATGTCCGGTGTGCCCCGGTCCTTGGCTCGGCAAGGGCCGGGTGGGCAACGTACCTCAGAAGCCGTCGTTCCATGAGTAACCCACCCGGCCCTGTCAGAGCACAGGACC
>CAZXBB010000253.1:0-4441 GCA_964638815.1 uncultured Isosphaeraceae bacterium
GGGGGGGCGGGAGGCGGGTCCCGGCCGCCGACACGCGGGGATCGTTTACTTGCGGCCTGCCGAGCTTTGGTCCTTCATCCAGCGGTGAGGCCGGTCGAGGTCGAACTTCGTCGGCTTGAGCTCGAAGTACTCGTACACGCCCTTGACGACCGACATCTCGTTCAGATCGCTCGCGCCGTCCTCCGAGAGCTTGGGCGCCAGCTTGAGCTTCGACGCGGGCATCTCGACGTACAGGTTGCTGTCCCGTCCGTGCGTGATCGCGCGGCAGGGCACTGCGTACAGCGTGTCGTCGATGCCGAGCACGCCGCCCTGGGAGACGATGGCGAACGCCGCGGTGCCGCTGTTCACTTCGCAGACGATGTCGGAGACGGTCCCGAACTTCTCTCCGTTGGCGTACAGGGCGCCGTCGTCCATCCCGCTCGCCAGCGCGTAGAACGACTGCGAGGCGGCGCTGCCCGTGTCCCACGCCGGAACGCCCTTCGGGTCGCGGAGCCGGATGTTCTTACCGTCGACACGCACGGTGTTCGCGACGCGGATCACGTTGCCCTTGGCGTCGAGCGCCCGGACCGTCGTGAGCTTGACGTCGTTCCCCGCGCTCAGGACCGCCGGCTGCGTCGCGAGGTACGCCATCGGCGCGAGGAAGACCGTGTGCCGCGCCTTGCTGTCGTTTTCCTCGACGACGATCGCACAGCACTCGTGGCCCTGCGCCGTCATGGAGTTGGCGCCGACGGACACGACCGTGCCGTCCATCGACTCGGGCCGGTTCTCCTCGAAGTACCAGGTGTACTCGTCGCCTCGGGTCTGCTCGAGCGCGGCGATCTCGTGACGGTCATCGAAGATGCCCCGGAGCGTGCTCTGCCAGCTCTGGTCCTGAAGCCGCGCCAGATTGCCGGAATCGCACGGCGGGAGGCTCTCGAGTTGTTCGGCCGTCGCCGCGAGGGTGTACTGACCGATGGCGGGTTGCCACGTCAGCGCGCCGTACGGGATGGCGACGACCTTGTTCTTGCTGCCCAGGATGCCGTTGGTGTCGATCAGGGCGAACACCACCTGCCCGTTGCGCGTGTCGATGACGAGGTCGTCGACGCTCGCCTTGGTTTCCGGGCTCTCTTTGGCGGTCACCGAGGCATCGAGCAGCGTGTCGAACGTCTCGAAGCGGGGCGTCTTGCCGGGCTTCGAAGCGGGGTCGGACTGAGCCTGGGCGGCGGCGCCGGTGGCGATGGCCCCGACGGCCGTTGCAATCAGAATGCGTTTCATCATCAGATCTCCTTGGATCGGGAAGAGGGATTCGGGAAGAGGTGCGATTCGCGACGCGATTCGCGGTGCATCACAGTGATAACGGCTCCGGGTGAGACACCCCTGAGGTCGGTCTTGAGGTCTGCGGGGTGTTCTTCTTGTTGGTCATGGCTTACCCCTCAACAGGGGCGTTGGGCTCCTTCACCGCGCGACTGGGGCTCGGTGAGCCGTCAGATGCATTCGATGAACGCGACGGATGCGTTCAGGACTTCCTCAAGGGTCCGTGCAACGGTCGATCGCCCGCTGCGTTGATGAACGGTCTCATTGCCTGTACGGCGACGCACAATGATGGCAAGGCTGCCCGGCGCCGCCTATCGGGTATTCCCCTGAGCGCCTCGATCCTGCCGCCCCGATGTCACAGTGCACGTCGAGTCGGAGACCTTGAAGAGGTCTTGGACGACAGCGTGAAATGCGGCTGTCCGTGTCCCCCTTGCGCGCGGACCCTACCGCGTCGCCGTCCCGGCCCGCGCGCGGGGCGGGCCCGGCCCGGCGTGTTCGCCCGTGTGCGGGCACGGGGCCGCACCTTCGTTCGTCGTCAGCCGATCGGCGGGCGCGCCCGACGCGGACACGCGCTCGCAGTGGGCCACGCGGCGTCGATCACGCTTCGAAGTCCCGACATGCCAGTGTGACGGCGGCATCCTGCCGCCTGCGCGTGGGAAGTCCGGGCGTGGGTCGGCTGGCTTTCGCAGTCCTGGTTTTCGCAGACCCTCCGGGTCTGCAGGCGGGTCTGCAGGAGTCGCGCGGCGACCGGCGGCGTTTGTGCCGCCTTGGTTTGGGACGTTTGGGGCCGTGCGCGATGGGGGTGTGAAGACGTTCGGGGCGGTTGCGCGATGGGGGTGTAACACGTGGTGCGGGGGTCTGTTCGAACGTTCGGGGGGCTGCGTCGTGCAGCCCCTTTCGGCGTGACGTGGTGTTCACACCTTTGCCCGTCACGCGCGGCGACGCTGCATCCTGCAGCTCACGCTAAGAAGTTCCGACATGCCAGTGCGACGGCGGCATCCTGCCGCCTGCGCGTGGGACGTTTAGGGCTGGGTCGGGGCTGGTTTTCGCAGACCCTCCGGGTCTGCAGATACGGCGCGGCGACCGGCGGCGTCCATGCCGCCTCGGTTTGCGACGTTTGGGGCCGTGCGCGATGGGGGTGTAACACGTGGTGCGGGAAACGCCAGACGCTTGCGGCTCAAGTAAACGGCATCGCCCCTTATCCGCACGGCCCCCACGTGCGCAGAATCTCCAGGATGTCGGCCATGCCGACCACGCCGTCGCGTGTCACGTCCTCGGGGCAGCCGTTGCACGAGCCCCATGCCTCGAACACGGCGAGTACATCGGCATAGCCGGTATTGCAGTCGCCGACGACGTCGCCGGGGCACTCGCACGAGTCGAGGATGCCGTTCTTGTTGCAGTCCGCGGCGCCCTCGGCGATCTCGCACTCGTCGGGAACGGCGTCGGCGTTGCAGTCGAGGCTCGTGCCTTCATCGATGTCGCACTGATCGCGCCGCTCGTTCTCGTTGCAGTCGCAGTTGGCCGGCGGCGCGTTGTCGGTCAGACCGGGGTGGAAGTCCGTGCAGTACGGGCTGAAGACGCCGAGTCCCGGATCGACGTCGCTGACCCAGTGACCCTCGTCGAGCGAGAGCACGACCGGGTCGAGGCCCTCCTTGCCCGTGTCGAAGACGATGCGGTCCTTCGGGTCCTCGACGCGGGTGAACGTGAACAGCGGCTGGACCCGAAGGTCCTCGACGGAGTACGTGCCGCCGTTGCACGTGGTCTTCCTCGCCGTGAGGATTCCCGGGGCGGGTCGGGACGGCGAGAGCGTGAGGCCGACGTTCCACAACTCCGCGTTCTGACCCTTGTCGAACGTCACCTCGAGCGGCGAGGTGGATTCAAGGCTGAGTTGAAAGAGCTGGACGTCGACTTCGACATCATCCGCGGAGGGCGGCGCGCAGCGATCGAAGGGGTCCGCGGACCGCTCGATCAGCGTGTCCACGTCGCCGAACTTCCCGCCGATCGGAACCGACCTGAACGTGACCAGGGCCGTGACCGGATCGGAGCCCTGTCCGAAGAAATCCGCCGGAATCGCCTGTCCGTCCGCCCCAAAGTCGTGATAGGTGCTCTCCTGTCCGCCGACTTCTTCCGGTGACAACCATGCGTCCAGCAACGGTCCGGGCTCACAGTCGGGGCCGGGCGCGTCGTCCATCTCGGGACACATGGAGATGATGCGCACGCAGTGCTGCGCCGAGTCGCTCGGATGGCACGGTGTCTCGATGATCTGCCGTGCGCAGTCGGTGCCGGCGCCCCGGAATGTGCCACCGAGGTTGCTGCAGAACGTCTCGCTGACGACGAGGCAGTCGCGACCGTCATCCCGACAGCACGCGCCGACCCCCGTGCCGCCCGTGGTGCAGAAGAACGGCGCCTGAAGGACGCCCGTCCCGTCAACGAGCAGGATGTTCCACGAGCCACCGAGCTCGACCCCCTCGGCGACGGAGAACTGCGCGAGCAGCACGCGATCATCGACGGCAAGGCGCTGCTCGTCCACCGGCGTCACGAACCAGCCGTCGTTCGTGAGTGAGAAGCTCGTCCCCAGGCCGTTCGTCACGTCGCCGAGTCCCGGGCTGACGGTCGTCGCATCCCCCGCGCTCTCGGTCGCGTTGATCGTGACGTAGGTGTCCCACTGGTTGCTCCAGATGCCGACATCACGCAGATCGTGAGGTGCCGTGAGGCTGTCAAAGTTGAAATCGTTGTGCATCAGTCCGTTGGATGAGATCACCGTCAACGGCGGCGCCTGCTCGATCCCGAACGGAGCGAGCACGCCCTGGTCCTTGCTGCCCGGCTCGAAGACGGCGTAGATGCGGTACGTCACCAGTCCGTCGTAGCCGTGCTCGGGCCAGTCGGGGTCGGAGAATGTCTCGCAGACCAGCCCGAGGAACGCGGATTCGACGCCGGCCTCGCGCACGTCGATCCTCGATGCCGCGGGGCCATCGCGGTCCCCGATCAGAGCGAGCAGCAGATCATGCATGCCGACGAGACCGTCGCCGTTGCGATCGGCCGGGGCGCCATCCTCCCCCCATGCCTCGAGAACGGCGGTCACGTCGTCGATCCCGGCCGCTCCGGCCGCTCCTGTCGCGAATAGTACGACGGCGACGATCGAAGCGGG
>CAZXBB010000254.1:0-1768 GCA_964638815.1 uncultured Isosphaeraceae bacterium
GGATAGAGCAGGAACCGCGCCGGCGTCTGCCCGGTGCCGACGCCGACGACGAGCACCCGCCGCGGTTCCGGGTGCAGCAGCATCGGCAGGTGCGCGGCCATGAACTGGTGGTTCTTCCGGTCGGTCCCCTGCCACCAGCGATCGATCTCGAGCTGGAGCACGGTGCCGCTGCGCACGACCGCGAGATTCGAGACAAGCCCCTCGCGGTAGTCGACGAGCCGGTCGCCGTCGGCGAGGAAGTCCGCCGGGACCCTGGTCGCCCCGAGGTGCGGGACGCCGAGCCACAGCGCCGCCGCGACCACCGCCCCGCCGACACGCCACCGCACGTCGCCGCCGCGGTCAACGACGAGCCACGCCGTCACGCCGCCCGCCACCGCCAGGCCCGTGATCGCGCGGGCGGTCCCGTCGAGGCCGAGCACCGGCAGGCCGACGAAGCCCGTCGCCAGTGCGCCGGCGATCCCTCCGGCGATGTTGACGGCGGCGATGACGCCGACCCCGACGCCCGCGAACGCGGGCTCGTGCACGACCATGCGCACGGCGACGGGGAACGACGCGCCGGACAGCACGGCCGCGGGGAGCAGGAGCAGCCCCTGGATCACGACGCGGTGATCGCCGAGGCCGCGCCAGAACGACGGCGTCAGCTCGAGGAGCGCGAGCACGCTCAGCCCTGTGAGCACCTGGAGCGCGCCGAACAGGACGGCGCGCCGGCGCACCCGGTCGCCGAGCCGGGCGGCAAGTGCGGCCCCGAGCACGATGCCGACGAGCACGACCGTGAGCGTGATCGTGTAGGTGTGGACGGTGTTCGGCACGAGCAGCGCGAGGAACCGCGTCCACAGCACCTCGGCGCCGACCGCGACGACACCGGTGACGAAGAAGAGCGCGGCGATGACGACGTGGAGCGTCGTCGGCCGCGACCACTTCGCGCCGTCCGACGCCGGCGGCACGGCGGAAGGCGGCATGCGCAGGAGCAGGATCGTCACGCCGACGGCGGCGTTGATGAGCGCACCGAGCACGATCGACCGCCACACGCCAATCGCGGGGATGAGCACGAAACCGGCCGCGGCGCACCCCGCCGCCGCCCCGAGCGTGTTGACCGCGTAGAGGAAGCCGACGGACGTCGAGATGCGCGTCGCCCGCGCGACGAAGTGGCGACAGAAGAGCGGCAGCGTGGCCCCCATCGCGAGCGTCGGCGGCAGCAGCACGAGCGCGACGAGGCCGACGCGGGCGAGCGTGAGCGCCCACGATGCGGGCGCTGCGCCGTACAGCCGCCCGAAGAGGGCTTCCGCCAGGTCGAACGCCGCCGGCGTGAGGACGACGAACCCGGCGAGCGCGAGCTCGATCACGGCGTAGATCCGCAGCGGCCGCGCGACGCGCTGGGCAAGGCGTCCGAAGACGACGCTGCCGATCGCCAGCCCGCCGAAGAACACGGCGAGCACGACGCTGAGCGCTTCCGTCGTCGAGCCGAAGGCCAGCGAGGCGGTGCGGATCCAGCACACCTCGTACACGAGGCCGGCGAAGCCGCTCAGGAAGAAGCACGCGATGGTGACGGCGTTGCGCAGTCCGCCGGCTGACGCGTCACTCACGCGCGCCTCCGTCGTGCGGGCAACGCGATCGTGCCGTGCGGCGGGCAGGTGCGCGGGCGCGTTCGTTTCACGGACGGAGCCTCCGGTTCAGGGCGCCCCGAGATGCCGGGGGCCGGCGGGCACGTCGATTCCAGCGGTCCGGCGGTCGGGCGAGCCCGCATTATGCCTGAACCGGGTCGTCCTGC
>CAZXBB010000255.1:0-15986 GCA_964638815.1 uncultured Isosphaeraceae bacterium
GGGGGGCTGCGTCGTGCAGCCCCTTTGCGCGTGACGTGGTGTTCACACCTTTGCCCGTCACGCGCGGCGACGCAGCATCCGGCAGCTCACACTTCGAAGTCCCGACATGCCAGTGCGACGGCGGCATCCTGCCGCCTGCGCGTGGGACGTTTGGGGCTGGGTTGGGCTGGTTTTCGCAGAGCTGGTTTTCGCAGACCCTCCGGGTCTGCAGGCGAGTCTGCAGACACCGCGCGGCGACCGGCGGCGTCCGTGCCGCCTTGGTTTGCGACGTATGGGGCGGTCGCGCGATGGGGGTGTGACGGACGTTCGGGGCCGTGCGCGACGGGGGCGTAACACGCGGTGCGCGGGTTGTTCGAACGTCCGGGGGGGCCACGCGTGGCGGCGAGGGGGCGCAGACCGCCCGTTCGCGATCATGGGCGACGGGTTGGCAGGTTATACAAATGCGGATATACTCTGGCGATTGGGGGAGAAATCGCTCTTCTGGGTGGGATCGTCGTTGGACGATCTGCGGGCGTTTCCCGCCGGCGCAAAGCGGGAGGCGGGGCACCAGCTGTTTCGGGTGCAGCTCGGGCTGATGCCCGACGACTGGAAGGCGATGGGCAGTATCGGGCGAGGGGTGTACGAGATCCGGATCCGCACGGGCCGGGAGCATCGGGTGTTCTACGTGGCACGATTCGAGGAGGGGGTGTAGGTGCTGCACGCCTTCGAGAAGCGGACACAGCGCACGAGGCAGGCAGACGTGGATCTCGGAAAGCGGCGGCTCGCCGAGGTCCAGCGGTCTCGACAGAAGGACCGATCGAAGCGATGACGAAACGAATTCGGCGATCGAGCGGCGACGTGTTCCGGGACCTGGGCTTCGCACCTCAGGAGGCGGAGAATCTGCGCGTCCGATCGGAACTCATGATCGCGCTGTCGAAGCTGATCGAGAAGAGGAAGCTGACGCAGAACGAGGCCGCGGAACTGCTCGGGGTGACGCAGCCGCGGATCAGCGACCTGATGCGCGGCAAGATCGATCGCTTCAGCGCCGACTCGCTGATCGAGATGCTCGGGCGCGCCGGCATGCGAGTGAGATTCACGACGACTCGCCGCGGCAGCGCCGCCTAGCTCGCATTATGCATGAAGCAAGCCGGTGGCTGGTCGAGTGCTCGCTTCCTCCGACAGGAACGACAGCGTTCTAACGAGAACTAGGCCGAACGGCGTCGATTGTAGCGGCGGTCCCTGGTCGTGCATGGTCCCGAACGTCCCACGCGCAGGCGGCAGGATGACGCCGTCGCACTGGCATGTCGGGACTTCGAAGTGTGAGCTGCAGGATGCAGCGTCGTCGCGCGTGACGGGCAAAGGTGTGACCGTCACGCCAACGACTCCGACCCTCCCCCTGCCCCCTCCCTGGAAGGGAGGGGGTCCTGCTGCACGACGCAGCCCCCCGAACGTTCGAGAGATCCCCGCACCACGTGTTACGCCCCCATCGCGCATCGCCCCAAACGTCCGTCACACCCCCATCGCGCACGGCCCCAAACGTCCGTCGCACCCCCATCGCGCATGGCCCCAAACGTCCCGAACCAAGGCGGCATGGACGCCGCCGGTCGCCGCGCGACTTCTGCAGACCCGGAGGGTCTGCGAAAACCAGCCCGACCCACGCCCGGACTTCGCACGCGCAGGCGGCAGGATGCCGCCGTCGCACTGGCATGTCGGGACTTCGTGGCGTGAGCTGCAGGATGCAGCGTCGCCGCGCGTGACGGGCAAAGGTGTGAACACCACGTCACGCCAAGAGGGGCTGCACGACGCAGCCCCTCGGACGTTCGAAGAACCCCGGACCACGTGTTAGACCCCCGTCGCGCACGGCCCGAACGTCCGTCACACCTCCCTCGCGCGACCCCCCCGAACGTCCGTTACACCCCCATCGCGCGCTCGCCTCACGGCCTGATCTCGATCGTGCTGCTCCCCTCCATCAGCATCCCGTAGACGAGCTCGATGTCGTGGGGGCGCATGCGGATGCAACCCATGGAGGACTGCGTTCCGATCGACTCGGGCTCGATCGTGCCGTGGATGCCGTAGCCGTGGATGCCCTCGAGATGCGGCTCGTCGCCCCTGAGACCGATCCAGCGTTCGCCGATCGGGTTCGCGGGATCGTCCGGCGCGTAGCGCTCGCGCGTGCGGGGGTTCCGCCACTCCGGGTTGACGAGCTTGGAGTCGGGGCGGACGACGAAGCGCCCCTCGGGCGTCGAGTTGTACTCGCCGAGGCCGACGTCGAAGCTCCGGACGTACACGAGGTCGGCCGCGTCGCCCAGGTACAGGTCCATGCGATACGCGTGCTTGTGAACGACCGCGTGGAACGGGCCCGTGACGAGCTTGATCTGCTGGTCCAGGCGGATCCTGGTCGGATCATCGATCCGGTTCACGAGCTGGAGCAGACGCCAGTCGACCTGGAGCCCCATCTTCTTCGGGATGCGCGAGAGCGCGTCGTTCGCCTGGATCCGATACGCGATCGAGAACTGGTCGTCGTCGCGCACCGAAGGGCTGAAGACGAGCTCCTCATTGAGCTCCGCGATCCGCTCGCGCACCCGGGTCGCCTCGGTCTGGTCGAGCGTTCCGGACAGCAGCACCTCGGTCAGTACGCGGCGGGCCTTCACCGGCTCGTCGGCGGCGATCAGGTCGAGACCGCTGCGCACCCCGGGCAGCGACGTTCGGGGGGCCGCCGCGCGGGCTGCCGGCGTTTGGACGACGCGAGGCTCCTCGCGCCGCGCGGGCTGCTCGGGCGGAGCCGACGCCGGCACGCGCGGGTCGAGCGCGCCCGGGTCGGTTGTACCAGTGTCGGTTGTGCCCGGGTCGGGCGTGCCTGGGTCGAGCGTGCCCGGGTCGGCCGTACCCGGGTCGGCCGTGCCCGGCTCGAGTGTGCCCGCCTCGCGCGACCCGGCGGACCCCGCCGCGTCACCACCGGCGAGGTTGAACGTGCCCCGCTCCGGGGCCCGGGGCGCGGCCGGGATCGGGAGCTTCGCGGCGGGAGGCCGGGCGGACGGGTCCTCGGCCGCC
Source organism: uncultured Isosphaeraceae bacterium (assembly GCA_964638815.1). Lineage (GTDB taxonomy): Bacteria > Planctomycetota > Phycisphaerae > Phycisphaerales > SM1A02 > CAZXBB01. The sequence continues at coordinate 3,031 of CAZXBB010000255.1, forward strand.
GGCAGCGAGGGGAAGTCAAGCGACTCGGCCGGAAGGCCCCGGTCGGTCTCGTGCATGGCCAGCGGACCCCCGAGCCGACCCCCGAGCCGACCCGCCGGACCGGCGTCGCCCCCGACGGCGCCGACGCCGGTTACGGCGGGGTCCGGCGCGACGCTCCCGCGGCCCGGGCCCGTCTGCGGCCACAGCCACCAGGCGACCGCGGCGACGGCGAGCATGGCCGCGATCCCCACGATCCGGCGTCCCGACCTCCGGTGCCGGCCCGACCGGCGGTGCATGTTGCTTCGACGCGAAATTGGTCGGGCGGATTGGCTCGGCAGCGGCATCGGGCGGTTCTCCGGTTGCGGGCCGGCATGATAACGGCGGGCCCCCGGACACCCATCGGCGGTTCCGTGCGTGTGGACAAAGTTTCCGTGGCGCCGGCGGCGGCTCCAGCGATGGCAGCCCGTGGAGGGGACTGCAACCCAGCTCTTCAAACGTGCCGCCGACGCCGCTAGCTCCGGGAGCGCCGGCGGCCGCGTGTGATGCGCCGCTCGGTGACCACCGTGTTCACGCTGACGTCGCGCTCGTCGATGGGCACCGCGTCGATGATCTGCGTGTCGAACGACAGCCCGACCGAGGTCGCCGATCGTCGCAGACGCGAGAGGAAACGGTCGTAGTACCCGCCGCCGCGTCCGAGCCGGTTACCCTGCGTGTCGTAGGCGAGACCCGGCACGACCACGAGATCGATCGCGCTCGGTGGGAGCGGCTGGCCGCTTCGCGGCGTCCGCAGGCCGTGCTCATCGGTCTCCATGTTGTCGTCGAAGCTGCTGATCTCGACGGCATGCATGTCGCGGCGATCCCAGTCCACCTTCGGCACGCAGACGATCTTGCCGGTCTGGAAGCAGCGGATGGCCAGCGTCGTGGTCTCGACCTCGCTCGGCAGGGGCATGTAGAGCATCACGACGGAGGCGTGACGGAAGGCCCCGAGGCCCATCAGCCGCGCGCAGGCGGCGAGGGAGGCGCGGCGTCGATCCTCGGGGCTCATCGCGGCCAGGCGGGCCCGCATCGCCTCGCGGCTCTCGGACTTCGCGGACGCGGCCGACTGAGCATCGCGCTCGTTGGCGGTGGCGTCCGTTTGATCGGAGGGATCTCGCATGATCGGGGCGGGCGGGCGGGTTGCCGTGGTATTACTCATCGGACACATGGACCTCCGACTCGCGTGGTTCGTCGCAACGCTCCGGGTCGCGCTCCGGGTCGCGCTCCGGGACGCGCTCCGGTTCGCGCTCAGTGACACGCTCCCTTTCGAGCCGGCGGCGGATGAGATCCTCGAAACCTTGACTTGTTGGGCAGTAGTAGCGCCGATCGACCCCCAGGTACTCCTGAGCCGCCTCGCCGGCCGCGACGCGGTGGGGGTTCACGTACGTCTCGCCGGCGGCCTCCCCGGGCTTCCGGCGTCGCAGATGCTGCGGCACGGCCACCGTGCGGCCTTCCCGGACGTCCTCGCACGCCGCGCCGATGGCCCGCGTCGCGGCGTCGGACTTCGGGGCGCACGCCATGTAGATCGCGGCCTGCGCGAGCGTGAGCCGGCACTCCGGCATCCCGACGCGCTCGGTGATCTCCCACGCCGCCGCCGCGACCGGTAATGCCTGCGGGTCGGCGTTGCCGACGTCCTCGCTCGCGAGGATGGCGATCCGCCGCGCGATGAAGCGGGGGTCCTCGCCCGCCTCGAGCATGCGGGCGAGCCAGTACACGGTCGCGTCGGGATCGCCGCCTCGCATCGACTTGATGAACGCGCTGATCACGTCGTAGTGCTCGTCGCCCGTCCCGTCGTACACGAGCGCCTTGGCCTGGATCGACTCCTCGGCGCACCCGAGATCGATCCTGACGGCCGGCCGAGCCCCGGCCCCGGCATCACCGGGCTGGCTCAGCACGGCGACCTCGAGCGCGGTGAGCGCGCGGCGGGCGTCGCCATCGCAGACCCGCGCCCAGTGCGCGATCGCGTCGTCGTCGAGCGTGACGTCGAGGTGCGCGAAGCCGCGCTCGTCCGCCACGGCGCGGCGGAGCAGCGTCGCGACGTCCGCCTCGGTCAGCGGCTCGAATCGGAAGACCGTGGAGCGGCTGACGAGCGCGCTGTTGACGGCAAAGTAGGGATTCTCGGTCGTCGCGCCGATGAGCGTGATGAGGCCGCGCTCGACGTCGTTCAGCAGCACGTCCTGCTGGTTGCGCGCGAAGCGGTGGATCTCGTCGAGGAAGAGGATCGTGCGCGGGCCGCCGTCCTCGAGACGCTGCTGCGCCTCGCCGAGGATGCGCCGGATCTCTTTGACGCCGATGAGCGCCGCGTTCGTGTGCTCGAACGCGCGGCCGGACTCCTCGGCGATGACGGCCCCGAGGGTCGTCTTGCCGGTGCCGGGCGGCCCGTGGAAGATTGCGCTGGTGAGGCGATCGGCGTCGAGCATCCGCCGCAGGAGCTTGCCGGGACCGAGAAAGTGGGTCTGCCCCGCGAACTCGTCGAGGCGGCGGGGCCGCATCCGCACCGCGAGCGGCTCGGCCGCCCGGCGACGGCGTTCGCGTTGCTCGGACCAGAGGTCGGACATGGGTTTGTGCGGGTGCCCTATTCAGTCGATATTACGTGATCCGCCGGCCCCGGCCCCTCGTACGATCGGAGCTCGGCAGCTCTTTTTGCCCTCCAGAACTCGCAAGGCCCCCCAACCATGTGCGGAATCGTCGCCTACATCGGTCACAAGCCCGCCCGCCCGATCCTGCTCGAGGGCCTCAAGCGGCTCGAGTACCGGGGATACGACTCGGCCGGCATCGCGGTCCTCGACGGTCGCCTCCGGGTGCTGAAGTCCGCGGGACGCGTGCGGGTGCTGGAGGAGATGCTGAACAACACCACCGACTTCGAGGGCACCATCGGAATGGCGCACACGCGGTGGGCGACGCACGGCGAGCCGAACGACGTCAACGCGCACCCGCACTCCGACGACGGAACGGCCGAGGGGAAGCGCGAGGGACACGGGATCGCGATGATCCACAACGGCATCATCGAGAACTACATCTCGATCAAGACCTATCTCCAGGAGAAGGGCCACACCTTCAAGTCCGACACCGACACCGAGGTGCTGACGCACCTGGTGAGCGAGCTGTACGACGGCGATCTCGAGACCGCGGTGCAGGCGGCGCTGCGCGAGGTCACCGGCGCGTACGCAATCGCCGTGCTCTGCGAGAAGGAGCCGGGCGTGCTCGTCGTCGGACGCAAGGGCTCGCCGCTCATGGTGGGCGTCGGCAAGGACGAGTACATCGTCGCGTCCGACTCGAGTGCGATCGTCGCGCACACGACGCAGGCCTTCACGCTCGACGACTACACCGTCGCGAAGCTCACGCGCGACTCGTTCCGCACGACCACCGTGGACAACGTCCCGATCACGCCGCAGATCCGCGAGCTCGAGTTCGATCTCAACCAGATCGAGCTCGGCGACTACGAGCACTTCATGCTCAAGGAGATCTGCGAGCAGCCCCAGGCGCTCCAGCGCTGCCTCAAGGGTCGCATCGATCCGCGGAGCGGCCAGGTCGTCCTGGGCGGCGTGGCGGAGTTCGCGCGGGATCTCGTCAAGGCGAAGCGGATCATCCTGCTCGGCCAGGGCACGGCGCTGCACGCGGGGATGGTCGGCGAGTACCTCATGGAGGACCTCGCAAAGATCCCCACCGAGGTCGAGTTCGCGAGCGAGTTCCGCTACCGCAACCCGATCATCGGGGACGGCACGGTCGCGATCGCGATCAGCCAGTCCGGCGAGACCGCCGACACGATCGCTGCGATGCACGAGGCGAAGCAGCGCGGGGCGCTCGTGCTGGGGATCGTCAACGTCGTCGGCTCCACCATCGCCCGCGACACCGACGCCGGCGTGTACCTGCGCGTCGGGCCCGAGATCGGCGTCGCGTCAACGAAGGCGTTCCTCGGCCAGGTGATGGTCACGGCGCTGCTCGCGACGTTCATCGGCCGGCGTCGATATCTCTCCGCCGATTACGTCGGTGACCTGCTCGAGGCCCTCGAGGCGATCCCGGACCAGGTCGAACGCGCGGTCGGGCTGAGCGACCAGATCAGGGACGCGACCGCGAAGTACATCGACCGCGAGAACTGGCTCTTCCTCGGGCGCGGCTACAACTACCCGGTCGCGCTCGAAGGCGCGCTCAAGCTCAAGGAGATCAGTTACATCCACGCGGAGGGCATGCCCGCCGCCGAGATGAAGCACGGCCCGATCGCGCTCATCGACAGCGGCATGCCGGTGGTCGTCGTCGCGACGCACTGCTCGCAGTACGACAAGATCATCTCCAACATCGAGGAGGTGCGCTCCCGCGGCGGCCACGTCATCGCCGTGGCCACGGAGGGCGACACGCACATTCGCTCGTGCTGCGAAGATGTCTTCTACGTGCCGCACGTGCCCGAGCCGCTCCAGCCGCTGGTCACGGTCGTGCCGCTTCAGCTCCTGGCGTACCACGCGGCGTGCCTGCGCGGGAAGGACGTGGACAAGCCGCGGAACCTGGCGAAGTCGGTGACGGTCGAGTAGGACCGCGCCATGGTCCGGACTAGGCGCCTCCGTCCAGCTCCTGCTCCGCCTCGGTCAGACGCTCTGCCACGCGCCGCCGGGCCGGGGCCGTCACCTCCATCAGCGCCGCCCCGACCAGGAGCGCCAGCCCGACGTCTTCCGGCACCGCCCACGTGTGCACCACGACCGCGGTGATCGCCAGTTGCGTCGGCCCGCACGCCATCGATCCGAGCACCAGCCGCGTCGCCCGGAGCGCGCCGCGGCCGCCTGCGAGCATCGCGCCGACGAAGGCCCCGAGCCAGCGCCCGTCGCCGCTGATCAAAACGAACACGATCGTGAGCCACAGGACGAAGTGCGTGAGGATCTCGATCTTGATCGCGACGCACGCGGCGAGCACGGGTACGAGCACGCACTGGAGCGCGAGATCGATTTCTCGCGTGCGCCCCGTCACCGGGGGCAGCAGCCACCCGGCGGGCAGCGCGAGCAGCGCGAGCGCCCACGCGGCCCGGTCCGGGAAGGACAGCGCGTACGTGGCTCCGACGACGAGCAGCGTCACGATCGACGCGATCTGTCCGGCCCGCTCGACCGTCCGCGCGCCGCCGGATTCCGCCGCGTCGGCCACGGCGCGGTCGGTGTCGCTCAGCATCCAGGGTCCGACCGCGACGGCGGCGGCCGCGAGGATCGCGACCTCGGCGCTGCGGCCCCACTGCCACACGACGAGGAAGGCGATGCCCCCGGGCACGACCGCCGACCAGGGACCGATCGCGCCGGACGCCAGAAGGCTGACCGGCGCGCCCGGCCGCGGCACGCGACGCAGGCCGGCGCCGAGCAGCGTGAGGACGATGATCGCGGTCGTGTAGCTGCGGATCGGTCGCTGGTGCGTCCACTGGGCGGCTCGCCAGCGCGCGTGCGCGGCGTCCCGCTCGGCGCCGTGTCGCACGCTCATCCGGGTGAGCGCCGCGTCGGCGACCGCGGCCTCCAGCGCGGCCGCCCGCTCCCGCTCGTGGGCGCGCGTGAGGTCTTCGTACGCTGCGCGCTCATGCTCGCCGCCGATGAACATCCGCTCGAAGGCGTCCGGGGCGCTCCGGCCGAGAATGGTCGGGCCGAGCAGGATTCCCGCCGCGATGCCGCCGACCAGGCCGCTCCCGGGGCAGCGGGCCCAGCGCAGCAGCAGCGCGCACGCGATCGGCAGGAAGAGCAGCAGCGAGTGCGTGACCGAGCTGTTGACCATGAGATCGAGCACGGCGGCAGGATAGGGCTGCGAGCGACGAACGGGGACGATTTCCCGGTTCACCACATCGCCGCTTCGCGTACACTCCTACCCGTGGCCACGATGCCTGCCATTCCGCGCACCTGGCATCTGAGTCCGGGTTGCCTGCTCGAGCTCGACCGTCCGCACCTGATGGGCGTCGTCAACGCGACGCCCGACAGCTTCTCCGACGGCGCGGGGGAGCGGTCGGTGGAGGCCATGGTCGGGCGGACACTGCGGCTGATCGAGGAGGGGGCGACGCTGATCGACATCGGCGGGGCGTCGGCCCGGCCGGGCGCGACGCCGGTGCCCGCCGAGCAGCAGATCGAGCGCACGGTTCCGCTCATCAGCGAGCTGCGTTCGTGGGCGGACCTGCCGATCTCCATCGATACGACCAGCGCGACGGTCGCACGCGCCGCGCTCGACGCCGGGGCGGACCTCGTCAACGACGTATCGGGCGGGCTCGAGGACGACGCGATGTTCTCGCTCGTCGCGGAGCGCAACTGCGGCGTGATCCTGATGCATCGGCGCTGGCGGCCGGAGGAGGACGTGTACAGCACCGAGTACACGCAGACGCCGCACTACGACGACGACGTCGCCGGCGCGGTGCTGGAGTTCCTCGTCGAGCGCGCAGCACGCGCGCAGGCCTGCGGCATCCGGCGCGAGGCGATCGCCATCGATCCGGGACTCGGATTCGGCAAGACCGTGGAGCAGAACTACCGGCTCATCGATCGCACGAGCGCGCTCGTTCGATCGGGCTACCCGGTGATCGGCGCCGCCAGCCGCAAGAGCTTCATCGGCGCGGTGACCGGCATCGAGATCCCGCGCGATCGCGTGATCGGCTCGACGGCCGTGAGCGTCGCACAGTACCTGAGCGGCGCGAGGGTCTTCCGCGTCCACGACGTCGCCGCCCACCGCGAGGCGCTCGCCGTGGCGCACGCGATCGTGGCCGGAGCGGCGGGCGTGACGACGCCGGCCTCCGGCGGCGAGCCGGGGTGAGGACGGTGACGCCCCTCTCCGGCGGGTGACCACGCCCCGGTGCCGCGCGGGGCTGCGAGCGGCCCGTTGAAGGACTGCAACGCCGCCTGAGCACGATCATTCCGCCGTGGACGGCGTCGCCGAACCTCCTTGCAATCGTCAAATACGGCGTTGGTTCGGCTCCTTGCCACGACGAAAGGCATCGCACTCAGCCAACGCCCCGGTTCTGCAACGGGGTGCTAGTATGCCCCCTCACCCTGACCCAAGCAGGAGCCTCCACCGATGGCCACCGATCTTGTGAGCGAATTCACCGACACGAACTTCGACGATGAGGTCCTCAAGTCGGACGTTCCGGTCCTCGTTGACTTCTGGGCGGAATGGTGCCAGCCCTGCCGGATGCTCGCGCCCACGATCGACGAGGTCGCGAACGCCTACGCGGGTCGGGCGAAGGTCGGGAAGGTCGATACGGACGCGAACCGCGAGATCTCGATGAAGTACGGCATCAGCGCGATTCCCACCGTGATCCTGTTCCACAACGGCGAGGTCGCAAAGAAGTTCGTCGGCCTCACCCCGAAGGAGCAGTTCGCGGCCGCGATGGACGAGATCGTCTGATTGCCCCCGCAGCGCGGACGCAGTGACGCCCCGGCGGCGCTCTTCATGATGCTGGTCGCGACGCTCACGGTCGCCCTTGCCGCGCGGGCCGGGGCCGCCGCGCCCATCGTCGCCACGGATCTGCTGCGCATCCGCAGCGTGTCGTCGATCGACGTGGCGTGGGACGGCTCGCGCGCCGTCGTGGCGGTGCGTTCGATCGGCGCGACGCCCCGGGAGCCCGCCGACGACCCGGGCGCCGCCCCCGCCGATCCGGAGTGGGTCAACGAGTCGCATCTCTACCTCGTGGATCTTGCCGCTGACGGCGATGCGCCCCGCCCGCTCACGTTCGGCCGCCGCTCCGATCGCGCGCCGGTGATCGCACCGGACGGTCGCCGCGTGGCGTTCGTGCGGGCCGCGGAGCCGGGCGCCGCGCCGGGCGCCGCGGCGGACGACGACGGCGCCGGGCAGGTCTGGGTCATGCCGCTCGACGGCGGCGAGGCGCGGCAGGTGACGCGTCTTGATCGGGGCGCGGAGGACCCGCGCTGGTCGCCTGACGGCCGGCACCTGCTCGTGACGTCCCCGGTGCCCGCCGACGACCTCGACGGGTCGCCGCCGTGGCCGAGCGAGGCGCCGTTCGCGGAACGTCGGGAGCGAGGAACCGCGGCGGAAGCGACTCCTTCCCCGGACGGATCACGCGCCGGGATCCGCGCGTGGCTCGATCGCAACGCCGATGCGCTCGACCCGCGCGTCATCACGCGGATCGAGTTCCAGGACGAGCAGGCGCTGCGCCAGCCGCTGGCGTTCCGGCAGCTCTTCCTCGTCGATCCCGACACCCCGGGCGTCGCGCCGCGGCAGATCACGCGCGCGTATCGCGATCACCGGGACGCCGTCTTCATGCCGGACGGCCGCCACCTCGTGTACGTCGCGAAGGACGCCACCGACCGTCACCCCGATCGGGTCCTGGAGGACGCGTTCCACGTCATCGCGCTCGACGGCACCGGGGACCGGCCGCTCCTCGACATGGACGGCTGGTCGCTGAGCACGCCGCGCCCGAGCCGAGACGGGTCGGTGCTCGCCTTCACCGGGCACCGGATGGATCATCCGGCGCACAGGCTGCGTCGTCTCGGCATCGCTTCGATCACGCCGGAGGGCGCCTCCGATCCGGTCTGGCTGACGGGCGAGGAGTCGTTCGACGCGTCGGTCCGGTCCGTCGAGTGGCTCCAGTCGCGCTCGGCACTCGTCTTCAACGCGCCGCGACACGGAGGCGTCGCGCTCATGACGATGAGCCTCGGACTGCTCGAGCCGGCCGTGCTCGTTGACGAGGAGGCGGGTCTCCCCGTCGGTGCGCAGAATTTCGGGATCGGCGGTGGCGCGATCGTGTACGCGCTCACGAGCGCGGCGAATCCGTGCGTCCTTCGCGTGCGCGACGCGCGAGGCGACCGGGCGCTGTGGGACCTGAACGAATGGGTCGCGGACAGGGAGCTGTCGGCGCCGGTCGGCGGCTGGATCACGCGGCCGGACGGGACCCGCGTCCAGTACTGGCTCATGGAGCCGACGCGGCGCGATCCGTTGAAGACGTACCCGCTCGTCCTCGAGATCCACGGCGGGCCGAGCGCGATGTGGGGACCCGGCGAGTTCACGATGTGGCACGAGTTCCAGCTCCTTTGCAGTTGGGGGTACGCCGTCGTCTACGCGAACCCGCGCGGTTCCGGCGGCTACGGCTACGACTTCCGGCGCGCGAACTACCAGGACTGGGGCGAAGGGCCGGCGGGCGACGTGCTGGCCGCCGTCGACCAGGCGCTGCTTAAGGGATGGATCGACCCGGACCGGATGGTGGTGACCGGCGGCAGCTACGGCGGCTACCTGACGGCGTGGATCATCACGCAGGATCACCGCTTCAAGGCGGCGGTCGCGCAGCGCGGCGTCTACGACCTGGCGACGTTCTTCGGAGAGGGCAACGCATGGCGGCTGATGGAGTGGAGCATGGGCGGCCCGCCGTGGGAACCGCGCACGCGACCCATCCTCGCGCGGGAGAGCCCGTTCACGGCGGTGAACCGCATTCGCACGCCGCTGCTCATCATGCACGCGAGCAACGACCTGCGCACCGGCGTCTCGCAGTCTGAGATGCTGTACCGCGCCCTCAAGCGTCTCGGCCGACCCGTGGAATACGTGCGGTACCCGGACGCCGGACACGACCTCTCCCGCACGGGCGATCCGCGCCAGCGGCTCGACCGGCTGAACCGGATCGTCGAGTTCTTCGAGCGGGCGATCGACAACGAGCGCCCGGCTCCGCAGCCCTCCCGCTGACCGGGCCGCCCGAATCTCATCCGTCAGACGCCCCCCCTGGCCCCAAGGCCCGACGAACCGCCGCGCGCATTGCCGGGAAAAAAATACCCCCCAACCACCTGTTGGCGGCGGGGGGGGAGGAGGAAGAAAGGTCCGTCGGGGGAAGGAGGAAAGAGGAAGAGGAAAGAGCGAGGACCTTTCTTGGTGCCAAGAGTCGTGGGTCTGGCGAGACCGGGTATACCACCCGCCGCCGGACACCTGCCAAAATGCTGCCGAGTTGCGAAGGGAGTGCCTTTTGGCAGTCCGGGCGATCCGGGAGGTGTCGCGAGAGCCCTCTGAAAAGCCTCCCTCCCGGGGAAACCGGAAGGGAGGCGGTGAGAAGGCCTTGTTCGGGCCCCCTCCAGCGGGGGATGGAAGGAAGGAGGAAAGGATGAAGAACGTGGGCGGGGGTCCCCCGGCTCCCCGGCCCACGTGAGGGTTTTACCCTGGTCGCGAAACGAACCGTAATATTTGCGCTAACTCGCTTTGGGGCGGCGTTTTGGCAACAGGCTGGAATCGTGCCAGACTGGGAGTGGCCGGTTCTGCCAGAGGAGAGAAAAAGGGCGGCGCAGGACCCGATGGGGGATGAATGGCGTATAAGTTGCAGACTGGGAAGGGCGGTGGTCCGAGCACGTCCGTGACCGGTCGTGAGTGGACCGAGGCTGAGAAGCCGACCGTCAAGGAGGAATGCGTGATGGACCGATCCGAATTGCGCCGGACGCGACTGGCCCAACTTCTCGACCTCGCGCAAAACTACAAGGGTTGTACGCGCAAGGAGCTTGCGCGCACATTGCGCCGCGATCCGACGAAGCTGGTGCCGGGCAGCGGCATCCCGAAGCTCGATCTGGTGGTCGATCTCTCAGGCGTTCTCGACTGGCAGGTGGACGACGTCGTGTCGTATCTCTGGGGAACCGACCAGCCGGAGGCGGGCCTCACCGAACCGACGGACTTCGAGGCGCTCGACGCCGCGGCCCGTGAGGCCCACGCGGCCGGCAACTACGACCGCATGATCGAATTCGCGCGCGCAGCCTTCGAGGTGGCCGAGACCGCCGAGGAAAAGGCCAGGGCCTGCAACCGTGAGGCAGGCGGCTGGGACGGCGTGGGTCGCTACGCCAACGTCCTCAAGGCGGTGCAACGCGGTCTCCAGATGCACCCGGTTTCCTCCGAGTTCCGCCGGATGCTCCAGGTGAACCTCGCGAACGCGTACTACAGCCTGTTCTCGCTGGTGGAGGCGCGTTCGATCGCGAACGACCTCCTTCGCACGTACGAGGCCAATCCGCCCGAGACCCTGCGTGATCGCAAGACACGGGCGTTCGCGTACTACGTCTCCGGCCACACGTACCGGCGCCTCATGAGCCACGAGCCGGACCGCACGGCCGAACTCGCCGAGCTGTCGCTGAAGGACCTCTGCGAAGCCCGCGACCAGTTTGTCCGTCTCGCCGCGGACTCGGGCATCCAGTACTACGAGGGCATCGCCAACACCTGTGCCGGCGGCATCGTCGAAGCGGAGGTCGCCCTTGAGCGGCGTGACGCCATCGAGGCGTTGAAGGATCTCTGCGACGGGCTCGATGCCGTGGGCGACGACTCCGACGGTCCGGTGGGCGACCGGCTCGAGAGCTACGGCTGGTGGTGCATCTTCGGGTGCAACATCGCCATGCGATCGCTCACCGACGAGGCGGATCTCCAGCATTACATGGCGATCCTGACGAACAAGGCCGACCAGATCGCCGAGCGTCTCGACAACTGGTCCATCCGCGAACGGGTGTTCACGATGGAGCATTCGCGGTGGGAGCGGGCGGTGCGCAGCACGCGCTTCGACATCCCGCGTGTCGTCGACGACGAAGAAGTCCGGGTCATCACCGGGACGATGGCCAGATTCCCGACGTTCCACAAGACCGGCTGGGAGATCCTCCGGTCGGCGCGCGTCGTTCGATCCAGCTAATCAGCCAAAGAGGCGGCAAGAAGCTCATGGGCATAAAGACCAGACAACTTCAGAGAGCCTTCACGGTGGCCGCGACGCTCGCGATCGCGATGGGGGTGCACGCCGATTGGCAGCGGAACAGGAACAGGGAGTTCACGGGTCACACGATCCAGGACTGCCTCCAGGGTCACACGATCCAGGACTGCATCGGCGACCGCCTCGGCGGCGGCGCGACGTGGGGCGGCGACGACTGGATCAAGAAGATCACGACGATCACGGGCGGCCACGTCGTGAGCGCGGAGGAGAAGATGAGGATCCTCTTCGACGCCTACGCAGTCGGCGCGGTGGACATCCTCGACGTGGCGAACATCGTCGAGCTGTACATCTTCCAGACGCCGCACAACGTCGCGGCCGACCAGACGCGGCTGCTGGCGGAGGCGGTCGGCGACCCGGCCGAGATGGACCTCGTACGCGTCACGTCGGACAACGACCACGTGGGCGGCGGCCCTGTCCTGACGGCCCAGGGCATCCCGGCACCGGGCGCCCTGTCGCTCCTCGGCCTGGGCGCATTGAGTCTGCTGGGCCGGCGGCGGCGGCGGATCTGACCCTCGCGGGGCGTTGCCGTTCTACGGGAATCGCGCGGGCATCGCGCGGGCATCGCGTGGGTATCGCGCGGGCATCCCACGGACAGACACCCCACGAACACCCCAGGGAAAAAAGAGAGACCCAGGCCCGACGGCCGGGTCTTCTCTTTTTCGTACCGGCGTCCGGCGCTTTGCTCGCCTCACCGATTCGACTATCCTCTTCGGTCCGATCTGCCGACCTGTCCCAACGGGTCGGCTTTGACAGGTCGAACGCACGAAGGGGCCGTAGCTCAGTTGGGAGAGCGCCTGCATGGCATGCAGGAGGTCGTCGGTTCAAGCCCGATCGGCTCCATTTTTAGCGCTCCGTACGGCCCTCCGGGCCGACACTCGCTCCGGTACGGACCGCCGGATTCATCCGGCGGTCCTGAGCGGGCGCTTGTCTTGAGCGCTCCGTACGGCGGGCGGGCTGAGTCGGCCCTTCGGGCCGAAGGGGGGCCGACACTCGCTGCGGTACGGGCGCGCCGGATTCGATCCGGCGGGCCTGAGCGGGCGGTTGTCTTGAGCGCTCCGTACGGCGGGGGGGCTGAGTCGGCGCGCGGGCGGCGTCGGCCCTTCGGGCCGAAGGGGGGCCGAGGGGGGCCGACACTCGCTCCGGTACGGCCGCGCCGGATTCGTTCCGGCGGGCCTGAGCGGGCGGTTATCTTGAGCGATCCGTACGGCGGGCGGGCTGAGTCGGCCATTCGGGCCGAAGGGGGGCCGACACTCGCTCCGGTACGGCCGCGCCGGAT